>JBDHVD010000011.1:0-46321 GCA_039809525.1 Labilithrix sp. | reverse complement strand
GAGGCTGCGCGCGCTCTCGTACTTCGCGACCCCCTCCTCGGCTTCGCCGAGCCCGAGCGTGGTCCCGCGGCGCGGCACGCGCGTCGCGAGGATGAAGCTCAGCGCGGAGGCCACGTCGTTCGGGAGATCGATGAACCGCACCGCGAAGCCGGTGGGCGAGGACGACAGCACGCGTCCGTCGATCGCTACCTTCGTCGCGCCGGACTCGATCTCGAGCGCGACGAACGCGCCGATGGCCGGGCTCTTCTGGGTGGTCTCGACGAAGAGCCCCCCGAGGCTGAGGTCGCTCGCGGTCGTCGTCTCACGGGCGCCGTTCTTCGCCTCGTACGAGACGCGGATTGGCTGGCGCTGGGGCGCTTTCTCGACCATCTCTCCCGAAGTCGACGGTATCAGATCGCGGACCCGGCGGTCGAAGCGCGTGCGTGGCGGGCTGCTCCGGATGGGGCCGATGCGCCACGGTGCAGGACAGCGGCCCCGCCGTCACCCTTCGTTCTCGGCGCATCCTCCGTGCGGCGCGGCACGTGCCTCGTGCGGCCTTCATGAATTCGGGCGTTCCCCTGGTCGTCGTGGCGGACCGTGACCGCCTCCACGAGGGTCTCGTCACGGCCGCGCTCTCGGACCTGCGCTACGAAGTGCTGACCGCACGGAGCGCCTGGGAGCTGCAGCATCTGATCGAGACGCGGCACGTCGACGTGCTCCTCGTGGACCTGTCGTTGTTCGGCAGCTCGGTGAGCTTCCTCAACGGTGTGATGGCGCCGCGGAGGCCGCTGCTCGTCATCCTCATGCTCGCGGTGGGCACCGGCTTCACCCCGGACGTCGCGCGCACGAGCGGCTTCGACGCGTGCTTCTCGAAGATCGTCGACGTCGGCCGCCTCGACCGTTACATCCGCGATCACCTCCCGCTCTCGCGGCGTCCGCCGCGCCATGCGAGCGAGTCGCGCTGATCGTCAGGCGAGCACGCGCAGCGAGCCCTTCACCACGCCCCAGCCGCTCTCGGCCCGGAGCTCGCGCCAGACGTCGTGCGCCTGCGCGGGCGCCTCGAGCGCACGGCGGTACGCCCGCACGAGGCGTCCGACGTCGTCCGCGCTCTCGCGCACGAGCTCGATCCGGTAGCGCCGCACGCCCGCGGCCTCGAGCTGCGGGACGAGCTGCACGGCGCTCTGCGGCTTCGCGTGGAAGACGGTGTTCCGGCAGCCCACGTCCGCCTCGACGGGATGGTCCATCCCCGCGCGGTCACGGAGCGACACCTGATGGCGCTCGCACGGCCGGCCGCACGTCTTGTAGTCCTTGCCCTCGGAGAGGAGCGCGGCGATCGCGCAGTGCTCCATGTGGAACAGCGCCATCGGATGGTGCACGATCACCTCCGCCCACGGCCCGAACGGCGAGCGGAGGAGCGCGAGCAGCTGCGCCGAGTCGAGATCGAACGACGGCGTGAACGCCGAGAGCCCGCGCGCGAGCACCTCGCCCGCGGTGAGCCGGTTGGTGACGTTCAGCGAGAAGTCGCCGAGCGCCATCGGCGCCGCGCGCTCGCCGCGCGAGAGCTCGCGCAGCGCGCCGAGGCCCCGCACGAGCAGCGCATCGGGCTCGAGCGAGGCGATGTAGCGATCGATCTTCTCCTCGCCCGGCTTGCGGATGCGCGGCGGCGCGATCCCGACGAAGGGGCGCGCTCCGCCCTCCCGCGCGCGGAGCGAGCGGATCGCCTCGCCCGTCCCGGTGAGCTCGAGGAAGTCGAGGTACACGCCGTCCGCGCCCGCGTCGATCGCGGCATGCGCCTGGGCCGCGTTGCGACAGAGGACGAACAGCCCGGACGGCGGCGGCTCGCGCGGAGGAGGACGCGACGCCTCCACCAGCTGCGTGTAATGTACATCGGTCGTCGCGTGGGTCTTCGCCGCGCCGTCGAGGAGCGCCGAGGCGAGCGCACGGCGCGCGCGGTTCAGCGACGAGAGCGGCACGATCACGCCGGCCGGCAGCGCGACGTCGAGGGCGCCGAGCTCGAACGGCGTGTCGCCCAGGCGCCCGAGCTTGTCCCGCAGCGCGGCCTCGTCGAGCGGCGTCTTCTGCGCGGCCTCGACGTTCGCGTCGCCGGTCACGCGCGCGTATGCGCCGCTCTCCGCGCGCCCCTCGAGCACGAACGGCTCGCCGATGCGGCCCGCGATGCGGAGGTCGACGCGCACGCGCCGCGGGCTCGCGGCGACCTCGGCGAGGATGCGCTTCTCGAGCGCGGGATCGTTCGTCTTGAAGACGCGCCGCCCGGCCACGAGCGTGTCGGGCACCCGCACGTCGGGTCCGAGCCACACGCGCGCGCCCTCGATCGCCCAGATGCGCCCGCCGAGCTCGCCCTCGGACGCGCGGCCGCCCTCGACGAGGACGCCGTCACCGAGCGCGAGCGGCGCCTTCGCCCGGAGCACGAGCCAGCTCTTGCCCTTCGCGCGCTCGACGCGCTCGAACGTCGCGACCTCGACGCCGCGGTGATCGCACGCCCGGCCCTCGACCAGGCGCTGGTGATCGACGCCGGCGAGGAAGCCCGGCCCCGATCCGCGCGAGAACGTCTGCAGCGCCGCACGCCGATCCTCGCCGCTGGGCGCGTCGTCCACCGCCTTGCGATAGAGGCGCGTCGTCGCGGCGACGTACTCGGGGCCCTTGAGGCGGCCCTCGATCTTGATCGACGCGACACCGAGACGCGCGAGGTCGGGGACGAGGCTCGACGCCTCGAGGTCCTCGGGCGACAGGAGATACGCGGCGTCCTTCGTGTCGGCGAGCCGGCCGTCGACGACCAGCTCGTACGGGAGGCGGCATGCCTGCGCGCAGGCGCCGCGGTTCGCGCTCCGCCCGCCGATCGCCTCGCTCGTGAGGCACTGCCCCGAGTACGAGATGCACAGCGCGCCGTGCACGAACACTTCGAGCTCGGCGTCGGTCTCCGCGCGGATCTTCGCGATGTCCTCGAGCGACAGCTCGCGCGCGAGGATCACGCGCGTCGCTCCGAGCTCGCGCGCCAGCTCGACGGAGGATGCGTCGGTGCACGTCATCTGCGTCGAGGCGTGCACGTGCAGATCGGGTGCGATCGCCCGCGCGAGCTTCGCCACACCGAGGTCCTGCACGATGACCGCATCGACGCCGGCCTCCGCGCACGCGCGGATCGCGTTCTCGACGTTCTCGAGCTCCTCGTCGAACACCAGCGTGTTGAGCGTCACGTATCCGCGGACCCCGTGCTCGTGCAGGTAGCGGATCGTCCGCCCCAGCTCCGCGGCGTCGAAGTTCTTCGCCCGGGCGCGCGCGTTGAAGCCGTGGAGGCCGAAGTAGACGGCGTCGGCACCGGCGCGCACCGCGGCCTCGAGCGCCTCGCGATCGCCGGCCGGCGCGAGCACCTCGGGCTTGCGGTTCATGGCTATCCTCTAGCGCAAGATGACGATCGGCGTCGCGCTCCTCGTCGTCTGCTCCGCCCTGGTCCACGCGGCCTGGAACGCCGTCCTCAAGCGCACGCGCGAGCCCGACCATGCGGTCATCGGCGTCTCCAGCGCCGCCGCGTTCACCTCCGCGCTCGTCGCGCTCGCGCTCCACGCCCCCGCCCCGCCGCGCGCCTCGCTCGTGTGGTGCTTCGTCTCCGGCGCGCTCGAGGCCGGCTACTTCTTCACCCTCGCGCGTGCGCTCTCGCTCGCCCCGCTCGGGCCGGTCTACACCGTCGTCCGCGGCGGCGCGCTCGCGATCGTATGGCCGGTCTCCGTGCTCGCGCTCCACGAGGAGCTCACCGCCGGGCGCGTCGCAGGGACCGCGCTCGTGCTGCTCGGCCTCGCGTCCACGGGCGCCGGCGAACGGAGCGGCACCGTCGCGGCGACCCTCGATCGGCGCCCTCGCGCGCGCGGCTTCGCGTTCGCCGTCGTCTGCGCGGTCTTCGTCGCCGGCTACCATCTCGCCTACAAGGTCGCGCTGTCGAACGGCGGCCGGCCGGAGGCCGTCGTCACCATCTCGCTCTCGACCGCGTCGCTCGTGAACATCGCGCTCATCGGTCGTGCGCGCGCCCGCAAGGTGCTCGAGGCGGCGCGCGCGCAGCCGCTCCACGTCTTCGGCGGCGGCGTCCTCGCGTCGGGCGGCTTCGTCGTCTTCCTCTTCGCGATGGAGCGCGCCGGCGCCGGCGTGGTCCTCACGCTGCGCAACACGTCCATCCTGTTCGCGCAGCTCTTCGCGGTCCTCGTCGGCGATCGCCCGAAGCGCCTCGGCGTGATCGGCGCCGCGCTCGTCTGTGCCGGCGCCCTCCTGCTCGCGCGGTGACGCGCGCTGCCACGCGGTGCCGCGTGGTGCCGCGTGGTGCCGCGTGGTGCCGCGCCGGGGGGCGGGTGACCCCGCCCGGAGCTGTTTCACCAGTTCAATCGCACTGGTGAAACAACGCGCGGCGGCCCCGGCCCCCCCTCGGAGCTGTTTCACTGGTTCAATTGAACTGGTGAAACAGCGCGCGCCGAGGGGGCCGGCCCCCCGCGCCGCGGCGCGGGATCACTCCGCGCAGGGCGCGTCGCGCGGACCGGGCGGCGAGACGACCGCGACGCCCGTCTTGCGGAACGTCTCGTGGAAGCAGGCGTACTGGTGCTGGACCGCCGGGACCCGCCGGTAGATCTGGTGCGAGTCGAACGTGCCGTCGCTCGCGTACTGCACGACGACGCCGGTATAGGGCGCGCCGCTTTCCGACTTCAGGTTCGCCTTCACCGGATAGGGCGCGACCGCGTCGAGCCCGACCAGCTTCTGCGCGTCGTGCATCGACGGCCAGACCTCGTCGCCCGCGCGCGGGTGGCCGTACGAGAGGACCATCGCGTCGTAGATCTGCGTCGGGAAGTACGAGTCGTCCTTGCCGACCGGCTCGTAGATGAACCGCGCCGGATGCCCGGGAAGCGGGCGCCTCGCGAGACGGTTCGCGCTCACGATCGAGTCGGCCGCCTCGATGGCGGTCTCGCCGATGTGCAGCGCCGGGTGCAAAAACGACATGCGCTCCTGCGTCTTGAGCACCACGGAGAGGAGGCCGCCGATGTTCTCGACGAAGCTCGTCTCGAGGAGGAAGTAGATCCAGTACCCGCCCGCGCCGGTGGGGACGGACACCTTGATCCGCGGATCGGCGGCCGACACCAGGTTCGTGTACATTCCACCCATCGACTGGCCCTGGGCGTGGATGCCCTCGGCGAAGCGGATCTCGCCGGTCTCGGTGCTGCAGCCGGCGACGACCGACGCGGGGATGCGCAGCTTCTCGAGCGCGGAGATGAAGAGGCGCGACTCGAGCACGCCCTGGCGGAACGTGTCGCGGATGGCGACGAGGTTGTCCGGGTTGATGTACGCGTAGTCGGTGGCGCCGGGGACGCGCTCCGGGCTGATCGGCAGCGCGGTGCCCGCGACGGCGAAGCCGTGCTCGGTGAGGACGGTGCTCGGCCAGACGCTGTTGCCGTCGCCCTCGTCGTTGCCGCCACCGTCGACGTGCTGGCGCGAGACGCCCCCCGAGCCGTGGAAGTAGACGACCAGCGGATAGCCGCCGGCCGGCATCTTCGTCTTCGGCACGGTGATCGACACGTTCACCGTCTCGTCGCGCTGCTTCACCGGTGCGCCATCGGCGCCGATCTCGAAGAGGCCTTCGGTGTCGAAGGGCGGCGTGCCCTTCTGGAACTGCGGGAGCACGATCTTGCCGCGGACGTGGCACATGCTCGGCAGCTTGTTCTGCGGATCGGGCTCGAGGACGAGATCGGTGATCTCCGGATGGTGCGCCGCGAGGACCTTGTCCCCGAGGGCGGCGGAGTCGGCGACGACGTCGCCGGTGGTGAAGACCGTGGCCGCGGCGATCCGGTCGCGCGCGACGCCGAGCTTGTCCACCGTCTCCCAGAACGGGGCGTAGAGGTCGCGGACGCGCGGGTCGTCGGACGCGGTGAGCGCCTTCGGCGGGACGAGCTCGCCGCCGCCCTCGAGGCCCACGTCGCGCGTGATGAAGAACGCGTACTTGCGCTTCGGCGCGAGGACGATGCCCGGGCGCGCGGTGATCGCGATCATGTACTCGGGCGCGTAGCGATCCGGGTTCGGCGTCTCGGCGACGACGGGGATGGTCGCGCCGCGCTCGGGCGACGCGGGATCGACGTCGACGAGGACGATCGGCGCCTTCGCCCCGCCCTCGATCAGCGTCTTCGGGCTGCGCGCTGCGGGCTTCGCCGTGAGGCGGAAGTAGCCCACCGGGACGACGGGGAAGCCCTTGCGGTCCTGCGCGCCCTTCTTCAGCCCCGTGAGGATGGGCACGCCGGGGTCGGGGAACGGCGCGACGTCCGGCGCGCCGTCCGCGGTGAGGCGCAGATCCGACGGATAGGGGAAGTCGAAGAACGCGTTCTCCTCCGCGAACCGGGCGGACGGATCGAACGCGACGGTGGCGGCCTCCGCGGCGGGCGCGGGGCCGGCGGCGTCGTCGTCGGACGAGCAGGCGGGCAGCGCGGAGCAGACGACGACGGAGAGCGCGAGGACGATCGGGCGGAGCACGGCGCTCCTATAGCTCACGCCGGACGGCGCGCGATCCTCCGCGCGCGATCGAATGAGTCTCGATTCAGAGCTCCTCGCCGCGCGGGCGGAGACCAGCGCTGCTTCCTTCGCCACGCGCCGGACCTTAGCATCGCGGCGATGAGCGACGCGCGCCTCGAGCCGGCCGACATGGACGGCGTCTTCCCCGAAGGCTTCTACGCGACGACGAACTTCCTCACCGAGGTGCGCGTCGGCGGCGCGTGGGTGCCCGTGGCGCGCCCGGAGATGGACGTCGGCATCCGCGTGACCGGCGGCGCCGCGGAGTCGTGCCCCATGCACCGCGTGCGGAAGGGCGATCTCCTCGTCGTCGGCGACGAGGGCGTGCGGGTGAAGGTCCCGAAGCGCACGGCGATCGAGGGCGACGCGTTCCGCTTCATGTCGTCCGGCGTGTCGACCGAGCGGCCGAAGGCGCGGCTCGTCGCGGACGCGGCCTCGGCGATCCGCGACGCGAAGCAGGCGGGACGCAAGGTGCTCTTCGTGGGCGGCCCGGCGATCGTGCACAGCGGGAGCGGTCCGATGCTCGAGGCGCTCGTCCGCGCCGGCTTCGTCGACGTCCTCTTCGCCGGCAACGCGCTCGCGGCGCACGACGTCGAGTCGGCGATCTTCGGCACGTCGCTCGGCGTCGACCTCGCCACCGGGGCGCCCGCCCCGCACGGGCACCAGAACCACCTCCGCGCGATCAACCAGGTGCGCCGCGCGGGATCGATCGCCGAGGCGGTGCGCTCGGGGCTCGTGTCGACGGGCATCTTCGCCGCGTGCCACGAGCTCGGCGTGCCCTACGTGCTCGCCGGATCGATCCGCGACGACGGCCCGCTGCCCGGCGTCGTCACCGACGTCGTCGCGGCGGCCGACGCGATGCGGGCGCACGTCGAGGGCGTCGGCGTGGCGATCATCGTCGCGACCACGCTGCACGGCGTCGCCACCGGGAACATCCTCTCGGCCGACGTCTTCACCTTCTGCGTCGACACCGATGCCGACACGGTGATCAAGCTCGTCGATCGCGGCACGCACCAGGCGGTGGGGATCGTCACCGACTGCGAATACTTCTTGGGCGAGCTCCGGCGCGCTCTGGTGTAGCGTTCGGCGCCGCAATGCCCAGCCGCGCCTGGATCTACGTGGTCTTCTTCCTGTCGGGGTTCGCCGCGCTGCTCTACCAGATCGTCTGGCAGCGCGCGCTCTACGCGATCTACGGGATCAACGTGGAGAGCGTCACCATGGTGGTGACCGCGTTCATGCTCGGCCTCGGGCTGGGCAGCCTCGCGGGCGGCGTGGTGTCGAAGGATCCGAAGCGGCCCGTCCTCCTCATGTTCTCGCTCGTGGAGCTCGGCATCGGGCTCTTCGGCGCGGTGTCGCTCGGCGTGTTCCACGCGGTGGGCAACGTGACGCTCGGCATGAGCGCGCTCGCGACGTTCTTCGTCACCTTCCTCCTCGTGCTCGTGCCCACGCTCCTGATGGGCAGCACGCTGCCGCTCCTCGTCGCGCACCTCGTGCGGGAGAACAAGAACGTCGGCAAGAGCGTCGGCACGCTCTACTTCGTGAACACGCTCGGCTCGGCGTTCGCCTCCGCCGCGGCCGTGCTCGTCATCATGGGCCGCGCGGGCCAGGCGGGCTCGGTGCGCATCGCCGCGCTGCTGAACGTCACCGTGAGCCTGCTCGCGTACGTCGCGCACCGCCGCGCGCAGCGCCCGCAGGAGATCGCGCAAACGCTCGCCGCCGCCGCCGCGGGCGCCGCCACCGAAGAAGAGAACGCGGCATGAGCTTCGCCGTCGCGCTCGCGGTCGCCGCCGCCAGCGGCTTCATCGCCCTCTCCTACGAGATCCTCTGGTACCGCGTCATCGCGTTCGCGAGCTGGGGCCTGCCGGGCGCGTTCGGCCTGCTCCTGGCGGCGTACCTCTTCGGGCTCGCGTTCGGGTCGCGCCTCGCCGGCGCGTTCTGCAAGGACGACACGAAGGCGGGGGACGCGCGCCAGCTCCGCACCGTCGCCGGCTTCGTGCTCGTCGCGAACCTCGTCGCGTGGCTGGTGGTGCCGGTGTTCGGCTGGTCGGCGAAGCGCTGGGACTGGCCGCCGGCGCTCGCGATGGTCGCGCTCGCCGCCGCGCTCCTCGGGGCGATCCTCCCGCTCGTCAGCCACTTCGGCATCAAGGCCGACGACCGCGCGGGGGTGAACCTCAGCTACGTGTATCTTGCAAACATCGTCGGCTCCGCCGCCGGCAGTCTCCTCACCGGCTTCGTTTTCCTCGACGCCTGGCCGCTGGCGAAGGTCGGCGCGGCGATCGGCCTGGTGGGCATGCTGCTGAGCGCGGTGCTCCTGTGGATGTCGGACCTCCGCGGCCGCGCGCGCGTCGCGGTGCCCGTCGTGGCCGGGCTCGCCGTGGCGACGGTGGTCCTCGGGACGCCGAGGTTCTACGACCGCATCTGGGAGCGCCTCCTCTACAAGGGGAAGTTCACCGACGACACGAAGTTCGCCGACGTGATCGAGACCAAGAGCGGCGTCATCACCGTCACCCAGGACGACACGGTCTACGGCGGCGGCGCCTACGACGGGCGCTTCAACACCTCGCTCGAGTGGGACAAGAACGGCATCCTCCGGGCCTACGGCGTCGGCGCGATGCACCCGGCGCCGAAGCGCATGCTCATGGTCGGCCTCGCGTCGGGCTCGTGGGCGAAGGTGCTGTCGAACCTCCCCGGCCTCGAGAAGATCACCATCGTCGAGATCAACCCCGGCTACATCGAGCTGATCGCGAAGCACGAGGAGGTCGCCGGCATCCTGAAGGATCCGAAGGTCGAGATCGTGATCGACGACGGGCGCCGCTGGCTCAACCGCCACGACCAGCGCTTCGACGTGATCGTGCAGAACACCACCTGGCACTGGCGCGCGCACATCACCGACCTGCTCTCGAAGGAGTACCTCGAGATCGTCCGCGCGCACCTGGCGCCCGGCGGCTTCTTCTACTTCAACTCGACGTCGTCGGAGGACGTGCAGAAGACCGCGGCGACGACGTTCCCCCACGCGATGCGCGTCTACAACTTCATGGCGGTCAGCGACTCGCCGCTCTCGTTCGACAGGGAGCGCTGGCGGAGGACGCTCGAGGACTACCGCCTCGACGGCGCGCCCATCCTCGACCGCTCGACCGAGCGCGGCCGCGAGCTGTTCGACGAGACGCTCGCATACGCCGACACCATCCACGCGCCGCCGATCGAGTCGGGGCTCGAGTCGCGCGAGAGCGTGCTCGCGCGCACGCAGGCGGCGCTGGTGATCACCGACGACAACATGGTCCCGGAGTGGCGGAAGGTGCTCCGCTTCCAGGATCCGCCGTGACCCCGCCGCCCGACTCGTTCTTCGTCCGCGAGGGCGACCTCTACCGTGCGACCGAGCTCACGCGCGGACCGTGGAGCCCGCATCACCAGCACGGCGGCCCTCCGTCCGCGCTGCTCGCGGGCCTGCTCGAGAAGGCCCACGAGGCGGCAGGCGGCGACGACGCCCGCATCGCGCGCTTCACCATGATGTTCCACAAGCCGATCGGGATCGATCGCTTCCGGGTGGAGCTCGAGTCGGTGCGCGAGGGCAAGAAGGTCCGCGTCGCGCGCGCGCATCTGCTCGCGGCCAAGGACGGCAAGCCGGTGGCCTCGGCCGAGGCGCTGTTCGTGCGGCGCGACACGTCGATCGTCGAGGCCACGCCCGTCGAGCCGCCGCGCGCCCCCGCCGACTGCCCGCCGTTCGAGTTCTCCTTCTTCCGCGAGGCCGTGGGCTACCACACCGCGATGGAGAGCCGCCTGATCGACGGCGTGTTCGGCGAGGGGAAGATGGCGGTGTGGATGCGCGCGCGGGTGAGCGTGCTCCCGGGCGAGGCCCTCTCGCCGATCCAGCGGGTGGTCGTCGCCGCCGACTCGGGCAACGGGATCAGCGTGGCCCTCGATCTGTCGAAGCTGACGTTCGTGAACCCCGATCTCACGGTCGTGCTCGGTCGCGCGTGCGAAGGCGAGTGGGTCGCCGTCGACGCGAAGACGACCGTCGGGCCCGATGGCATCGGGATTGCCGATGCGCTCCTCTCGGACGCGCGCGGGAGCATCGGCCGGGGCGTGCAGAGCCTGATCATCGAGCGGCGCGCGTAAGCTCTTTGGACGACTTGTATCGTCACGGATTGCAGGCGAAACTCCTGCACCATGCGCCGTCTCGTCTTCTTCGCAGGACCCTTGCTTACCGCTGCTCTCGTCTTCGCGTGCGAGGACGATTCGGCCGGGCCGCCGTCGAACGACTTCCCCGAGGCCGGCGCGTTCGATTCGAGCCGCCCGACGTCGGACTCGAGCCTGCCCGACGCGGGGCAGCCCGAGCCCGACGCCGTCGCTCCGCAGCCGGTCACCGTCGTCGCGACGGGCGTCACCGGCGCGGCGGTCGCGAACCTCACCGTCGTGTTCCACGATGCGGCCGGCGCGGTGCTCGAGACGAAGAAGACCGGCGCCGACGGCAAGGCCACGAGCGCGGTGAACCCGGCGATCGCGATGGCCACCGTCGTGTTCGACACCGGAGCGAGCCAGCGCGAGATCCTCACGTGGACCGGCGTGCAAGGAGGCGACGTCCTCCCCGTCGTCGCACCGGTGGGGAACACGATCGCCGAGTTCCAGATCACCGTCCCCGGCGGCGCGTTCACCGACGCGGGCGGTCCGACGTCGAACTACTACGTGAAGGTCGGCGGCTGCGAGACGTACCGCGGCTTCCTCGACGACCAGCCGGTCTCGGTCTACGTCGAGCCGTACTGCTTCCGCGGGATGGGCGCCGTCCTCGTCGCCGGCGCGAACGGTGCCGATACGATCGTCGCGCACGCGCTGAAGAAGCCCGTCGCGGCGGTCGCCGACGGCGGCGTGGTCTCGGTGACCACCGACGCGTGGAAGTTCCCGCCGGCCGACGTGACCGTCTCGGTGACGAACACGACGGACGCCTCGGGCCGCATCTGGTTCCAGCAGATCGCGAACCAGACCGCGTTCGTCGAGAGCCGGAACATGGGGCAGGCGTTCGACGCGCAGTTCAAGGCCGCGGCCGGCTTCGCCGACGGTTACAACGCGGCCGTCTCGTACACGTCGGGCTTCCAGGCCTCGCGCGTCATCGGCAAGCGCGTCGCCCCCACGGGCACGATCACGCTCGACGCCTCACCCGCGCAGCTCCCGCCGGCGCTCACCGCCGCGACGCTGAACGCGGCTGCGCCCCGGCGCCCGGTCATGAGCTGGACCGGCAACATGGGCCCGATGAAGGGCGGCCTCGTCCGGATCGGCTGGTTCGACGGCTCGACCGAGAGCACGACGCGCTGGTCGATCGTGGTCCCGGCGAACAACGCGGCCACGGGCACCGTCACCGCGCCCGCGCTTCCGGCCGATCTCGACGCGCTCCTTCCGCTCGCCGACGGCGGCGGCTCGTCGTGGGAGACCGTCCCCGACGTCAGCTTCATGGACAGCGACGTCGTCCCCGACTACGCGACCTGGCGCAAGGTCCAGGGCGTGGTCTTCCCGGCGTCGATCGCGCAGAACGGCAACGTCGACCAGGCGGTGCTCCCGCAGAACGGCGCGTTCCGCGTCACCAGCTTCCACCCCGTCTTCGACTGATCGAGAAGAGAGAGCTCCCCGTGCGTCGATCCATCGTCTTCTTCGCTCCCCTCGCCGCCGCTGCGTTCGTCTTCGCCTGCGAGGACGATCCCTCGAGCAACCCGAGCACGTCGTTCCCCGAGGCGGGGGCGTTCGACTCGAGCCGCCCCGAGAGCGACGCGGGCCTGCCCGATGCGGACCAGCCCGACACCGCCACCGGACCGAAGCCGGTCACCGTCGTGGTGGCGACGCGGAAGGGACCGAAGGCCGACGTCGTCGTCGTCTTCCACGATGCGGCCGGCGCGGTGATCGAGTCGAAGAAGACCGGCCCCGACGGCAAGGCCGCGTCGGGCGTCTCGCCGCTCCCCGCGATGGCCACCGCGATCCTCGGCGATCGCGAGCTGCTCACGTGGACCGGCGTGCAGGAAGGCGACGTCCTCCCCGCCACCGTGGAGGACCCCTCGGCGATCGCGACCTACGACGTCTCGCTGCCCGGCCTCTCCGACGCCGGCGCGACCGAGTACGCCGCGTACGTGGGACGCTGCTCGGGCTTCGGCCACGGCTCGGCGCCGATCCCGGTCACCGTCGACGAGTTCTGTCTCGGCGCGGGCGCCGTGCTCGTCCACGCCGTCGATCCGAACGGCGGTCCGGTGGCCTTCGCCTCCAAGAAGAACGTCGCCGGCGTGACCGACGGCGGCACGACCGCGATCACCGCCGGCGCATGGGCCGCTCCGACGAACGTCGTCGCGACCGTCGCCAATCCTCCGGTCGGCTTCGGGCGAATCAAGCTCACGCAGATCGCCTCGAGCACGCTGTTCCCCCAGATGCACTTCTTCGAGGGCTCGGGCTCGACGTTCCAGGTCGCGCCGGGCTTCGCCGATGCGATCGAGGTCAACGTGACCATCGGCGGCGACGACTACGGCACGCAGCGCGTGGTCGGCAAGCGCGTGGCGCCCGCAGGCGCGGTCGCGCTCGACTTCGCGCAGGCCCTCCCCGAGCTCACCGAAGGGGCGATCGCGAACGCCGCCGCCGCGCCGAAGCGCCCGACGATCACCTGGAAGGGCACGACCACCGCGGCGAAGGGCGGCGTCGTGCGCTTCG
The DNA here is from genome assembly GCA_039809525.1 of Labilithrix sp. Taxonomy (GTDB): domain Bacteria; phylum Myxococcota_A; class Polyangia; order Polyangiales; family Polyangiaceae; genus Labilithrix. The sequence goes on along the minus strand of JBDHVD010000011.1, from coordinate 33,118 downwards.
TCTACTTCCCGTCGCAGAGCGAGATGCCGACGCGCTGGACCATGGTCGTGCCTCCGGGAACGAACAGCGTCCAGGCACCGGCGCTCCCGGCGGGCACGCTCGCCGCCACGCTCCCGGCCGACGACGCCGGCGCGAGCGCGTGGCAGGACGATCCGGAGATCGTCTTCGCCGACAGCGATCTCCTCGCCGACTACGCCGCCTTCCGAAAGGTGCAAGGCGCATTCATCGGCGCCGACAGCCAGGCGCTCGAGTTCGACGACGTCGTGCTCCCGCAGAACGGGAGCGTGAAGATCACGCGCTACCGCTTCTCTCCGGGGCGCTGAACCGCGTGCTAAATTCTTCCGCATGGCGTCGCATGCGGAGGCCGAGCAGCGCAGCGTCGCTCTGCACCGTGCCGTCGCCGAGCGGCTCCGAGCCGACCGTCGCTCCTCGATCGCGCGCGTGCGCGCGTCGAGTCGTGGAGCGCGGACGGGACCGTACACGTCCATTACGTGAACGCATGGCGCGACGTGCTCTCGCGCCCGTTCGACGACGTGCTCGCGTTCATCGTGTCGGACGGCGAGCGCGCACGCGAGCTCCGGCAGGTGAGCCCGTTCGCGGGCATCCTCGCGCCGCGCGATCGGTGGCGGATCCTCCGCGAGGCGGCCTCGCGATGACCCGGGCGCAGCTCGAGCACGTCATACGCGCGGCTGCCGTGATCTCGGAGGATGACGAGATCGTCGTCATCGGCAGCCAGGCCGTCCTCGGACAGTTCCCGGATGCGCCGGCCGATCTCACGGTGTCGATGGAGGCGGACGGGCGAAGCACGGCCTCGTCGAGCGCGTCGTCCTCGAGACGAGGCTCGGTACGATGAAGCTCGAAGACGCGGTTCGTGATGCGGTCCGCCGCCGGATCGCGGCCGACTTCGCGCCGTGACTACTTGCAGCCCTGTTTCCGGATCTCCGAGGAGCCCTGGACGCAGCTCAGGCCGCTCACCTTGCAGAAGACGTACGTGCTGCTCTCGCCGCAGCTCGGGTTGTTCGCGAAGCCTTCGACGGATCCGCACGACGAGAGCAGGCCGCTGTAGTCGGCGCAGTTGATGTTGACCGAGAACTGCCCGTTCACCTTCGTATCGCAGTTCCAGTCGCCGAGCGTATCGACGGTCGGCTGATCGGTGATGAACCCCGCGTCCGGGTTCGCGCGCTTGTCCTGATCGTCGCAGTCGGTGCGAGGCTTGGCTCCCGCGTCGGGACACGCAGCGGCGTCCTTCGTGGCGAACCCGTCGTCGTCGCAGTCGCAGACGTTGCAGTTCGCGTCCACGCCAGGTTTCTCCGTGGTCGCGTCCATGATCGGAGGCTGGGCATCGGTCTCGTTCGACGGTGGCGAGCCGCCGTCGGCATCGCGCGCGTCGGGCATCGCGTCCGTCCCGGCCTCGGTGGTCCCGTCCGGCACGAGCTGCGGCTCCGGGAAGCTGCACGCGGCGGCGAGGGCCATGCCCGCCGTCAGTCCGGCCGCGAGGAGGTAGAGGCGCCTGCGCTTCGTCACGTGTCTCAAGTTACCTCACCGACATCCTTGAGTGACCGTCTCCGTGCTCTTCACGTCGCACGTCACGAGAGGCAAGAGGCTCGGCTTGCACGTCACGAACGCGCCCGACTCTCCGCAGCCGGGTTCGCCGGTGAAGCCGGCGGCGTTGCAGTTCGCGAGCAGCCCGCAGCTCACGTTCACCGGGAACTGCTTGGTGACCTTCCCGTCGCAGTCCCAGTCGCCGGTGGCGCCCTTCGCCGGCTTGCTCGCGACGAAGCCGTCGTGCGGGATGAACGGATCGAGATCGTTGCAGTCCTTGCCCACCGGGCTGCACGACGGGTTGTTGCTCCGGACGCCGTCCTCGTCGCAGTCGCACTGATCCACGCAGCCGGCGGCGTCCTTGAGCGCGGCGCCGTCGGGGCGGGTGCTCGCCTCCTGCGCGGCGCCGTCGGGATCGACGTCCTGGTTGCCGTCGATCGCGAAGACGCTGTCCACGACCGAGGCATCGGTCGGCATCGCGCCGTCCGGCGACGCGGCGTCGGACGAGACGCCCGCCTCGTCCGGCACGAGCTGCGGCTCGGGGAACGCGCACGCCGACGCCGTCGCCATCGCGATCGACAGGGCTCCCGCGCCGAGGAAGAAAGCTCTACGTGACACTGCAGGTATGTAGCTAGTCGAAAGCGGATAGTCGAGGACGGCCCGAGAACCGTCAGAATCGGTACGTCGCGTCGATGCGGCCGAGGCCCGGGTGGATGGTGAGCCCTCCCTGCGACGGCGAAGACTTCGGCGCCGTCACGATCAGCGCGACGCCCGCGCCGACGCCGACCACGCCGACGCCGAGGAGGATCGGCGAGAGCGTCCCCATCAGCTTGCCGCGATCGACCGCGTCGTCGCGCTCGGCCTTCTTCGACGCCGGGCACGTGTTCTCGTAGTCGGGCCCGCACGCGGCCTCGAGATCGCTCTTGGCCGCGCCGCGGAGGAGGAACGTCACGCCCGATCCGACGAGCGCCGCGCCGCCGACGCCGATCGCGATCCAGCCGAGCGTCTTGCGACCCGAGCCGCGGCCTTCCTCGCCGGGGTAGCCGCCGTCGACGCCGCCCTTCTCCTTCGGGGTGCGGACGATGCGGAGCGCGACGTGCTTGCTGTCGCCCGCGGCGAGCGAGACGCTCTGCTCGACGGGCTGCGCGTCGGGGGCCTGCACGCGGATGGTGTAGACGCCGGGATCGCGCTCGAGCGGCGTGCCGATCAGGTTCGCGCCGACGGCCTCGCCGTTCACGAGCAGCTCGACGCCGGACTTCTCGTTCGCCGGCCCCTCGCTCTCGGGCGTGCGCACGGTCACGTCGACGATGACCACCGCGACCTTCGGCTTGAGACGGTTCGCGGCGTCCTCCGCGTCTTTGTCCCAGCCTTCGTACTTCGGATCGTTCGGCGCGGTGAGCAGCGCGCGCTTGAGATCGAGCCAGGCGCGCCGCGACGAGGCGAAGTGGCCGAGCTGCTCCTCGCACTCGGCGTAGTTGCGGAGGTTGCCGAGCCCCTGCGGGTAGATCCGCCACGCCTTCAGGAACAGCGGCGAGGCGCCGGTGCAGTCGCCCCGCCCGCGGAGCTCGCGCCCGCGCGCGAACAGGTCCTTCGCGTCCGACTCGGCGTCCGCGGAGGCCGGGGTGGAGAAGGACATCGTCGCGCACGTGGTCGCGACGGCCATGGTGAGAGCGACGAAGCGCGAGCGGGCGAGCACGTTCGATGTTCCTACGTGGATAGGGTTGTCGAAGCGGACAAAGACGGGACGGCGTGGGTTGTCGATACGTAACTGGATAGCGCGCGGACGGTCAGAATACCTCGCCCTTGTCGAGCGGCCCCTTCTTCGCGGGCGTCGGGGACGGCGCGGGCGCCGGGGCCGGCGCGGGCGCGGGCGCGGGCGCAGCCGTGGCCGGCGGCGGCGCGGCTGTCGTCGCGTGGGCCTGCGCGGCGTGGCCCTTCCGGGTGTCCTTCTTCGCGACCGGCGCGGGCGCGGCGGTCACCGGCGGCGCCGGCGTGTTCGCGCTCGGGCTCGGCGTCGCGAGCGGCTCCGGATCGGCCGGCGGCGGCGGGACCGCGTCCGACGCCGTGGTCGTCGTGACGGGCGTGGTGGACGGCGCCGCGGCCGCGGGCTTCGTCGTCGATCCGCGGAACGCGAAGAACGCGAGCACGAGGACGGCGGCGATCGCGAGGACGCCGCCGCCGAGCATCACGCCGTTCTTCCGCTTCGGCAGACCCGCGCCGCCGAGCGTGTCGATCGACGCGGACATGGGATCGCTGCTCGTCCGCGGCGGCGTCGCGGGCAGCTTCTCGGTCCGCGTCGACGGCGGCTGCGCCACGACGTCCGGCGCGCTGATCGGCGCGGCCGGGAGGCGGCGGCCCGACGGGCTCACGCCGGCGATGCCGAGGTACGGCTCGAGCGCCGCGGGATCGACCAGGGACTCGAACGCGGCCGCGAGCTCCTGCGCGGTGGCGAAGCGATCGTCGAGCTTCGGCGCGAAGGCCTTCGCGAAGAACTCGCCCACGCTCGGCGGCAGATCCGGGCGCAGCGCCGCGACGGGGACGACCTTGAACGTGCAGATCGAGAGGAAGATGTCCTCGACCGTCGTGCCCTCGAAGGGAATGCGCCGCGCGAGCGCCTCGAACGTGCACGTCGCGAGCGCCCAGAGATCGCAGCGGTGATCGAGCGAGGCGAGACCGCGCGCCTGCTCCGGGCTCATGTAGCTCGGGGTGCCGAGCACCATGTCCTTGCTCGTCGCGAACGGCGACCGCGTCTTGAACGGCTTCACCGCGCGCGCGATGCCGAAGTCGAGCAGCTTCACGAGGAGCCGCCCGTCCTCGTCCTTGCAGAGGAAGATGTTCGCCGGCTTGAGATCGCGGTGGAAGATGCCCTCCTCGTGCGCGAGGGCGAGCGCCCGCGAGACCTGCATGACGATGGCCGCGGTCTCGGGCAGCTCGAGTTGCCCCGTGCGCTTCAGGCGCGTCTCGAGCGACTCGCCGTCGAGGAGCTCCATCACGAGATACGAGAGCCCGTTCTCCTCGCCGTGATCGCTGACCGAGACGATGTGCCTCGTACGCCGCGAGAGCTTCGCGGCGATCTGGGCCTCGAGCTGGAAGCGTCCGGAGGCCGTCTCGGCCTCGACGTCGTCGGTCGTCTCGACCAGCTTCACCGCGAACTCGCCCCCGAGCGAGTCGTGGCGGGCGAGCCAGACCTCGCCCATGGCGCCCTTGCCGATGAGCCGAACGAGCTCGTACTTGCCGGCTACGACTGTTCCGACGTCGATCTCCACTGCGCGATTCTAACCCAGTCAGGATGACCAAGGCGCACGGATTGCACGCTTCAACCCCCCGAAATCGGGAAAAAAGTTCAAGCGGGTCGGCAATTTGCCCCATCCGGAAGGGGACACTTTTTGTGCTCGCGCAAAAGACCGGACGCGCTACGGTTTGTCCGTGGGTACCGAGCAGAGCGGACGGCGACCTAAGTTCGATCCCGAGCAGCAGGCGGGGGGCACCAAGACGACCACGGAGGCTCAGGACGAGCACCGGTCGTTCAACACGATCGTCGGCGAGGCAATTCGCCGCGCCCGGCAGGAGCATGGGTGGACCCAGGCGTTCCTCGCCGAGCAGGCCGGCCTCTCGCCCAACTACGTCGCGCGGCTCGAGCGCGGCGAGCTCGGACCGTCGCTCTTCGTCGCGAGCCGCATCTGCGACGCGCTCGGCATGGAGATCGATCTCCTCGTCGTTCCGTCCGGCCAGGCGGTCGCGCGGAAGACGACCGGCACGAAGCGTCGCGCGCTCGTCGGTTGAGCAAGCGCTCGCGCAAGCGGGCGCCTAGCGAAGGCAGCAGAGCTTCAGATCGTTCGCCGGCCGGGCGCTGCCCGTGGGCATCGCCTTCGGGGTGCAGGCGGGCATGCCGCTCAGCGTGCCCGGCGTGCCCTTGATGCCGTCGGTCGCGGCGATGATCCGGCAGCTCCCGAGCGGGAGGCTCTGCGGCGCGTTCTGGCAGCCCTTGTCGAAGTACGTCGTCGCGGAGCCGCCGCTGCACGCGCCGTTCGCCTCGACCGCGCACGTGCAGGCGCAGGCGCGATCGTCGATGACCGTCCCGTCCTTCGAGAGGTCGCGCGTGCGCGTGTACGGCGACGGACAGGTGTCGCCGCTCTTCAGGACCACGCATGCGCTCGCGTTCTCCGTGGGCGGCAGCGCGACCTCGCCGGCTCCGCAGCTGCCGAGCGACGTCGCCGGATCGGGCTCGCACACCCACGACTCGAACGCGAACGTCACCGGCTGCTTGGACGTCGGCGCCGCCTGACCGGACGGCGGGCACGTCATCCCCGTCACCGCGCCCTCGACGCGCAGATACGGGGGAGCGCCGGGCAGCTCGGTGCAGGTCGGCGTGACGAGGTCCGGCGTGCCGACCTCGTCGTTGCAGTCGAAGTCGTCGTAGTAGCGCACGCGGAGCGCGCACGCGGGCGTCCCCGTCGGGCCGCCGCACAGGCATCCGCTCGAGTCGCCGCACGTCGCGGACTTCGTCTGCGCGCCGCCCTTGCCCTTCGCCACCGGCGTTGCCAGGTAACCCGCGGGGCACGCGAGGTTCTGCGGCGCCGAGCTCGACACGACGGCGTAGGGCCCGTTCGTGTCGGAGGGCGGCTTCGGCACGCACGCGGGCACGTTCGCCGGAGGCTCGGCGTCGGGCGCCGCGTCCGTGCGATCGCCGCCGTCGACGGAGCCGACCGCGGTCCCGGCGTCCGCGCCGACGTCGGAGACGAGCCGATCGGGATCGATGACGAGGCCGCACGCGGTCGCGATCGCGCCGAGCGCCACCGCCGCGCACGCGAGCGCGCGCCTCATCGACGCACCTCCGCTGCCTTCGGCTGGAAGAGCCAGAGCGCGGTGCCCACCCCCGCGGCGACGATCCCGACGACGAGCGAGACGTCCGCGATGGTGACCGACGTCGCCACGTCGTCGCGCTCCGACGTCGTGCAACGCGAGCCGCAGCGCGCCTGGTAGTCGTCGAAGTCGAGCCGGGCCTTCATCCCGAAGCCGGCGAACGACAGGAGCGCGACGCCGGAGACGCTCCACGCGACCCAGCTCGCGACGGGGACGCTGCTCTTCTTCGGCGTCGTCTCGGGCGGGGCCACCGGCGCCGGCGCCGTCGCCGCGATCGGCGCCGAGGTCGCGAGCTTCGCCACCACGACGCGGTCCTTCTCGCCCTGCGCGACCACGAGGACGTCCTCGAAGGGCTTGCTGCCGGCATGCGCGATCCGGACCTTGTGCTTGCCCGGATCGATCTCGATCGCGCGCCCGTCGACGGGCACCTCCGGCTTGTCGTCGATCTGCGCCGTGGCGTCGGTCACGTCGCGACCGCCTTCGTCGACCGCACGGAACACGATCGACGGCATCTTCTTGTTCACGTCCGCGAGCCACCCCGAGCAATAGCCGGGGATCGGCGCGGGACACGTGCGCTCCGCGCAGCGCTGGAAGAGCGCCTTCGCCTCTCCGAGCTTTCCCTCGTCGCGGAGCTCCTGGCCCTTCGACGCCGCGCTCATGCACGCCTTGTCGTCCGCGCGCGCGGGCGTCGTCGCGAGGACGGCTCCGCCGAGGAGCGCGAGCACCACCGCTCGATTGCCGTTCATGGACCGCAGACCTCTTCGAACTTCATCCGGCCGGACTTGTCCGGAGTGGCGACGATACGGCACTTCTTCGTGGCGGTCGCAGGCTTCGTCGTGCGCGGCTTCGTCGGGGGCGCCTCCGCGACGGCCGCCGAGGGCTCGGCGAGCGGAGGCGGCGCGCTCTCGCTCGGAGCCACCGGCGGAGGCGGGGCCGGCGGTGCCGGCGCGGTGGTGATCGCGGACGCCGGCGGCGTCGCCTCCGCGGCCGGCGCGCGCGAGCGGCCGAGGGACACGAAGACGAGCACCGTGCCGGTGAGCCCGAGCAAGGGCAGCGCGATGAGCGCGGCGAGCACCGCGCGCGGCATCCGGTGCGGGACGGCGTTCCGCTCCGAGCGCGTGAGGTAGTCGTTGATCGTGACGTTCGTGCTCGTGTCCGCGATCGCGGTCGGGACCGTCGGACGCGGCGGCGCCGGCATGCGCGCGGCCTCGAACGAGCCGGTGCTCATCCGCTGGAGGTCGCCGAGCGCGCGATCGCGCTGGGCGAGGAGGCCGGCGCACGTGCGCCGCGTCCACTCCGCGATCTCGCCCGCGCGCGCGAGATCGACCGCGCCCTGGAGCGCGGCGGCCATCTCGCTCGCGCTGGCGAAGCGCTTCGCCGGATCCTTCGCGAGCGCGCGGAGGACGATGGCGTCCAGCGCGAGCGGCACGTCGTGCGCGACGGTGCTCGGCGCGGGGACCTCGAGATCGAGCAGCGCGCGCAGGCGCTCCGCCGCCGAGCCGCCCTCGACCAGGCGCCGCCGCGTGAGGCACTCCCAGAGGACGATCCCCGCCGCGAACACGTCGGTGCGCGGCGTGACCGGATCGCTCATCACCTGCTCGGGCGCCATGTACGAGAGCTTGCCCTTCGCCGAGCCGTCGCCCGTCGAGTGCATGTTCCCCGCGGCCTTCGCGATCCCGAAGTCCGCGATCTTGGGGACGCCGGCGAACGTCACGAGCACGTTCTGCGGGGACACGTCGCGATGCACGATCCCGAGCGGCTGACCCCCGTCGTCGGTGGCCTCGTGCGCCGCGTGGAGACCCTCGAGGAACCCCGCCGCGATGGCGCACGCGATCCGCATGGGCATCTTCTCGCCCGCCGGGAGCGCGCGCTCGATCTGCGCCAGCGAGACGCCGTGCACGTACTCCATGACGAGGTACAGACCGTCCGGCTCCTCGAGCACGTCGAGGGTCATCACCACGTTCGGGTGCGTGAGGCCCGAGGTGACCCGCGCCTCGTCGAGGAACATCTTCGCGAACTCGACGTCCTTCGCGAACTGCGCGTGCAGGCGCTTCACCGCCACGGTCTTGCCGAAGCCGGCCGGCCCGCGCATGCGCCCGAGATGGACCGTGGCCATCCCGCCGGCCGCGAGCTCTGGACCGATGACGTACCGTCCGACCTGGCGGCCCTCCACGCGAAGGAGATGGTATCAGCGCAGCCCGGGGGGGCGGCTACTGGCTACTGGACGAGCGCCCCCGGGACGCTCCCGAGTCCGTACCTAGCTACGGTCCCATTGCGCGAAGCCCCCGGGCGGGGCGCGGCGCTGAACTTCCCGCCGGCTCCCCAGAACGCGCCGGTCTCGTCGACCCATGCGCCGTGCAGGTCCTCGAACGGCTTCGAGCCGAAGTCGTCGATCCATCGATCGCCGTCGAGCCGGAGCTTGAGGCTGCCGCCGCCGACGATCACCGCCTTGCCGTTCGCACACGCGACGCCGTTCACGTCGTTCACCAGCAGCGTGTCGTTCCGCGTCCAGTTGCCCTTGCCGTCGCCGGTGAGGAGATCGCGTCCGCCGACCGCGAAGAGCTGCGTCGCGCTGCAGCCCGCCACGGTCGTGAGGCGGCCCTTCGCGACGCCCTCGCCCTCGCGCTTCCATGCGCCGGCGGTCCGGTGCCAGATCACGCCGGCGTCGCCGACGACGTACACGTCGTCCTTGCTCGGGCCCCACACCTTGAACAGCGCGGTGTTCGTCGATGCGGGCAGCGTCTCCGCCTTCCACCCCGTGCCGTCGAAGTGGAGCAGCACGTCGTTCGGACCGGAGCCCTGATCGGGCGATCCGCCGACCGCCCACACGTCGTCCCGCGCGAAGGCGAACACGCCGAAGAGCGTCGCCGTCGTGCCGGACGCGTCCTCGCGGAACGCCGCACCGTCCCAGTGCGTGATGCGCCCCTTCTCGCCCGCGAGCCAGACGTCCGTGTCGCTCGTGCCGTGGACCCACCAGTACGTCTCGTCGCGACCCGGCGAGAGCCGCTTCCACGCGGTGCCGTCGAAGCGGAGGACCAGCGAGGGGGAGCCGTTGCCGAGCGATCCGCCGACGGTCCACACGTCCTTCGAGGACGTGCCCCAGATCGACAAGAGCGATCCGTCGAGGCCCTCGAGGACCGTGCGCCATTCGGGGGCGCCCGCCTCGGCGACCGCGTCCGGGCCGGCGTCGTTCGCCGGCTGCGCGGGCCCGTCGTCGCCGGGGCATCCGGTGATCGCGAGCGCAGAGGCCGTCGCGATCAGGAGCCCGAATCGACGCCCGCGTCCTCGCCGCACGTCTCGCCGAGCACGTACCCCTTCCTGCACAGACATCGACACGCCGTCTCCTTCTCGCCTGGCTCCGCGCATCGCGGGGTCACGTGGATCTTCTTCGACGCCGTCTTGCCGCGGCGGTCCTTGATCTGCACCTCGAGCTCGAACGTCTGATCGAACAGGTCCTGGTCCGCCCACTGGTTCGGACAGAGCGGGACGTTCGAGTAGTCGCCGATCGCGTCCGAGCTGCCGAGATCGGTCTCCGCGCCGCGACCGGTCGTGCCCCAGCCGTCGGGCTCCTTCCGGAGGTTCACCGTGCGCCCGTCGAGGCGCACCTGCTTCGAGAGCGGGTCGCGCAGCGCGCCGACGAGCTGCATGCCGCAGCCGTCGACGTTGGTCGCGCGCACGCCCACGAACGCGACGCGGCCGCCCTGCGGAGGGAAGACGACGGCGAGGTCGTCGCCCTCGGCGATCGGAACGTCGGTGCCGTTCGCGCGGAGCGCGCGGAGCTCGATCACCGGATCCTTCGCCGGATCGCCGAGGAACCCGGCCGGACAGTCACTGACCACCGGCGTTCCGGCGTCGGTCGCCGGCGGATCCTCCTCCTTCGGACAGGCGGCGAGCGGGAGCGCGAACAGAAGGAGGAGGAGGCGTCGCAAGGTCAGTTACACGCGATGTCGGTCGCGGCTTGCTTCGGCCAGTAATAGACGAAGATGTTGCAGTGCTCGTTCTTCTCGACGATCGGGCCGAACGTGTAACAGCAGTCCTTGTCCGGGCTCTTGTCGTTCGAGTCGAGCCCGGCGCAGCCGCCGATCTCGTCCACCGGAGGCTGCCACTGGTACTCGCACGTGAAGAACACGCCGCTCTTCGGCTGGACCTGGAGGTCGAGGTCGGGCGAGCGGAGCATCGGCGGATCGTCCCACGACTTCGACTGGTAGAAGCGCGCCGAGTCGGGCGGCTGCGCGATCGACGTGCCGTCCCACGTGTACATGCTGAAGGCCTTGCCGCGGCTGTGGAAGTGGCCGTTGGCGCCGATGATGTTCACCGGCTGATTGCCGTTGAACTGGCAGGTGCCGCTGAAGGAAGGCGACGGGTTGCTCTTGCAGACGCGGATCGACTGCTTCGTCGCGAAGAGCGTCCCCATCTCGTGCTTCACGTCCTCCTTCTTCATCGTGTGGAAGTTCACCGCGACCTCCGCACGATCGGGCGTCTTCTGCGAGCTCGCGTTGACGTAGTGGGTCTGGAGCATCAGCCACTCGTCCGGCTGGAAGACGTTCGCGACGCCGTCGGGGAACGTCCAGTCGATGACGCCGTCCTGCTGCGTGTTCGCGACGAGCGGCCAGTCTGCCCAGTTCGGGCTCTTGAAGCACTCGCCCTGGCCGTTCTTGCCGCGCGAGACGGGGCCCGCGTTCGGATCGAGGCCCTTGACCGTGCGCACGCGGAAGATGTTCATGTGGTGCGAGCCGTCGGTCTGGACGAGCTGGATGCGGTGCAGGTTGACCGGCTCGTTCTCCGGCAGGCCGCCCGCCTTCGCGAGATCGGAGACCTTGTAGAAGTAGCAGTCCTGCACCTCCTCGCCGGGCGCGACGCTGAACAGCTCGGTGCGGAACTGGAACCCCGTCCCCGGCGCGGGCGCCTTCAGCTGCGCCGGATCGTGCGAGAGCGGCTCCGCGTCCTCGAACTGCGACGCAGGGCAGCCCGCGAGCACGGCGAGCATGGGGACGGCAGCGAGGGCGGTGGCGAGGAAGCGGTTCATCGAGGACCTCGAGAGAGTAACCTGTTCGGGTGGACGAGACGGCGTGCGGCGCGGACCGGGAGAGCACCGCACGTGCCACGCGCCGGACGGGCGGAAATCAGCGGAAATCCGCGATCGGCTCCGCGAGGGCACGGACGTGGCCCGGACATCGACGTCATGTGTGCCAGGGCCGGGGCGGGTGGCACGCGCCCGCGCCGCTCCTCTTCTCCTTCTTCGTGGGGCTCGCGGTCTTCGCGCTCGCCGTCCTCCCCGGCTGCCGCCGGATCCGCGCGCCGAAGACCCCGCCGATCCCCGAGGCCCCGAGCAGCTCGAGCCTCGCGTTCACGTCCGAGCCGCGGACGCTCGAGATGGGAACGGGCACGTTCACCGTCGACGAACGCACGCGCATCGCGGTGCCCGACCGCCGCGGCCGCCGGGTCGCCGAGCTGTTCGCGCGCTGGCTCGGTCTGCCTCCGTCGGCGATCGGCGACGCCGGGAGCGGCGCGATCGTCCTCGAGATCGCCGGCGCGCCGGCCGCCGCGGAGGACCTCGCCGCGTCCGCCTACCGGCTCGACGTGACGCCGGCGCGCGCGCACGTCCTCGCGTCGAACGAGGCCGGCCTCTTCTACGGCGCGCAGCAGCTCGCGCAGCTCGCCGGGGCGCGACCGATCGGCGCCGCGCGCCCGCGCGCGCTCCCGCGCACCGTCCCCGCGCTCGTCACCACCGACGCGCCGCGCTTCCGCTTCCGCGCCATGCATCTCGACGTCGCGCGCCACTTCTTCCCGAAGGAGGTGGTGCTCCGCTACGTCGATCTGCTTGCATTCTACAAATTCAACGTCTTCCACTGGCATCTCACCGACGACCAGGGCTTCCGCTTCGAGGTGAAGAAGCACCCCGAGCTCACGGCCGCCGCGGGCAAGACGGGCTTCTACACGCAGGACGACGCACGCGAGGTCGTCGCCTACGCCGCGGAGCGCGGGATCACCGTCGTGCCCGAGATCGAGATGCCCGGGCACGCGCGCGCGATCCTCGCGTCGCATCCGGAGCTGTCGTGCACCGGCAAGCCCCTCGAGCTGCCGGCGACGTGGGGCGTGTTCGAGGACGTCCTGTGCGCGGGCAACGACGCGACGTTCGCCCTGATCGAGGACGTGCTGCGCGAGGTTGCCGCCGTGTTCCCCTCGAAGCTGGTCCACGTCGGCGGCGACGAGGTCCCCCACGAGCGCTGGGACGCCTGCCCGAAGTGCGCGGCGAAGAAGAAGGCGCTGAAGACGGACACCGCGGGCCTCCAGGCGTTCTTCCATGCGCGGGTCGCCGAGATCCTGAAGCGGCTCGGACGAACGCCGATGCTCTGGGACGAGGCCGCCGACCTCGGCGCGCCCGAGGGCGCGGTGATCGTGGCGTGGCGCGGGGTGGCCGAGGGCCTCCGCGCCGCGCGGGCGGGGAGCCCCGTGGTGATGGCGCCGCACGGGTTCGTCTACTTCAACGTGAAGCCCACCCCCGATCGCAGCGGCCCCGGGCACGAGGGGTTCCTCCCCTGGTCCAAGGTGCTGGCGTTCGATCCCGGCGCGGCCGGCGATCCGCACGTCCTCGGCGGCGAGGGCGCGCTCTGGACCGAGCACGTCGAGTCGGTCGACGACATCGATCACCTCACCATGCCGCGGATGCAGGCGCTCGCCGAGGCGCTCTGGTCGATGCCCGCGCCGCCCTCGATCGCGCACGCGACGGGCCGCTTCATCGCGCAGCGGCCGATGCTCGACGCGTCGGGCATCCGCTACTACGTGGAGCCGCCCGAGGGCCTGCGGCCGAAGGCGGTGTTCCTCGATCGCGCCGCGATCGCCCTCCATGCGCCCGGCCTCTTCCGCGACGGCGTCGTCCGCTACACGCTGGACGGCTCCGAGCCGACGGGCGAGTCGCCGATCTTCGGCGAGCCGATCACCGTCATCGCGACGACGAAGGTGAGCGCGCGCCTGTTCGTCCCTGGCGGCCGCGAGAGCGCGACGGTGCGCGGCGTCTTCGAGAAGCAGGTGCCGCGCCCTCCGCGCGCGCTGTCGGCGAAAGATGTGCAATACACGTATTACGAGGGCGACTTCCACCGCCTCCCGGACTTCGATCGCCTCGCGGCGGTCCGCACCGGCCGCCTCGACCGGGTGCGGCTCGATCCGTCGTTCCGCGCCGAGCGCTTCGCCGTCCGCTTCGACGGGGCGATCGAGGCGAAGGTCACCGGCGTCTACCGGGTGACCGCGCGCGCGGACGACGGCGTGCGCGTCCTCGTCGACGGCGAGCTCGTGCTCGAGGACGACGGCGAGCACGAGCCACGCGAGACCGACGGCGAGATCGCGCTCGCCGCGGGCACGCACGCGCTCCGGGTCGAGTACTTCCAGGGCGCCGAGGGCAAGGAGCTCGGCGTGTGGGCGCTACCGAACCGGTAGCTACGGCTTCTTGCAGCGTTCGTTCATGCCCTCGAACGACTCTCGGAGGCTCTTCTCCGCCTGGTCCGGAGGCATCGTGGTGTACGCGGGCGCGCGCTGGATCATCTGCTCGCGGTAGAGCGCGTAGCCGCCCTCGCAGTCGCCGCCGCGGGCGAGGCACGTCGGTCCCGCGCCGAGGAGCAGGGCCGAGGCGTTCTTCACCTGCTGATCGTCGACGTCGCGGGGCTGGACCTCGCGCGCGAGCTGCTTCACCGCGTCGATGCGCTCGCGGCACCACGCCGGATCCTTCGCCGTCATGTACGCGCCGATCGTGAGGTCCTGCGTCGCCCGGAGGAGCCGATCGCGCGCTGCGAGATTGCCCTCGCAGTACAGCCCGACGAGGCCGTCGACGCTGCGCTCGATCTGCTCCGGCCCGAACTGCGTCATCGTCGTGTAGCCGAACGCCTGGCGCGCGAGCGTCTTCCCGTCCTCGCATCGCCCCGCGAGCATCAGGCACTGGGCGCGCATGATCGCGAGCGAGGACATGGGATCGGTCGATCGGCGCGCCGCCCCCGCGGTGCGGTCGTACTCGTCGAGCGCGCGGACGCATCCGGCGCCGTCACGCTGCGCGGTCGCGAGCCGGGCGCGCTCGAGCGCATCGGTCGACGCCGCCGGAGCCGGAGCCGGAGGCGCGGCGGCGTCTGCCGCGGGTTGTGCCACAGCGCGTTCGTCCCGCGAGCCGTGGCAGCCGGCGGCGGCCACGAGCCCCAGGACGATCGCGATGCGTGGAAGACGAGGCGCTACTTCTTGCACTTGGAGTAGAGGGACTCGAAGCTCCGTCGCAGGATCGCCGGGTCCATGTTCTTGCCCTTCTCGATCAGCTCGCGCCGCTCGGGCTTCGAGAACTTGTAGTACTCGGTGTGTTTGTTCATGTCGACGTAGTGGCTCCACGCGGCGTTGCAGTCGCCGGCCTTCACCAGGCACGCGGTGCCGCTGTTCGAGAGCGCGTCGGGCGCGTTGAGCACCATGTCGTCGTCCTCGTCCTTCGGCTTCGTCGCGGGGATGAGGTCCTTGAGCGTCTTGATCTGCGCCTGGCAGAACGCGACGTCCTTCTTCGACATGTACGCGCCCTGCTGCAGCTCCTGGCTCGCCTTGATGATGCGGTCACGGCCACCCATGCTCGCGCCCTGGCAGAACATGCCCGCCACCGCGTCGACCGAGCGATCGAGCTGCTCGGGGCCCATCTGCACCGTCGCCGTCGCTTCGAGCGATCGCCGATAGAGCTGCTTGCCCGCGTCGCACTGGCCCATCGTCATGAGGCACTGCGCGCGGAGCATCGCGTAGTAGCTGCCCTTCGCGTTCGTCGAGAGGCCCGCCGGACGCGGATCGAGCTTGTCGTGCATGTCGAGCTCGGCGATGCAGCTCTTGCCGTCGCGCGACGCGAGCTTCGCGCGCGCCTGGTCGGCGTGCTCGGCCGCCTTCTTCTCGCGATCGGTCTCGGCCTTCAGCTTGCCCGCGAGGTTCGCCGCGCTCGGGGTCTCAGCGGCCATCATCGCCTGCGCGTCGGGGTTCGTGCCGTCCTCGATGGCGCGCAGCGTGAGGCGGATCGGGGTCTTGCAGCTCTCGACCTCCTTCGCCGAGTCGCCGCGGCACGTCGCGAGCTGGCCGCCCGTCTTCTCCGCCTTCGCCTTCGAGCTCCTGCTGCCGCCGGCGCCGACGCCCCAGAACGTGCCGCCGACCTCGCCCTTGACGTTCGTGCTCGCGCCGAGCGCGAACGCGCCGAGGTTGTACGCGTACACGAAGTGGGTCGCGTCCTGGCAGGAGGCGTTGTTCACCAGGTCGCTGCGGTAGATCTTGTCGCGCGTCGCGTTGCGCGTGCCCGCGACGAAGTACTCCATGCGGAACTTCTCGCCGCCGTGCACGCGGCCGCCGAGGGTCGCCGCGCCGAGCGGGAGCTTCGCGTAGAGGTCGCCCTCGTTCTCGATCTCCATCACCTCGACCGAGCCGCTCGTCCACTCGACGGGACGATACGAGCCGAAGGCGCCACGGACGGAGTCGTTCACGCAGCCGTCGAGGACCTGGAGGTCGCAACCGTCGTACTTCACGAACACGACGTCCGACTTCGTGCGGGCCTCGAACCCGGACATGTCCGTCGCGTCCCACTCGATGATGAACGGGCGGTCGTGGTTCTTCGGGTTGCACTTGTTCTTGCCGGCGAACGTCTTCTCCATCGCCTTGGCCTGAACGTCCTGCGGCTGCTGGGTGCCGGGTGCGATGCTCGAGCCGCCGCAGGCGGCGACCAACAGGCCGATCGTCGAGATTCCGAGAGCAAAGGCGCGCTTCTTCATGGGTGTCTCCGGGCGAGCCAGCCCCCTGCCGTCGCTCGCATCGGGCGTTTGTTACGGGGCCGCGTGCGCGATCTTCCTCGCCGGCCGCGGCGGCGGAGCGCGTCGCGATCGCACGCATGCCGGCGCGGTCACCCTGCTGACGCGCGGCGTCAGCACGAAAATCGACCCTGGTGCCTCGACAAACCACCCTTCTCGTTGTAGGTGGACCCGCCCTGTCCTCGCACTGGGAGGTGCGACTGGACGGGAACGAACGGGGCGAAAGAACATGAAGAATATCCTGTCGATCACGCTCTTCTCGCTGCCTCTCCTCGCGGCCTGCACGCAGGAGACGATCGTCAAGAAGGTGCCGCCGGCCGAGACGCCCGCCGAGGGCCAGCCCGAGGGATCCACCGATGGTACCGAGCCCGGGACCGACGGGACCGACGGCGAGCCGGCGAAGCCGACGACGCTCACGGCGGACAACTGCCTCGACGGGCAGGACATGGACGCGGCCGACATCGACGTGAGCGCCTGCCCCGAGATCCCGACGATCCCCGACGACGCGCCGATGGCGGGCAACAAGAAGGACATGGTCAGCCTCGGTGCCTGGGAGATCGGCACGACGAAGGAAGGCGACACCTACGTCTACGGGACGCTCTCGAAGCCGGGCACGACCCCGCGCACGCTCTCGTTCGACGGCGGCAAGACCGAGGTCAACGCCGAGAACCTCGAGTGCTGGGCGAAGGGCTACTACCGCCTCCGCAAGATCCTCCAGGATCCGCCGGCCGAGTACGTCGCGCTCCGCAAGGCGGGCTTCCAGTACCGCTTCTTCCAGTTCCAGACCGACCTCCGCAACGGTCCGACCGGGTACAAGGGACTCGCGTCGTTCCAGGATCACCTCGTGAAGTGGGTGACCGTGATCTCGAAGACCGGCACCTGCCAGCAGCCGACGCTCTCGAAGTTCCGCGAGTACGCGGCGGGCGAGCTGAAGACGCGCGGCCTCCCGGCGCCCGGCGGCAGCTGATCGCCGACCTGCAACTGCACCACGACGTGCCAGGACGAGAACGAGCCGACGAAGCTGACGTGCGTCCCCGGCCCCGCGCCGGCGACGATCCCGGACAAGCAGACGATCGGGGACTTCGTCGTCTCGAGCTACGAGCTCTGGCCGTGGAAGCTGCCCGAGCCGATCGATCCGGACGAGGCGCCGAAGTCGGTGAAGCTCCCCGAGCTTCACGAGGGCCTCTGGCTGTACCAGGAGGGCCTCATCGAGTGGATGAGCCACACCGAGCGTGACGGAACGTGCCGCATCCCGACGCGCGACGACCTCGTGGTCCTCGCGCGGTCGTGCCTGAAGACGTTCCCGAGCTGCGACTCCGGCAAGTGAGCGTGCACGGCCGAGGCGTTACGGCTCCGTAACGCCTCGCCGCCGTTGCCGAGCCGCTTGCGGATCGTTGGTGCCCCAACTAGCTTCGCTCCGGGGAAAGATGAAGCTCTCGCGACTCGGCGTCTTCGCGCTCATGGCCTGCCTCGCGGCGTGCGCACCGCGGTTCGACACCGTGAAGCAGGCGCCGGTGAGCCCGGTCCGTCGCGACGACGCCATCGTCGTCCGTCCGCCGATCGTCGGCGAGATCCTCGTCGACGGAAAACCGGAGCGCGAGCTCACGTCGACGTTCACGCAGCAGGAACAGGCCCGGTGGGTCACCTTGCTGAACGTCTCGCGCGCGGCGACGCTCGACGGCCTGTTCGAGAGCCGAGGGAACCTCCGGCTCGCGAAGGACGGTCACGGGCCGGCGATCGAGGTGCTGCTCACGTCGGTCGATCTCGCGAGGCAGGACCCGCGCGGCACGCCGAAGCTGAAGCTCGGCGCGACGCTCCGCGTGTTCGCGAAGGACGGGCAGCTCGCCGACGAGGTGCGCCTCCACTCGGTCGTCGAGGCGGAGGTGGTCTCCGAGGACATGATCGAGGTCACGCGCGAGCGTCGCTTCAAGCGCGGCGGGACCGACCTCGGTCGCCAGATCGCCGACTACCTGAAGGCGCGCGCCGGCCTCGAGTGACGTCAGCGGCGCTCGACCGCGCCGCCGTCGAGCGGCGGATCGCCCTCGGTCGCGCTCCCGGCGGACAGCGGTGAAGCGCCGGCGTCGACGGTCTGCTCCGGCGCGCCGTCGTCGATGCCCACCGCGCACGAGCCCGCCGCGGCCCCGACGGCGAGCGACGCGACCGTGGCGAGCACGCTCGAGATCGCCTTCCTCCCCATGATGCACCCCCCTGCGCGGAGGGAAGCAATGGACGTGCGCGCCGCCGGGGCGCGAGGCCGTACCTGATACCGTGCGAGAGGCAGGCCGGGCGGGTGATACGCTCGAGGCATGCGGGGGAAGGGGGGAGCGCTCGCAGGCGCGCTCGCGTTCGTCGCGGCCTGCACGTCGTTCACGTCGTCGACGGAGAACGACCTCGCGTCGTCGCACGGCGCGGACGCCGGAGGCGACGCGGGCGCGAACGCCGCCGCCGCCGACGCGCGCGCCGACGTGCCCGCCGACGCCGCCCCCGACGGAGGACCGGTGACGCTCTTCGCCGAGGACTTCGAGCAGACGACCGGCTGCGGCGCGCTCTCCGGATCGGGCATCACCCTCGAGCGCGTGACGACGACGTCCGCGAGCGGATCGGCGTCGTGCAAGATCTGCCTCACCGCGGGCGGGGTGCGGACGGCGATGGTGAAGGTCGCGCATGCCCGCGCCGGACGCTACCGGTTCGAGGCGCGCGTGCACGACACCGCCGACGGCGGCACGTGGTTCGCGAGCCTCGACTTCATGGCCGACGGCAGCGACACCAACGACGGCGTGACGAACACGGGCGCGCTCCCCTCCACGTGGGCGCTCGCGCAGGTGATCCGCGAGCCGACGAGGCCGCACGACGCGGTCGTCGGGTCGATCGGCGGCGAGGGCGACACCGGCTACTGCTTCTACGTCGACGATCTGCTCCTCGTGTACGAGCCCGCGAACTGAGCGTCCGAAAGGACGAAGGGCCCGCCGCGCGGAGCGACGAGCCCTTCCGTCACCGTCCGCCGCGCGGATCAGTCGGCGCGGTACATGGTCACGACGCAGGCGCCGCCGAGACCGAGGTTGTGCTGGAGCGCGACCTTCGCGTTCGGCACCTGGCGCTTGTCCGCCTGACCGCGGAGCTGCCACACGAGCTCGGTGCACTGCGCGAGGCCCGTCGCGCCGAGCGGGTGGCCCTTCGAGAGCAGGCCGCCCGACGGGTTCGTGACCCACTTGCCGCCGTAGGTGTTGTCGCCGTCCCAGATGAACTTCTCCGCCTCGCCTTCCTTGGCGAGACCGAGCGCCTCGTACGTGAGCAGCTCGTTGGCGGTGAAGCAGTCGTGCAGCTCGACGACCTGGACGTCCTTCGGTCCGAGGCCGGCCTTCTCGTACACCTTGTTGGCGCACTCCTTGGCCATGTCGTAGCCGACCATCTTGATCATCGAGTCCTCCTTGAAGGAGGAGTCGTAGTCGGTCGTCATCTCCTGGGCCGCGATGTACACGGGCTTGCCGATGCCGTGCTTCTTCGCGAACTCGTCGGAGCACAGGATCGCCGCGGCCGCGCCGCAGGTCGGCGGGCAGCACTGGTAGCGCGTGAGCGGATCGAAGACCTCGTCGGAGGCGAGGATCTCCTCGACCGAGAGCGGCGTGTTGAAGAGCGCGTACGGGTTGTTCGCCGCGTGCTTGCGCGCCTTCTCGCTGATCTTCGCGAACGTCTCGCGCTTCGTGCCGTACTTCCAGCGGTACTCGCGGCCCGCGCCGCCGAACATCTGCGCGGCCGGCGGCGAGGCGCTGAAGCCCTGCACCTTGCTCATCAGGTTCGCGAACCACTCGAGCGGGTTGGTGCGGTCGGTGAACTTCGAGCCCAGCGCGCCCTTCTCCATCTTCTCGAAGCCGAGCGCGAGGACGCACTCGTAGAGACCGCCCTCGATCGCCTGCTTCGCCAGCATGAGCGCGCTCGAGCCGGTGGAGCAATTGTTGTTCACGTTGAAGACCGGGATGCCGGTGAGCCCGAGCTCGTAGACCGAGCGCTGGCCGCACGTCGAGTCGCCGTAGACGTACCCGACGTACGCGCTCTGCACTTCCTTGTAGTCGACCTTCGCGTCGGCGAGCGCGGCCTTGGCCGCGTTGCCCGCCATCACGTTGTACTCGTCGCTCGCGCCCGGCTTCTGGAACTTGGTCATTCCGACGCCGATGACATTGACCCTACGACCCATGGTTCTTGCTCCTTTCGGCTATCGGGCGGCTCAGACGAGCCCCTTGAAGAAGTTCAGCTTGTGCGCGACGCGCGCGTCGCCGTCGATGCGAACGCGGCCGTGCTGGTAGAGGTCGCGCAGGGCCTCGCCCTTCGCCAGCGCCTCGAGGTCGTCGTCGCTCAGCTTGAGCGTCACGGCGGCCTTCGCGTCCGTGCCCTCCTTGATCGCGCCCGCGCCGGTGAAGTCGCCGACGTAGGACGCGTCCGGACCGGTGACGACGAACTGCACGACGGCGCCGACCTCCTTCGCGAGGTTCGGCGTCTTCGCGAGACGCTCGGCGAGCGCCTTGAAGATCGCCGGGGCCTTCGCCTCTTTCTTGGATGCCGGGGCCGCCGCGGCCGTCGCCGGCTTCGCGCCGCCGCCCGCCGCACCGCCCGCGCCGCGGAGCTTCGCCACCACCTCGGCGCCGCGCTTCGGATCGATCTTCTTCAGGAACATCAGCTTCTGCGAAGCCATGATGTCGCCGCCGATCTTCAGCTTCTTCTCCGTCCAGAGCTTCATCGGATCGGCCTTGCCCGCGGTCATCGCGCAGAAGTCCGCGTCCGAGAGATCGAGGATGCAGTCGGCCTTCGCATCCGCCGTGGAGGGCGCGACCGAACCCTTGCCGTTCTTGAGGTCGAGGAGCCACGCGCTCTCCGGCGCCGAGAGACGGAAGAGGAACGTCTTGCCGATCTCCGCGGCGAGGCCCGCGTTCTGCTCGATGTAGTCCTTGATCACCGCGAACGCCTCGGCGCTCGTCGGCTCACCGGACGTGGTCGGTGCGGGGGCTGCCGCGGGCACGTTGCTGCCGGCGCCGCGGAGCTTCGACACGACCTCGATCGCGCGCTTCGGATCGATCTTCTTGAGGAACATGAGCTTCTGCGAAGCCATCACGTCCCCGCCGATCTTCAGCTTCTTCTCGGTCCACAGCTTCATCGGATCGGCCTTGCCGGCGGTCATCGCGCAGAAGTCCGCGTCCGAGAGCTCGAGCGTGCAGTCGGCCTTGTCACCGCCCTGGCTGACGGAGCCCTTGCCGTTCTTGAGATCGAGCGTCCAGGCGCTGTCCGGGTTCGACAGCTTGAAGAGGAAGGTCTTGCCGATCTCGGCCGCCATCCCCGGGTTCTGCTCGATGTAGTCCTTGATCACCGCGAACGCCTCGGCGCTCGTCGGCTCGCCCGACGGGGCCGCTCCGCCCGCGGCGGCCGCCGCCGGCGCCGCCTTCTTCTTCTCGATCGCCTTCGGGATCTCCTTGAAGAGCTCCACCGCCGCGTTCGAGATGACGACCTTGTCGCGCTCCTTCACCTTGCAGCGGAAGACGACCTTCTCGCCGTCCTTCCACATCTCGGTCACGAGCGTCTCGCCGGGGAACACGCTCTCGGAGAAGCGGACCTTGATGCTCTTGAAGTAGCGCGGGTCGTTCTTCGAGAACGCCTTGATCACGTGACGCGCCGCGAAGCCGAACGTGCAGAGGCCGTGGAGGATCGGCTTGTCGAAGCCGAACGCCTTGGCGAAGCCCGGGTCGGCGTGGAGCGGGTTGATGTCGCCCGAGAGGCGGTAGAGGAGCGCCTGGTCCTCGCGGATCTTCTCCTCGACGACGGCGTCCGGCTTGCGGTCCGGCGCGACGTTCACCTCGGCAGAGGGGCCGCGCTCGCCGCCCCGGCCGCCGGCGGCGCGCACGAACGTCGAGAGCTCGTTGTACGCGAGCTCGTTGCCGTCCTCGTCCATCGTGGTGATCGACGTGACGACGACCGCGCCTTTGCCCTTGTCCCAGATCTCCTTGATCTTCGCCTTGTGCGTGAGCTTCGCGCTGGTCGGCAGCGGGCGCTTGATCTCGGTGTACTGCTCGCCGTGCAGGATGCGATCGAAGCCGTAGTTCATGCCCGGCGCGGTCTCTCCGCGCTTGTACATCTCGAACACCATCCCGAGGGCCGGGACGACGGCGAACGTCGGCAGCGCCTTGAAGCCGGTGCCCGCGTTCTCGTAGACGTACTGGAGATCGCCCTCGTCGAGCGGGTTCGTGCCGGCGCCGACGCCGAGCGCGTAGAGCGAGAGGTCCTTCTCGTCGTACTGCGACTTCTGCGGCGGGAACTCGTATCCGAGCGCCGCGTCGACGTCGATGAGCTCGTTGCCGCCGAGCGCCTTCGACTCGAGGTTGCCGAGGATCGGCCCCATCGACTCGTTGATGTTCGTCGGGTGCGTGACCTTCGCGAAGTCGGTGATGACGCCCCAGCTCTTCTTGATCTGCTCCGGCGTGATCGGCTTGCCGAGCTTGAAGAGCTTCCCTTCGGTGCGCTCCCAGCGGAGCTTCGCGAACAGGCCGCCGCCGACCTCGTAGAGACCGCCGGTGTCCTCGGTCGACTCGTGACAGAGGTACGCGACGAGGCCCGACACGTACTCGGGCTTGAGCGCGTCGGTGATGTTCTTCGGCAGGACGGTCTCGGTGAGACGCGAGCCGGCGATCGGCGCGATCGTGTTGACGCGGACGTTCTTCTTCAGGCCCTCGATCGCGAGGGTGTTGGAGAAGCCGACGAGGCCGAGCTTCGCCATCGCGTAGTTCGCCTGGCCGAAGTTGCCGTAGATGCCGGCGGCGCTCGCGGTGAAGATCACGCGGCCGTAGCCGGCCTCGAGCATGTGATCCCACGCGGCCTTCGTGACCTTGAAGGCGCCGCGGACGTGCACGCGGTAGATGAGCTCCCAGTCCTCCTCCGTCAGCTTCTTGAAGGAGGTGTCGCGGAGGATGCCCGCGTTGTTGACGACGATGTCGATGCGCTTCCACGTGTCGAGCGCGGTCTGGACGATCTTGTCGCCGTCCTCGACCGAGTCGTAGTTCGCGACCGCCTCGCCGCCCGCGGCCTTGATCTCCGCGACGACCGCGTCGGCCGCCGCGCTCGACTTGCCGCCGCCGGTGGCGCTGCCGCCGAGGTCGTTGACCACCACCTTCGCGCCGCGCGACGCGAGGAGCAGCGCGTGGGACCGCCCGAGACCATTGCCGGCGCCGGTGACGATGGCGACACGACCGTCGAAACGCAGATCGGACATGGGAACCCTCTTCAGAGCTAAAAGTTTAGCGTGCGAACTATCGTGGTCGAGCCCGTCCGCGTCAAGGGTCGGCGGCACGATGCGCCTTGGCCGCCCGTTCAGGTGACGGCCCGGTTAGGCTGCGCTCGATGGTGCCGCTCCGCGTCCCTGGGATCGTGCGACGCGCCGAGCCCGGAGACGGTCCGGTGCTCCTCCGGATCTTCGTGGGCGCGGACGGCGTGCGGATCGGCCGCGTGGACCGCATCGTCGCGTTCGACGTCGAGCGGGAGGACGCGCCGGGCGAGCGCGTCCGGGTCGAGCCCACGGCGAAGGTCCGGCTCGAGCCGATGACCGAGGTCCGCGGCCGTTGGGAGGAGCTCGAGGACGACCCCTACCTCGCGCCGCTCCGCGCGAACGCGCCCGGTCCGCACGTGAAGGTCACCGTCGAGCGCGCCGTGATCCGCGAGGGCGATCGGGTGGTGATCGCCGGCGAGCCGGTCGAGCACGCGTTCGACGACGCCACGGCCGGCCCTCGCGCCGCGCCGGTCCGGCGGCTCACCCGCGTGCAGGCGAGCGTGATCGCGACGGGCAAGGACGCCGACGGCCTCGTCGAGCGCGCGCTCCGCGACGGCAAGCGCGAGAAGAAGGCGCGCGCCGAACGCGGCTGGCGTCTCCGCCGGCCGAGCGCGCGCGTGACGCTCGTGGCGGCCGGCCTGGTCGTCGCCGCGGCCGCGCTCGCCGTCCCGCGCTCGCCGCTCGAGGCCGATCTGGTCGCCTGGTCGGCGGGCCTCCTCGCGGCCGGCGTGGCGCTCGCGACCGCGCGGCTCGTGCCGCGCTTCGTGCACGCCGGGAAGCCCGTGTCGATCGCGCACGAGAGCCACGACAAGCGCGTCGTCCTGTTCAGCGGCATCGCGCTGTCGCTCGCGATCTTCCCGACCTTCGACGATGCCGTGAGCTTCGGCGACCTCCATCGCTCGCCGCCGATCAACGCGAGCTACGTGACCGTGGGCGGCGTCGCGCTCGCGATGGCGCTCGTCCTCGTCGCCACCGCGAGGGCCACGAGCCGCGGTGCCGCGCTCCTGCGGACGCTCCTCCGCTCGCCCGCATGGGGCCCGCGTGACCTCGATGCCGCGTGGGGATCGACCGAGGGCACCGTGCGCGATCCCACGCCGGTGAAGGTCGAAGGCGGCGAGCACGCGATCGCGAACGTCATCGAGCGCGAGGTGCGCTCGGGCTCCGATCCCGACATCGTCGTCGAGAAGGTGCTGAACCGTGGCACGTTCTTCGTGGAGTCGAGCGACGGCTCGTTCGAGCTCGATCCGACGCGCGCGACGTGGGCCTCGGCGGTGCGGATCGTCGAGCCGAAGGAGAAGCGGAAGCGCGCAGACACGTCGAAGGTGACCGACGTCGTCCCGATCGGCGGCACGGTGCTCGTCGCCGGGCGCGCGACCCGGACGTGGAAGGGGCGACCGGCCAAGCTCGCCGAGGGCGGCGTCGAGTCGCTCGTCTTCTTCGCGACCGCGGCGGGGACGAGCTCGCGCGGACGGGCACGGCGCGTCCTCGCCCTGCGGCTCCTCGGCCTGTTCGTGCTCGCGGGCCTGCTCGTCGGCCTGATCGTCACGGCGACGTCGCTCGAGGCGCAGCTGCCGGCGTTCCACATCGAAGGCGATTGAGTAGACTTCCGCGCATGCCGCGCCGCCGTCTCGCCGGGATCGTCGCCTTCGCTCTCGCCGCAGCCGCGACGACCGCGATCGCCTGCGGCGACTCGCACGACGTCGCGGACGGCGGCGAGTGCTCGTCGAGCGGCGACTGCGCGAGCAACCTGTGCGTCGGCGGGACGTGCGCGGGCAAGCAGTGCAGCTGCGCCGGCGCCGACTGCCCGCAGCCGGGGCCCTGCGACGAGGGCTGGCGCTGCTCGGGGCGCGGCACGAGCATCGGGCTTCGCTGCATGCCCACGTGCGCGGCCGATCGGCCATGCTCCTCGGGCCAGACGTGCGACGACGGCCTCTGCGTGGCCGCGTCGGAGGTGCCGCCGAAGCTCGCGTGGACGGCGAAGCCGGGCGAGCAGCGATGCGCGCTCGCCCAGCCGTGTCGTTATGCGGTGCGCGTCGACGGGAACGCGGGCCGCGTGCGCTCGTTCAAGTGGACCTTCGGCGACGGCAGCCCCGCCGAGGAGGGCGAAGCCGCCGAGGTGACCCACCTGTTCCCGAAGCCCGGCACGTATCGCGTCACGGTCACCGCGGACGTCGAGGGCGTGAACGTCCGGCCGTCGATCGACGCGAACGAAGACGTCTGCATCGCCGACGACACGACCGACTGCACCCCGACGCCGGACGCGTGCTGCGCGGGGACGTGCACGCTCAGCGGGCAGTGCCGCTGACCTGACAGGTCTTCGCCTCGGCCTTCGCGCCCTTGCCGCCCTTCGCGGGCTTGCACTTCGCGCCCTTGCCCTTGCACTCGACGTCGAGCTCGCAGGCGCCGCCGGCGTCGACGAGGCCGGTGATCACGTCCTCGCAGGGCTTCGCGAAGCCGTCGAGCGCCGGCTTCAGCTCCTTCGAGAAGCCCTCCATCTCGCTCATCTTCGGCTCGTTCGCGAGCTTCACCTCGGTGCCGCACGCATCGGGCGCCTTGCTCAGCGAGTCGACGCACGTGGCCGCCTTCTTCGCGTCGTAGGCGATGGTCTTGCCGACCTTGCCGTTGAGCGCGTCGGCCTGCATGCCGAGGACCTTCATCGCGACGCCGCCGAGCGTGGTGCACTCCTTCTCGTTGGGCACGAAGCGCTTGTCGGCCTTCATCGACGTGTTGACCGCTTTGACTTCGTTGCCGAGCTCGGGCTTGTCGATCGTGCCGAAGCCCGCGATGAGCATCACCGGCATCGTCGTGGCGACCTTCATCTTGTCGTTCTTGCACTCGGCGATCGTCTTGCACGCGGCGGGGACCGCCTTGGTGAGGAACTGGTCGAGCGGCAGCTCGGCCGGAGCGGCCGCGGCCTTCTCCGCCGGCTTGTCGGCCGTCGCCGCGACGCTCGCCGCCGTCGTGGTCGCGTCCGCGTTCTTGTCCTTGCTGCAGGCAGCCGAGCCGAGACACGCCATCGCCGCCACGAGGGTCACCGTCACATGGGAGAGCTTCATGGGCCCTTCCTACGCGACGAGGGCCGCGATCTTCCCTGGTCACGCGAGCGCGGAGAGCGAAAGCACGATCACGCGCGCCCCGCGGACGGTCACGTCCAGGTCGGCCCCGGCGGCAAATCCGGGGACGCCGGAGTCGGCGAGGTAGCGCGGGCCGAGCGCCACGAGCGCGAGCGGCGCCGTCAGCGCGAAGGGCGGCGTCTCGGTGACGAACGAGAGGTCGTCGCCCTCGTCGGTGCTGACGAAGCCGACGTAAGCCTGCGCGACGTCGCAGACGACACCGGCGAGGCGCATCAGCCGCTCGACGGCGGCCCTACCCGCGACGGCGTCGCGCACGACGTCGATGCTGCGGGCGGGGACGCGCACGTGCACCGTCCAGTCGTCGTCGAGGGACACCTCGGCCGAGAGGTCGGCCGCCGTCACCTCGAGGGCACCGGCGGCGTCCCCGACGACGAAGCCTTCGCTCTCGAGCTCACGTCGAAGGCGCGCGACGTCGGCGGCGCGCACCGGAGCGCGCGCCTCGTCCATCGGCAGCGCCACGAAGTGCGCGTCGTCCACGGTCGCTCAGTCGGTGAGCTCCATGACCCGCTGCTCGAGGCCGCGGCCCTTCGTCACGCCGCTGATGCGCGCCTGGTTGTTGAGCAGCACCCACAGCACGTGGCCGATGACCGTCTCGGCGTCGATCGATCCCCGATCGAAGTACACCGTCAGCTGGCGCCTCTCCTCGTCGTACTCGACGCGCTTCACCATCGGCAGATCGCGGACCTGGGCGATCGGCGCCGGGCCCGGGCCGAGCTTGATGTTGACCTCTTCGCTCGCCGCGGTGAGCTCCGTCATCGTGCCCTGCGCGACGACGCGACCGCGGTCGAGGATGCAGGCCGCGTCGCAGATCTCCTCGAGCTCGTGGAGGTTGTGGCTCGAGACGACGAGCGTGCAGCGCCCCTTGCGGCTCTTGATCAGCTGCCGGACCTCGTAGGCGACGCGCGGATCGAGGCCCGCGGTCGGCTCGTCGAGGAGGACGACCTCGGGATCGCCGAGGAGCGCCTGCGCGAGCTGAACGCGCTTGGCCATACCGTGCGAGAGCTGGCTGCAGCGGACGTTCCACCAGTCCTTGCCCTCGACCTCCGCGAGGACGCTGCGCGCGGCCTCCTCGGCCTCGTCGGCGGTCATCTCCTGGAGGCGGCCCATGTGGACGAGGAACTCGCCGACCTTGTCCTGACCGGGGAGGAGCGCGTCCTGCGGGAGCACGCCGATGCGCGAGCGGAGCTCGTCGACCTGCGACGGCTCGTAGCCGAGCACCTCGATCTGCCCGTCGGTCGGCTTGAGGAAGCCGGCGAGCATCGAGAACGTCGTCGTCTTGCCGGCGCCGTTCGGGCCGATCAGGCCGTAGACGCTGCCGGCCTTCACCTTGAAGGAGACGCCGTCGACCGCGGTCTTCACGCCGAAGCGCTTCGTCACCTTCGTGATGCGGATGGCGACCTCGACGCCTTCCTTCTTCTTCTTTTTCTTCCTCTCGTCGCCGGCGGTGCTCGCGGGCGGCACCGACAGCGGCGCGGGCGAGTAGCCGGTGGGCGACGCGGGCTTCGCGTCGGCCTTCGCCGGCTCGGCGGCGGCCGCGGGAGGCTGCGAGGCAGGCTTCTCGGTCGTCGTCACGTTCTCCTCCGCCGACATCAGACGTCCCTCCGCTGGAACAGCGCGGAGCCCGCGGCGACGTAGGCCGCGCTCATCGCGAAGCTCGCGAGGAGGCCGAGGCCGAGGCGGTGCACCTTCGGGTCGAGCATGAGGTGGTCGTAGTGGTTCGGATAGACGTAGAGGAGCGGCTCCCAGTGCGCGAACGCGCCGAAGAGGTAGAGCACCCAGAGCACGAAGAACGCGCCGAACGTCGTGAGCAGCGCGACGATCGGGCTGCGGAACAGGGAGCTGATCAGCGTCGCGATCCCGCACCAGATCGCCGACAGCGGCAGCGAGATGACCCAGAAGCGGAAGCCCCAGCCGAGCGTCACCGCCGCCGTCGCTTCGCCGCGCGCGATGCACACGATCCACACGATGAGGTCCATCGCGAACGTCACGATCGAGACCGTCGCCCAGAGGCCGGCCCACTTGCCGACGAAGTACGCCCAGCGACGCGTGCGCAGCGTCCAGTAGCGGACGCTGCGATGCTGGATGTCGGGCGAGATCGAGTCGAAGCCCATCAGCGCGATGAGCATCGGCGTGAGCCACACGGTGAAGCCGAGGAGACCGAGGAGGACCTCGGGCGAGTCCGCGAGCCAGGCCGCCGTCCCGGGCTCGTAGAACTTCTCGAGCGTCTTCTGACGCAGCTCGTGCACCTGCTCGGGCGTGATCATCCCGAGCTCCTGGCGCTTGAACTCCTCGTACTTGGCGATGAGCAGCGCGATGCTGCTCCCGCCGAGGAGCGTCAGCACTCCGAGAGCGATGCCTTTCACGCTCCGGAAGTTCTTCCGGAGCTCGCGCTGCATGATGTGGCGGATTTCGAGGAGCGGGCTCACGCGCTGACGGTAGAACGGCCGCGTCCGCGGCGCAAACTGCCGGCCGGTCGGGCCCGTCAGGAGGAGCGGCGGCGGCGTCCGGCCGTGAGCAACGCGAGGGCTCCGGCGAAGATTCCCGCGAGCGCGCCCGTATCACGCGCCGGCGTGGCGGCGAGGCCGGGCGTGCTGCAGGCGCACCCGCTCTCGGTCACCGTCTGGGCGGGCGGCGGCGCGTCGCCTGCGCCCGTCCCGTCGCCCTCGCCGGGGGCGACCGGCTCGAACGCGACCTCGAGGTTGTCGTACGAGCCGTCGGACTCGCCGGTGTTCACCACCTGGAGGAACACGGTGTCGGCCGTCGTCCCGGTCTCGGACACCGGGACCTCGACGGTGGCGCTCCGCGTCGTGGTGCCCGTCGCCTCCACCTTCGCGTCCGCGTCGTGCGGCGTCTTCGCGCCCACCGTCCACGTGATCGGCTTGCCGAACTTCGCGAGGACGACCGGCGTGAACGGGGTCGACTGACCGCCGAGCAGATCGGCGGGCGAGCCCCCTCCGGACTTCGCGCTGAACGTGAGCGTGACCTTCGCCGTGCCCGGCGGGAGCTTCGCCTGGACCTGGAGGATGCCGGGCGCCATCCCCTTCACGCCGACGATCGCCGTGCCCGGTGCCGCGAAGCCGAAGCGCTTCTCCGGCGACGCGATCGCCTGGCCGTCGAACGCGAAGATGCGCTCGCACGAGGGAAGGACGCCGCGCGCGGTCATCGCCGTCTCGAGCGCGGTCGCGCCGGCCGGCAGATCGGTCGCCAGCGTCGCGAGGAACAGCTTCGCCATGTCGTCGTAGCCGATGTCCTCACCCTTGCCCGCGTTCGTGCGGAGCGCCTTGTAGAGCGCCGCGTCGAACCTCGCGCGGTCGCCCTCGGGCAGCGCGGAGCGCGCCTGCCACAGCGCGCCGGAGAAGAGCGTCGAGTCGTAGTGCACCTCGCCGACGATCGCCGTCGGGCACTTGTCCTGGTTCGCGAGCGTGCGGATGACGCTCGCGCCGTCCGCGAAGTCCTTCGACGCGTACTCGCCGACGTCCGCGTCGCCGGTGATCGCCGACGAGAAGTAGTCGGCGAGCCCTTCGTTCATCGCGCCGGGAGCGTCGATCGCCCCCCGCGCGTCGACGTGCCACGCGCCGAGCTTGATCGACGCGTCGACGACCGCGTGACCGAGCTCGTGGTAGACGACGTCGCCGTCGTACGCGTAGTCGCGGTTCGGGCCCTGGCCGAACCAGAGAGCGCCCGCGTCGAACCCGTAGAGCTGCTGGAATAGCGCGCCGAGGCCCCCGCCGGCCGGCGAGAAGAACGCGTTCTGGAACGGATCGAGCGGCTTGTCCGGATCGCTCGCGGCGGCGAGGTTGCCGGAGGCGACGCCCGCCGGGATCTGGAGGTTCGCGACGACGCGGAGCGGCTTGTCGACGACGACCTGCGCCTGGGGATCGCCCTGCAGCGCGCGGAAGAACGTGTAGGCCTTCGCCGCGTGGTAGTAGATCGACGCCTCGGAGAACGCGTCCTTCTTCGACTCGGCGCTGCCCGGATCGTCGGCCGGCTCGAAGAGGAAGTCGCCGTTCTCGTCCGCCTTCGCGCTCTGCACGAGATCGCAGACGTGCAGCTTCATGTCGAAGCCGAACATGTTCACCGGCTTCACCGTCCGGTTGTCGATGCAGTTCGACGACTCGAGGAACGGGTTCGAGAGCGTCTCGCCGGTGGGCACGAGCGCGAGCGGGAAGGTCCCCAGGTTCGGCGTCTTCGAGGGGTTGAACTCGTACGACTGGACCTGGCCGGCGAACACGACGGTGTTGCGCGCCTCGAGCACCTCGCCGGTGTGCGCGTCGACGATCACGCGCGGCGCGAACGGCAAGCCGGCGGGTACACGCGGCACGACGGCGTAGGCGAGACGCGCGCCGCGATCGCGCGTCGGCCACACGACGAGGTGCGCGTCGTTCGCGCTCGGGCGAACGGGCGAGAGGCGCGCCGCGACCGTCGCGGCGGACGACGCCGCGAGGGTCGGGACGATCGACGACGGCAGGTCGCGCGCGAGCGCGGTGTTCGTCTGCACGGCGCGGCCGCTCGCGGACATGCGCACCGCCGCGCCGCGTCCGATCACCGGCAGCCCGTGGTGCGTCTGCTCGAAGCGAACGATCACGTCGCCGTCGCCGAAGCGATCGACGCCGCTCGTCGCGAGGTCGGCGCCGCCGATGCTCGTGCGCACGAGCGCGCGCGCGCGTCCCTCGACGTTCGTCGGCGCGTTCGTCGGTGCAGCGAGCGCCGTGCTCGACACGATTGCGAGCGCGACGACGCCCAGCGTTGCGAGCGCACGAGAAGGCTTGATCATGGTGTCCTCCGAAGGCGCGCGAGTGTCCCCGCTCGCGCGTGCGGCGCGACTCTGGCAGGACCACGCGCGAGGTCAACGGCTCTGCTCGACCGAGCGGTTGGATAGTTGGCTCAACCATGCGGAATCGAACGGATTGTTCGGACGGTCTCGATCGCATCGCAAAAATGCTCGACGCGCCCGAACAAAGGGCCTAAGTCCCTCTCAAGCCATTCGATCTCGCCTCTGGGGGTCGAGCCAACGCGGGACCTGCAGACCCCGCGTCGTATGGCCCTGTCGACCCGGAAACGTGAACCCCGCCAGGCCCGAGAGGGAGCAACGGTAGCGCGGAAGGGTGTGACAGGGCCTTTTCCTTTAAAGGCCCGACGAAGGCCCGCCGCCGTGACGACACCTTTTGTGATCGACGGACGCGCGGCTACCGGGTATGACGATCCGTAGGGGGCAGCGCAGCCTCGCGCTCCGCGCTCCCGCAGGTTTCCCAGCCCGGCGTTCGCGCTCGGGCAACAGCCGCGCCCTCGAGCGCGCACCGCGCTTCGGTCATCTCTCCCGTCTCGGGCCGGTGACCTTTCGTTCGAACCGATGAAGATCGAGCACTGCCGCCGGACTCTTTGCGCGCTCCACGCAGCGCCGCCGGCCCCGCTCGCTCGATGCTCCACGCTGGGACGTGACGCGATGCGCCTCGCTGGCCGCGGGAAAGTGATTCCCGTCCATGGCCAAGAACATCCTCGTCATCTCTTGTGACATCCGCGAGACCCGCGCCGCTCTCATCGAGAACGGCATCATCGCGGAGCTCCACATCGAACGGAAAGGCCGGCAGTCGAGCACGGTCGGCAACGTCTATCTCGGCAAGGTCACACGCGTCCTCCCCGGACTCCAGGCCGCGTTCATCGACATCGGGCAGGAGCGCGCCGCGTTCCTCCACGTCGAGGACCTGATCCGGCCGGACGACTTCGACGAGTACCTCGCCGGCGGACGCAAGCTCGCCCGTGGCGAAGAGACACGAACGGTCGACGAGGGCGACGAGGACGAGGAGGAGGCCGCGCCCGCCTCGCCGCCCGAGGAGGCGCCCCTGCACTCGGCCGAGCCCCCGAGCCTCGCGCCCCCGACGCCGATGACGCCGACCATCCGGGGCGAGGACCTCGAGACGACGGTCGCGTACCCGAACTGGCCGCTGCCGCCGGCAGGCAAGCCCGCCCCGGTCAACGGCGCCGCGGCGCATGCGACGGGCGAGGCCGAGGTCGTCACGCGGTCGAGCGACCCGCCGTCCCTGCCGACCGGCCTCGCGACCGAGCCGAGCGACTCGTCGCTCCCGCTCCTCGCCGACGTGCCTTCGTCGCCGGCGCTCGGAGCGTTCGACCGCCCGTCGAGCGAAGAGCTCGAGGCGCGCGCGCCCGAGTCCGACCCTTCGATCAACTCGGCGCCGACGCTCGACGAGCTCCCGCTCGAGGACGAGGGCGATCGTCCCTCGCCGGTGCCGGCCTCGGACGAGCACACGATGGACCTCCTCCAGCCCGACGACGCGGCCGCCGAGGAGCCGGCCGAGGCCGACGAGGCGGACGAGGACGACGACGACGAAGACGAGGACGAGGACCTCGACGCCGGCGACCTCCCGGGCTTCACGATCTCGGAGCCCGGCGAGCCCGTTCCGCGTGCGCCCGCTCCGCGCACCGCCGAGCGCGGCGGCGATCGCGAGCGCGGCAATCGCCGT
>JBDHVD010000010.1:0-46864 GCA_039809525.1 Labilithrix sp. | reverse complement strand
CGAACCGACGACGAGCTCCGCGCCTCCCTGCTCGCCGGCGATCACCACCTCGAGGTCCTCGAGATCGCGCATCGCATGGACCGGGATGCGCGTGACGGAGCGATCGGCGGCGAGGAAGCCGTTCGCCACGTAGTCGGCGGCCTCGCGATGCTTGCCGTAGCCGAGGCCGAGCGACTCGACGTCCCGGCGCAGGCGCGCGCGGACCTCGTGCGGCGTCTCCGTCTTCGGCGGCACCGGACAGGGCGCCCCCGCATGCGTCGGCGTCCACGACGGGACGTCGCTCGCGGGGAAAGACTCGAGCGCGGCCTCGTCGACGAGGAGCTCGTCCTTCTGCGAGATCACGACCTCGGGGATCCTCTCGTGAATGTCCTCGGCCGACGTCCTCGAGTGCGGTGCATGCGCCATGGGGTCACCCGTTCGTGGATCGAGCAAGGTCTTGGTGATGGGCTTCGAGCGCGGCGTGGGTCGCGAGGCGACCGTCCGGCAGGCGTCCGTCGAACGTGTTCTTCAGGACCCGGCGCGCGGCCTCGGTCGCGACCACCGTGACGACGGTCACCGTCACCTTCTGCAGGAGCACGACCGCGAACGGCGGCTTGCGTTCGACGCGGAACTGGCTCACGAGGCGCTTCACGCGGAACGCGAGCAGACGCTCCTTGCGGCTCTTCAAATACGCGCGCAGGCCGAGCACCGAGCCGGCCGCGGCGGCGACGAGCCCGAGGATCGACAGACCGATCCGCGGCGCCTCGTGCTTCGCCGTCTCGACCACGTCGGTCACCTGGTGACGGCGGGCGTCGAGCGCGTCGACGGTGCGGAGCAGGCGCGAGCGGATCACGCGCGCACGGCGCTCGAGGCGGCTGATGCGCTCGTCGACGGACAGCTGCGGTTTGTTCTCGGTCTTCATGCGATGTGCTCCTTGAGCTGGCTCACGTCGCGCTTCACGTTCGTGATCGCGCGATCCAGCGGCTTCTTCGGCAGCATCGAGTAGCCGAGGTACGCGGCGATCCCCGAGACGACGAGGAACGCGCCGGCGACGACGAGCGCCGCGACCGCGGTGCCGCCGACGGCGAGGACGATCGCCATGGCGAGCAGCGACAGCATGACCAGCGCAGCGGCGAGGGCGACGCCGAAGCCGATCGCCGCGGCCTTCGCCTGTTTCACTTCCTTCTTCACCTCGTCCTTCGCGATCGCGACCTCGAGGCGAACGAGCTCCTTCGCCTCGTCGAGGGCCTCGCGAACGAGGTCCGCGGTCGAGGCCTCCTCGAGCGGCAGGCGCTCGGGCGGGGGTTGATTCATCGACATCGTTCTCTTCTCCGTCGTGAGCCCGCGCCGGGCGAGCTCGCCATTCGCCTCCGTTGCAACGCGAGGAAGACCGTCCTCCTCGCGATCGAGCGGAAGCGGCTCCACTCCTTCGTGACGTTCGACGAGGCGACGCTCGACGCGGCGAGCGATCGTCTCGAGCAGCACCCACTCCTCGAACGGGAGCTTCGATTCGTTCATCGACCGCCAGATGTCGACGAGACGCGAGGCCGCCATCCGTCCGACCTTCTCGTCGGCGCGCTCGTGATCGCGCACGACGTCGATCAGCCTGCCGAGCTCGTCCTGGAGCTCCTGCGCCCGCGGCGAGCCGACGAGGTACGCGTCGGCGTCGACGTCGGTGCGGAGCAGCATCGCCCGCACCGTCGCGACGGTCTGCTCGCCCCCGCGGACGAGCAGGTCCGCCGGGTAGAGGTACAGCTCGACGTCCTTTGCACGCACGACCTTGATCTCCTCGGCGACGATCGGGCTCACCATCGGCTTCGCGAGCTTCTTCAGCACCATCGTCGCGAGCATCATCCGCGCCGGAGGCTTCTCGACCGTGGGGAGGAGGCCCGCGCGCGCGCACGCCTCGCAGAGCTCACGAACGACGTCGTCGTACTTGCCTTCCCGCGGCTGCACGTAGACGTGCGTGTCGGTCCATCCTTTCAGGATCGACGCGATCTTCACGACCGGCACGGTGATCACCGTGATCAGGAACGACGCGAAGTACCCGAGCGCCAGCGGATAGCCGAGCAGCAGCGCCTTTGCGGCCGAGGCCTTCTTCGACGGCGCCGCGAAGTGCGTCAGGAGCCCCACCACCGGCGGAGCGAAGATCGCCAGCGCCGCCCACACGATCCGCAGCGCGGTGGGACCGA
Source organism: Labilithrix sp. (assembly GCA_039809525.1). GTDB lineage: Bacteria > Myxococcota_A > Polyangia > Polyangiales > Polyangiaceae > Labilithrix. The sequence goes on along the minus strand of JBDHVD010000010.1, from coordinate 44,693 downwards.
TCCACTCCTTCAGCGGCAGCACGGCGAGCAGCCAGCCGGCCACGCCGGGGAGGAACAGCCCGAGCACGAACACCGGCCAGGCGATCGCGAGGACGAGCGCGACGGTGACCGCGAGCTGCTTCTTCTTCGGTAGCCGACCGAACAGCGCGGTCACCGACCACCCGAAGATGGCCTGGATGATCGTCCCGATCTTCTTCCCGATGAAGCTGAGCAGCGCGGAGAGGATGGCCACGACCCGAGCCGTGCATCGTGCGTACCGCGCCATTTGCGCGCGCCGGGCGGTCCCCGAGCCCCCACGCTCGCGGCATTCTGCACCGCGCGCGCGGCGGGGCTCAGTAGCGCCGCTGCCAGATGAGGTCGAGGAGCTGGCGCCCGCGATCGCCGACGGTCACCTCGGCCGACCAGTTCTTGTGGAAGCGCCACTCGACGGTGCCGAGGTTCTTGTCCGGCGGCTCGGTGACGGGCGGCGTGCCAATGACGTGCGTGAACTCGACGGAGACCTTCGGCGAGACCTGGAACTCGACCTCCGGCCTCGGGTTCGACGTCGTCGTGTCGATGCGCGCCGTCGCCTGGATGCCGGCGAGATCGTCGAGCGCCTCGGTGAGGCCCTGCGCGGCGAAGCCGCCGCCGATGCCGAGCGCGGCCTTCTGCGTGCCGTTCGGCTGCTTGCCGGCGGGCGGAGGGCTCGGGTTCGCGCCGTCCGCGGTTCCGAAGAGGATCATCGCGAGGATCTCGTTCTTCGGACGCGGCGGCTCCGAACGGAGCGTCACCTTTCCGGTCTTCACCGGCCCGACGAAGTCCGCATAGATGTGCGAGTCGTCCGCGGCGGTCCACTCCGCGGTCGCGACCACGATCGGGTTCGGCTCGGGCTCGCCGTTGAACGTGACGGTGCCGCGCTGGATCTCGAACTTCTTGCCCTGCACGTCGGCCCAGCCCTTCTCGACCCGCACCTGCCCGGTGATCCGCGTCTCGCCTCCGGCGATGGTGATCTTCGGATTTCCGGTGACGGTCGCGCGGAGCATGTTGCCTCGCGCGATGTCGACGTGACCGAGCTTCACGTCGACGTCCATGCGCGAGCCGTCGGCCGCGGCTTCGGCCTTCTGCGTCGCTTCGTCGTGCTTCATGAAGTCCTCGCGATCGAGCGGGAGCTTCACCAGCGTGTCGCGGTCGCGGTAGACGCCGACCCGGATCTTCTCGTTCTCGCCGAGCCCCTGGACGCCGGTCTTGGTGTTCTGCGGGAGCGTCACGCTGAACTTCGGCACGTCGACCACCACCGTGGTGCGCTTCCCGTCCTCGCTCGTCCGAGCGTCGAGCTTCACCTCCCCGAAGACCTCGCCGAGCGGCTGACCGTTCACCGCGACGTCGAAGGCCTGCTTCTCGGGGATGCGCATGTTCGCGGTGGCGCGGGCGAGGCGCATCCCGGCGAGCTCGATCTTCGCGTCGCCGGACACCTCGCCGGTCGCGCCGCGTGCGTAGAGGTCCTCGACGAGGATCGTGCCGTTCGGGTTCAGGCGGACGTCGGCGCGCACGTCGCGCAGCTCCTCGCCCATGGCCGCGAGCTGCACCTTGCCCTCGCGCAGGGCGATGCGCCCCTCGAGGCGCGCGTCCTTCTTCGCCGGCGAGATCGCCGCCCGCGCATCGGCGTCGATGCGACCGTCGAGGCCGTTGAGCGTGCCTTCGACGAACGGCTGGATGGCGGCGGCGCGGAACGACTTGGCGACGAAGCGCGCGTCGATCGGGTGGTCGTCCCGCAGCGTCGGCACGACCGCAGCGCCCCATGCGAGCCCGGTCGTCGCGGTGAGATCGGCCCAGCCGTCCTGCTGCTCGAACCGCGCCTTCGCGTTCAGCGTGCCGTCCGTGGTGTCGACGTCGATCCGCGCCTTCTCGTAGCGCGCGCGTCCCACCGAGAGCCCGTCGAAGACCACGTGCGCCGCGAGCTTCGCGTCCTGATGGAGGCCCGTGAGCGTCGCCTCGCCGCTCACGCGCCCGCGGACCTGCCGATCGGCGAGCGCGCCGACCGTCTCGAGCGGGAAGCTCGTGAGGTTGACCCGGGACGACGCGATCCACGCGGGCTCCTTGCCCGGCGGGCCCTCGAGCAGGTCCTGCATGCGCGCATCGACGTGCGACGCGACCTCGAGGACGTCGCGGCCCTGCATGCGCGTCTTCACCAGCAGATCGGCGGCGCGACCGTCGTACCTCGCGCCCACGTCGGTGTCGGTGGCCTGCCCGATCGGCACGATCCCGCTCCGCACGCCGCGCGCGTGCGCGACGATCGCGACGCTCGGCTCGATCGGCGTGCCGCCGATGTCGAGCTGCGCCTCGACGCTGCCCGACACGTTCTTGACGCCGACGATCGCCGGCATCCGATCGAACGAGCGCTTCGGCACCACCAGCTTCGCCGAAACGGGCACCCGCAGGAGCTTCGCCTTCGCCGTCTTCGGATCGGCGAGGACCTCCTCGTAGGGGACGATCGACTTCGCGTCGAACGCCACGACCACGCCTTCGCGGTCGGTCACGCGGAACGCGACGCCGGTGTGCCCGCTGGTGGTGTCGTTGCGGATGTCGAGACCGACGTCGACGTCGTCGGTTCGCCACGGCGACACACCGCGCACCTCGGTCTCGACCGGGCGCTTCGGGATCGGCGCCTCGGGCGGGACCTTGCCCGCGGCGACGAGCCCGAGCGTATGCGCGTGCAGCCGGATCTCCGGAGGCGAGGTGGGGCTGTCGCGCCCGATCGTCCCGTCGACCACGAGCTCTCCACCGAGCTCGCCGAACGGGAGCGACTCTTCCGGCACGATCGACGCGAGCTTGCCCATGTCGACGTCGCCCTCGAGCGCGATGCGCCCGGAGGCCTTCGCCCACGACGACGGCTCCGCGGGGCTGCCGCCGAGCTCGAGCTTCCGCGAATGGACGGCGAGCCTGCCCGCGCCGTCGATGCTCGAGTCGAGATCGAGCTGCACCGAGCGTCCGTCGATCCCCACGTCGAGCGAGACGTTCGCGTCGTCGATCGATCGGATCGCGACGTGCGCGAGCTTCGCGTGCACCTCGCCTCGCGTGGCCTCGCCGTCCAGCGTCACGTCGGCACCGAGGGAGACGTCGCCGCTGCGCACGCCGAGATCGCGTCCTGCGACGCGCGCGACCTTCGCCAGGTCGATGCGCGGCGCGGCGAGCTTCACCGCCGTCGTCCGCCGATCGCGCGAGAGCTCGGCGCGGATGGGCTCGCCGAGGCCCTCGACGACCGCGCCCCGCACGCGGAGCGCCGGCCCGGCGGCACGCACCTCGGTCGCGTGGACGGCGATCTTCTCGCCCGCGCGCTCGACGTCGACGCGAGGCTCGAGCAGCACGAGGGCCTTGCCCGGCTCGATCCGCGAGCGCGCCTCGATCAGGCGCGCATCGATGCCGGCGGCGCGCACGTCCTCGGCGCGGACCGCCGCGTCGACGATCGGGCGGTCGAGCGTGCCGGTCGCGCGCGCCTCTGCGTGGACGTTCGCGACCGCCTGCGCGCCCTTCGACACGCGATGACCGGTGACCGCGACGCGCGCGCCGAGCGTCTTCGCCTTCAGCGCGATGCGCGCGTCGGCAAGGACCTCGGCACGGCCCGAGTCGAGCACGCCGGAGCCCCTCGGCAGCCGGCGGAGATCGGGCGCGACCGATCGCACGTGCGCCTCGACGATGCGGTCGTCGCCTTCCGGCGCCATCGACACGCGCACCTCGGTGGGCAGCGTCGGCTCGTGGATGCGCGCCGTCGCCTCGGCCGTGTCCTTCGTGAAGTCTCCCCGCATCACCACGCGCGGGACGTGCTCGGCGGCGATGGTGTTCTCGGGAAGCGTCGTCACCTCGACGGTGCCGCGCATCGCGTCGCCGAGGACGACGTTCGCCCGCGCGTCGAGGCCCAGATCCGACGGCGGTGCGCCCTTCAGGATCCGCGACAGATCGATCGCCCGCGCCGCGACCCGCGCATCGATCGACGTCGCCTCGCCCGTGGTCACGTCCGTGTCGACGTCGACGGTCGCCTCGCCGAGCGTGATCTTCGCCGCGCCCTTCACGCGCGGGAGCACGCCGTGCGCCTCCGCGTGCACGGTGAGCTCGTCGCGGACGGGGAGCTCACCGAGCGCCGCCCCGACCTGCGCCGCCGACACCGAGACGACGTCGACGCTCGCGTCGATCGCGTCGCCGTCCATGTTCGCGGCGATGCCCGCCGGCCCGCCCATCACCGTGCCCTCGAACGTCGCCGACACGCGCGGCTTCGCGCCCTCGCCGGCCGCCTGCTCGTAGCGCGCGGTGAGCCGTCCCTGCGGATCGACGCCGGCCGGCAGCCCCCGCGTGACGAGGTCGACCCGATCGAGCGACGCGCGCGTCCCGTTCGAGTCGACGAGCGCGTGTGCCGCGAGGTCCTTCACGTCGGCGTCGATCACCGGACCACCCGGGGTCGGCGCGCCGTGCGCCCAGGCATGGCGGAGCGCGACGTCGGGGGCCTCGATGCGGACCCCTCGTCCGCCCTCCTTCTTCGGCTCCTCGGGCTTCGGCTCCTTCGGCAAGAAGGCGCGCGACAGGCGCAGCGCGCCCATCGGATCGGTGTCGAGCCTGACGTCCGCGTGCTCGATCGACACGAGCGGGACGGACACGTGGATGTCCCCCTTGCCGAAGAGCGCGGAGCGCGCGGCTTCGAGCGTGCGGATCCGGACCTTCACCCCGTCCGCGTACAGGACCTGCTCGCCGTCGGGGTCCTTCACGCGCACGCGCACGCCGTCGACGCCGCGGAGACCGAGGCCGCCGAGGGCCTCGATCGTCACGTCGCCCTTCAGCTGCTTCTCGAGCACGCCGTTCACCTGCGTGACCACGAGACGGCGCGTCGCCGGAACGTCCAGATGCAGCACCGCGCCCGCCGCGGTCGCCGCCACGAACGTGACGGTGGCGCCCACGACGCCTCCGATGACCCCCAGGACGCGTCGTGCACGTGATCTGCGCGAGGTCATCAGTAGGCTTCTCCGATACCGATGGCGACTGCGATTGGAATGCCAAGCGGGAACGTCTGCGGCTCCTTCTCGTCGGGCGTGAGACCGCCGATCACCTGCAGGCCTGGAATCCGGTAGCCGACATCGAGCCGGATCGGGCCGACCGGCGTGTCGTAGCGGGCGCCGCCTCCGCACGAGAGGTGGAGGTGCTTCATCCGGATGTCCGCGGTCTGGGGCGACACGTCACTCGCGTCACAAAAGGTCGCGAAGGCGAGCGGGCCGTTGACGTCGAACCGGAGCTCCGCGGACGCCTCCCACAGCGTGAAGCCGCCGGTCGGCGTGCGGCAGTCGACGCCGCTCGATCCCCCGCACGTCGTGCTGAGCTGCTGCGCGAGCAGCTCGGGCGTGATGAACGGGACGATCGCCTGCGGCGAGATCCCGCGGAGCGGATAGCCCCGGTTCTGGGTCGGGCCGCCGGAGAAGAAGCCGCGGAAGAAGGTGAGCTGGTAGTCGCGCGTCCGTGCCTCGCTCGTGTCGAACACGCTCTGCGGGTTCATGACGACCTGGCCGTAGTTCCGCGGAAAGAGGAACCCGACCGACGCGCGCGACGCGAACACGACGCGCTTGCTGATCGGCACGTACCCGCGGAGATCGGGCTGGAACTTGATGTCGTCGGCCTGACCGCCGAACGGCCCGCCGGCGAACTGCAGCGTGTTGCCGATGAAGATGCCCTTGCGCGGGTGGATGCGGTCGTCGCGGAAGTCGAAGTTCGTGAGCAGCTCGGGGTACGAGATGATCAGCAGACCGAGCGTCGGATCGCGCGCGCCGACGTACATGAAGGGGTAGGCGACCTGCAGGTTGTGCGAGATGGCGCCGTAGAGCTTCCACAGCGTTCGATCGAGACCGATCGCGTTGCGTGCCTCCGCGTAACCGAGCACGCGCGCGTTCGGCGGCGGGTTCGGATCGGTGAACATGCCCTGCACGTTGAACTCGGGCCGGATGAAGCCGTTGGTGCGCGGCTCGATGAACCCCGGCTGGCGGAGCTCGAGGCGGAGCCGCTCCTCGGGGAGCAGCTTGTCCGGCGCCTCGATGTTGTTCACCCGCGTCGGATAGAGGACGACGCCCGGCCGGAACTGCACCGAGAACGTCCGGAGGCCGCCGAGGAAGTTGCGGCTCTCCCATCCCGCGATCGCGTGGACGTCGGTCTTGAGCGCGTCGAACTCGATGCCGCCGCCGAGCCGGATGGTGCGGAGGCGGGTCGGCTCGACCTTCACCTTGATCGGCACCTTCGCGTCCGCGCGCGGCGGCGCGACGAGCTCCGGCTCGACGGCGACCGACGCGAACACCCCGAGATCGAGCAGCGCCTGCTGCGCGTCGATGAGCCGCTGCTGCGAGAACGGGTCGCCCTCGTCGAGATCGAGCGTGCGGCGAATGACCTTCTCGGGGAGCTCGCCGAGGCCCTCGATGGTGACCGGTCCCAGCTTGCACTCCGGTCCGGGCGTGACGGTGAAGACGGCGTCGGCCTTGCGCTGGACGATGTCCACCGCCGCGTCGCTCTTCACCTGGACGTACGCGTATCCGCGGTCGGCGAGCGCGCTGCGGATGTTGCCCTCCGCCTTCGTGAACTTCTCCTCCTCGAACGGCTCGTCCTTCACGAGCGCGGCGTTCGCGCCGTCGATCGCCGCGCGTGCGACCTCGGGACGGAGGCCCTCGACGCCCTGCACGCGCACCTCGCGGACGACGGTGACCGGCCCTTCCTCGACGACGATCTCGACCTCGACGTGCTTCTCGTCCTTGGTGAAGACGCGGCCGGCGCGCGCGTGGGCGTCGTAGTAGCCCTTCGATCGATAGAACGCCTCGACGCGCGCGAGGTCCTTCTGCAGGACGAAGCGGTCGAACAGCGAGTACTCGTAGATGATCCCGCGGAAGGCGCCGAGGAACTTCTCCGACGGCGTCGTCGCGATCTTGTCCTCGACGTCCTTCGCGTCGACCTCGTTCGCGCCGCGCACCGTCACGTCGTCCACCGAGGCGCGGCCCTGAGGGATCTTGTTGCACCCGCACAGAACGACGAGCGCGATCGCGAGCAGCAGCGATAGGGGGGCGAGGCTCGAGCGCATCGTACGGCCGCTGCCGCCCTAGCAAGCGCGACACCACCCGGAGCGTGAACGAGCGCACACGAGACGCGGCGCAGCGCGTGCGCTCGAGGCGGAGATGCGTCCGATTTCGCCCCGGTCTGTGGCGCGTGAGGTGCGCACCGCACGGCTCGCGACCGCGCACGCGCGAGCCGATGCGTGGTACGCGGCGTGCTCGTGCCGGGCGCGGATGCGCCCGATCGCCGTCGCCTTCGGTGGAAGCCTGGCCGTGGCCGCCGCAGCGTTCGCGTGCGGCGGGACGCGCGCCCCGACGCCGGCGTACGTGCGCCAACCGACGAGCGCGCTCGTCGAGGTCCCGTATCCGCCTCCCCCCGCGCGGGTCGAGTTCGTGCCGGAGAGCCCGCAGGCGGACGCGGTCTGGCTCGACGGCGAGTGGGTCTGGCAGGGACGGCGCTACGCGTGGAAGCCCGGCCGCTGGGTGGTCGCTCCCGCCAACGCCTCGTTCGCTCCGTGGACGAGCGTCCGCAACGCGAGGGGCACGCTCTACCTCGCCGAGGGCACGTGGCGCGACGCGAAGGGCGCGGAGGTCCCCGCCCCGAAGATCCTGAAGGTCGGCGCGCCGAGCGCGGGCGCGGTCACGAACCCCGAGGGTGAGGTGATCGCGAACCCCGCGACGACCGCGGCCGACGCCTCGACCACGCGCGCCGATGCCGAGGCCACGAGCGCCACGCGCGCGCCGCGCGACATCATCGTCGACTCGGGGCCCGACTTCCGTCCCGACGCCACGCAGCTCCCCGACGGAACGCTCGCTCCCTCGGACGCGTCGCTCCTCCCCGAGGCGGCCGGCTTCGACGCGATGATCGACGCGACGCCGCTCGAGCGCGACGCTACGATGGTGAAGCCTTGAAGGACATCGTCCTCGTCGCTTGCGTCGTGCTCGCGTTCGCCTTCCTCGTCACGGCCCACGTGGCGATCGTGGTCGGGCTCATCGGGAAGACGCCGCGGTGGCGCGCGCCGGCCGCGTTCTTCCTCGCGCCGCTCGCGCCGTACTGGGCGTGGCACGAGCGCATGCGCGTGCGGGCCGGCCTCTGGGTCGGCGGACTCGTCGTGTACGTCGTCGCGCGCATCGCCGCGTCCTTCTGAGCGGCGGCGTCCCCGGCCCGGGTTTCGCATCCCGGGTGCGGGAGGAACGCATGCAACTCGACCATATGAACGCGATCGTGGCGGGCACGACGGGCGCCGCGACGCTGACGCTCGCGCACGAGACCGTTCGTCAGCTCGTCCGCCGGCCACCGCGCATGGATCTGCTCGGCATGTCGGCGCTCTCGCGGATCCTCCGCGCGCTCGGGATGCGCCCGCCGCGGGGAGAGCGGCTCCGCGGCTACACGATGCTCGCAGACCTCGTGGCCAACGCGATCTGGTTCGCCCCCGTCGCGTCGGGCAAGCGCATGACGCTCGCGCGCGGCGCGATCCTCGGCGGGCTCGCCGGCGTGGGCGCGGTCGTGCTCACGCCGATGCTCGGCCTGCCGAAGCGGCACCGCGGCACCGATCTCCGCGGGCAGCTCCTCACCGTCGGCCTCTACACCGCCGGCGGCATCGCGGCGGCCGCGATGGCGTCGATGCTGCGGAGGCGCGACGAGCAGCGGGAGGCGAAGGAGGTCGCGGCATGAAGCGCGCGCTCCTGTTCCTCGCCGTGACCACGGCCGCCGCGCTCGCGATGGCGCAATCGCCCTATCCGAGCCCGTCGCCCACGCCGAGCCCCTCCCCTTCTCCGTCGCCGTCGCCCACTCCCTATTACGACGCCGGCTCGCCCCCCAGCTTCGATGGTGGATACGGCTTCGACGCGGGCTCGATGCCCGGTTTCGACGCCGGCCGATAGACGAGAACGAAAGGACCGACCCGATGCCGGCGAAGAAGACGAGCACGAAGCAAAAGCCGCGGAGCAAGACCGGCGTGGGCGCGAAGGGATCGCGCAGCAAGCCGGCGGTCGACGAGCGACCGAAGTGGCGCGGCGGCGGCACGAAGGGCGAGAACGAGCAGACCGCCCGCTGAGTCAGCGTCGCGAACGAGGTCGAGCCTGGGTGCGCTCGTCGTCGAGCTTGCGCCACGCCGCGAGCCGCGCGGGGTCGAGCGCCCCGCCCTCGGCGGCCGCCCGCACCGCGCATCCCGGCTCCTGGCGATGGCGGCAGTCGCGATACCTGCAAGATGCAGCGATCTCGGCGATGTCCTCGAACGCGTCCTCCGCGTCGCCGCCCGCGGGCTTCCACGGCTTGAGCTCGCGCATCCCCGGCGTGTCGACCACCAGGCCGCCGCCGGGGATCGCGAACAGCTCGCGTCGCGTCGTCGTGTGACGTCCGCGCTTGTCGTGCGCGCGCACGCGTCCTTCGCGCTGCACGTCCGTGCCGAGGAGCCGGTTCACCAGCGCCGACTTGCCGACGCCGGACGAGCCGACGAGCGCAGACGTCGAGCCGACCGGCATCTGCGCGCGGAGCTCCTCGACGCCGCGCCCGGCATGCGCGCTCGTGACGACCACCGGTGCGAGCGCCTCCGCCTGCGCGACGATCGGCGCCGGATCGGCCACCAGGTCCGCCTTCGTGAGGACGATGATCGGCGCCGCGCCCCCGCCCGCGATCGCGACGAGGTAGCGCTCGAGCCGGCGGACGTTGAAGTCGCCCTCGCCCATCGACGTGACGACGAACACCCGATCGACGTTCGCGGCGATCGCCTGCGGCTCGGCGCGCTCGCCGGCGGCCTGGCGGAGGAACACGGTGCGCCGGGGGAGCACGCGCTCGATGACCACGTCGGCGCCCTCGCCCCCGATCGCGACCCAGTCGCCGACGGCCAGGCCGCCCTCGACGTCCGCCGACCGCAGGGTCCCGCGCATGCTCGCCGTGCGCGTCCCCTCGGTCGTCCACACGTCGACGAGCACGCCGTGCACGGAGCTCACGCGCGCCGGGCGCACGCCGGGCTCGTCCGGCATCGCACGGGCGAACGCCTCCGACCAGCCGAGCTCCTCGAGCGTCACGAGCGCGAGTCTACGGGCACTTCACGAGCGGCGCGAGCGGCGCGAAGTCGTAACCGTCGGCCGTCGTCAGCGCGTCGACGTCCACGAGCGCGGCCTCGAGCTTCGCCTTGATCTCGGCCATCGTCTGACCGAGCTTGTCGCTGGTCGTGTTCTCCGCGACGCAGACGAACTTCGGCGCGTTGCACACGTCGAGCAGCTCGCACGTCGTCGGCGGCGCCGCCGCGAGGAGCACGCTGTCGCCATAGAGGATGCGCCCGTCGACCATGGTCATGCGGACGTCCGCCGGGCGAGCGGCGACGATCGACGCCCACGGGTCGGCTCCCTGCGGGGTGACGACGACGAGGTCGGCGCGATATCCGGGCGCGATCGTCCCGATCCGATCGCCGTACGCGACGACCGCGGCGGCGTTCTTCGTCGTCATCAGCACGAGGTCCTTCGCCGTGAGGCGATCGCCGAAGTGCGCGTCGTCCCACGCCGCGGCGAAGCGCATCTCGTCGAGGAGGTTCTGGCTGCCGCCCATCGACCAGTCGGGCGCGAGCGCGACGAGCACGTTCGCGTCGAGCGCCGCCGGGATGTTCGTCGTGGCGCCGTAGAGCGCGACGTTCGACTTCGGCGACCACGTGAGCTTCATGCCCGCGTTGCCCATCGCGGTGAGCTCGGTCGCGGTGAACGCGGTGCCGTGCGTGACCGTGGTCTGCGGAGCGTACAGGCACGAGGCGCTCGTGGAGACCGTCCCGAGCTTCGTCCATTCGTCGAGCGCGTCCTGATCGGTGCCTTCGCCGACGTGGATCAGGTACGCCTTCGTCTTGGCCGACGTGAAGTTCGCGCAGACGCCGTCGGCGGACGACTTCGACGGCGGGAACAGCGCGCTCGTCTGGACGTGGTCGACCCCGAGGTCGTTCTGCGCGGCATCGATCGTCCGCGCCACCGATCCGAAGCAGGCGCTCGTCGTGCCGGGGAGGCCGACGATCGACGTCGTACCGGCGACGATCCCCTTCAGCTCGCCCCACTTGTCCATCTCGCACTTCAGGCTGCCCGCGCCGTCGTACGTCGTCGGGCACCACGCGGGCTTGCCCTGAGAGGCGTCCTCCAGGCACTGCTTCACGTCGAGCATCGCCTGGTAGCGCGCCTCGTTCGGCCACTGGTTGTGGTTCGTGTAGACCTGCGCGGGCAACCAGTCCGAGTCGTCGAAGATGTCGAACAAGATGTGGTTGTGCGTGTCGATCAGCCCCGGCGCGAGGATGCCGTTCGTGGTGATCACCGTCGCGCCGAGCGCCCCCGGCTGGCCCGCGCACCCGGCCCCGGGCGACACACACGTGATCAGGTTGCCCTCGACGAGCACCTCGCCCACGAACGACGTGTCCGGCGTCACGATCGTCCCCTCGAGGAGGATGCGATCGGCCGCGCCCGTCATCACGACGGGCGGCGGCGTCCCCGCCTCGCCTCCGTCGGGGCTCGACGCATCGGCATCGCCGCCGGCGTCGGCTCCGGCGTCCGACGCAGCATCGGCGTCGGCGTCGGCGCGTGCATCACGGCCGGCGTCCGCCGGCGGCTCCGGCGGCGGCGGCGCATCGGCACGTGCGTCCGCGCCTGCGTCGTCCGCGGGCACGATCTCCGGATCGTCGTTCGAGGCGACCGACGTCCCGCACGCCGTCGCGATCAGGAGGGCGAGGATGCCGAAGCGCGCGCGAGCCCTGCCCAACATTCCATGAGGCTAACATGGGCCTCATGAGCGCCCGCACCGTCTTCGCCTCGTCTGTCGCCTTCGTCATGTGTGCCTCGCTCGTCTTCGCGTGCGACGAGAAGAAGGAGGCGGCGCCGGCCCCACCCGCGACCACCTCCGCTCCGTCGGCGAAGCCCGACGACGCACCGGAGAACGCGAGCGCGTCCGCCGCCGCGCCGTCCACGCCGCCGGCGCCTCCCGAGGCGATCGCCGCGCAGCACGTGCTCGTCGCGTGGAAGGGAGCGAAGAACGCTCCGGCGAGCGTGACGCGATCGAAGGCGGACGCGAAGAAGCGCGCCGACGAGGTCGCGGCGAAGGCGAAGAGCGGCGCCGACTTCACCGCGCTCGTCGCCGAGTACACCGACGACGAAGCGACGAAGAGCCGGCAGGGCAACCTCGGGAAGTTCACCAAGGCGAAGATGACGCCGGCGTTCGCCGACGCCGCGTTCGCGCTGAAGGTCGACGAGGTGAGCGCGCCGGTCGAGACCGCGTTCGGCTACCACGTGATCAAGCGCAACCAGTGAGGTAGAGTCCTGCCGTGGGGAAGCTCCTCGGCGCCGCGATCGGGATCGCTCTCGTGCTCGGCGCGGCCGACGTCCATGCACGCGACGCAGGCACCCCCGAGGACGACGTCGCGTCGCTCGAGAAGCACCTGCGCGAGGAGCACGCGGCGCTCCAGACGCAGGACTGCGTGCTGGCGTGCCGCGCGCTCGCGTCGATCCGTCGTGCGGCCGACCGCATCTGCGCGCTCGAGCCCGGGCCGCGCTGCGACGATGCCCGCGCCAAGGCCGACGACGCCCGCAAGCGCGTGAGCGAGGCGTGCCCCGACTGCGCGCTCGCGGCCGCGCCGCCGACCGACGACGAGCGCCGCGCCGCCGCGAAGCCCGCGCCCGCGCCTGCGCAGGAGCGCGTGGAGACCTCCGGGACCGAGTCCGCGCCGCGTCGCGGCGGATGCGCGAGCTGCACGACGACGGGCGCGGCGCCCGGCGGCGATCTCGCGGTGGTCCTGCTCGGCGCGTGGGCGGCCTCGCGCGTGGTGAGGCGCCGTCCGTCCCGGCGCCGGTGACGTCCGCCGCTCACGTCGCGTGCGCTTCGCTCTCCCGCTTCTCGCGAGCGGCGCCCTTTCGGAGCGCGCGGAACACGCCGTAGGCGGCCGCGCCCGCGACGAGCGCTTCCGTGACGCCCCAGATGGCGCCGGCTGCGAGCACGGCGGCCCCCGCGACGCTCGCGCCCACGGCAGGCCGGCGCAGCGCGACCTTCGCGTCGGACGCGAGAACACGCGCGCGCCGGGCGAGACGCTCGCGATGCTCTTCCGCAGGTTGCGTCGTCGTCTGCTCGGCCATGGTCATGCTCGTGCTCCTTTCGAGTTCACGTGTTCGTTGCAATCCTGGAGCCGTCCGGTACTTCTTCCGCCGCACGATCGAGCCATGCGGTGGAAGCACGACGGAGAGCGCTTCGAGCGCTGGGCTCGCGGAGCGGCCGTGGTCGTCGGACGTGTCGTCGTCCGCGGCGTCGCCCGCATGCCGGGCGTCGTCGCGCGCGCGAGCGGCGTCGCGCAGCCGTCGATGCCCGCGACCGTCGCCGGGGTCGTGTCGGCAGGGATGACGCTGGCGCGTGCACCGCTCGGCCCGATCGCCGGCACGTGCGTCGACGCCGGTGCGACCGCGGCCGTGCTCGCGATCGCGACCTGGTCGGTTCGCGCCTCGACCGGTGACGACGCCTGCGCGGTGGTGCTCGCGGCGCTCGTGGCGGACGCCGAAGGGCACGCCTCGCCCGCGCTCGTTCACGTCGCGACGCGGCGGTGTGTCTCGCGCGTGCTCGCACGCACGTTCGGCAAGCTGCCCGCTCCGCTGCGTGCCTGGTCGGCGATGGGCGATGCGGCACGGCTCGTCGACGGGATCGAGCGCTTCGCGGCGCGCCTCACGGAGGACGGCGCGCCGACGGCGCTTCCGGCCGCGGCGGCCTGAGCAGGGGCGCGACCGCGGCGAGCGCGGCGGCCACCGTCGACCCGTTGTTCAGCAGCGCGGCGAACGACGGCTGGAGCAGCCCGAGCGCACCGAGGCCGATCGCGATCGCGTTCGGCGCGATGACGAGCGCCGCCGTGCGCCGCACGGTACGCATCTGCTCGTCGGCGATCCGGAACACCTCCGGCAAGCGCGCGAGCCCGCCGTCCAGGAGGACGACGTCCGCCGCCTCGAGGGCGACGTCGGTGCTGCCGTTCAACGAGACGCCCACGTCGGCGACCGCGAGCGCGGGCGCGTCGTTGATCCCGTCGCCGACCATCGCCACGCGACGGCCCTCGGACTGGAGCTCGCGCACGATGCGGACCTTGTCCTCCGGGAGGAGCTCGCCCTCCGCGCGATCGAGGCCGAGCTCCTCGCCCACCGCGCGCGCGACCGCGGTCGCGTCGCCCGAGAGCATGATCACGCGCCGGCGGCCTCCGGCGCGGAGCGCGTCGATGACGTGCGCGCTCTCCGCGCGCGGCTCGTCCGCGACCGCGGCGACCGCCGCGAGCCTGCCGTCGATCGCGATGAAGACGCTCGACGCGCCGATCGCGCGATGACGCTCGACGATGCCTCGCGCATCGGACCACCGCACGCGGTGGTCGCGCATCGCGTGCTTGCCTCCCACGACCACGTGCCGCCCGCGTACGACCGCCGCGACCCCGCGGCCCACCGAGATCACCTCCGAGCCGACCTCGGGCATGACGATCGCGACGCCGCTCCGTTCGGCGGCGCGCCGGAGCGCGCGCGCGATCGGATGGTGCCGGCGCGCCTCGGCGGAGGCGGCGAGCCCGAGGCACGTCATGACCGTTTCGCGGCCGACCGTATCCACGCGGACGACGCGCGGCTCTCCGGTCGTGAGGGTGCCGGTCTTGTCGAACACGATCGCATCGACCTCCGCGAGGCACTCGAGGAACTGTCCCCCCTTGATCAGGATGCCCTGGCGCGATGCGGTGATCATCGCGGCGAGGGCCGCGGTCGGCACCGCGATGCGCAGGCCCGTGCCGAAGTCGGTAATGAGCACGCTCGTCATCCGATCGAGCTCCGAGGCGACGAGCGCCGCGCCTCCGCCGAGCGCGAACGTCGGCAGGACCACGCGATCGGCGAGGCGCTCGACGGTGCGCTGGAGGCTCATCGGCTTCGCGCCCGCAGCGGCGAGCACCTCGGCGATCCTCCGCGCCGTCGTCTGTGCGCCGACGCGCTCGACGCGCACGATCACCTGCCCCTCGACGACGATGCTCGCGGACAGGACGCGATCGCCGCGCTGCCTCGTCCGGGGCATCGACTCGCCGGTGAGCGCCTTCTCGTCGATCAGCGCCGTGCCGTCCTCGACCACGCCGTCGGCGGCGACGCGCGCCCCCGCGTCGACGACGATCAGGTCGCCGGGGCGGAGGGCCTGCGCTTCGACGCGCTGGATGCCGTCGGGGCTCACGCGGTACGCCTCCGCTGTCTCGAGGTCGAGCCGTTCGCTGATCGCGCGTCGCGCGCGCGCCTGCGTGCGCGCGAGGACGAGGTCGCCGAGCCCGAGGAGCCACGTGATGAACGCCGCCGTCGCCAGACGTCCCGTACCGATCGCGACGGCGATCGCCGCGACGTCGAGCGCATCGACACCGATGCGTCGTTCGCGGAGCGTCGCGCGCGTGCGCTGCACCGAGGGGATCGCGGTGTACGCGATCGCTGCCCCGAGCAGCGGCGCCGGGAGCACGCCGTCGAGCGCGACCGACGCGGCGAGGACGCCGGTGTTCGCGATCACCGGCCGCCATGCGGGCTCCGGCGCGGAGCTGCGGGGCCACGTTCGGGGATCACTCGCGCGCGCGTCGCGTGCGAGCGCTTCGGCGCTCGTCGATCCTGGATCGAACCACACGACGATCGAGCTCGACGCCGGCGAAGGGCGCGCCCGTGACACGCCCGGTCGATGGCGGAGCCATTCACCGAGCCGCCCGATCTCCGTCTCCGCGACGCCGCTCACCGCGAGACGCGCGCGCTCCGGGAGCTCGTGGACCACGCGCACGTCGAGCACCGGCGGCGGCGACGCTCGGCGGAGCGCGGCGAACAGCCGGTCCTCGAGGCTCCGCGCGAGCCGCGCGAGCGATCGCGGCTCGGGCACGACGACCTCGATCGCGCCGCTCCGGGCGTCCACCGCCACCCGGGCGACCGCGGCCTGGTCGCGGATCCACGAGAGGACGTCGGCCGGAGGCGCCTGATCCAGGCGGATCCGGTCGTCTCGCACGCGACACACGGCAGGCGCACGCATCGGGTCACCCGGCGTCGCGCCGATCGCGCGTGCCCTCGCGCTCGACGGAGTGGAGGCCGTGGAAGAGCGCGAACGCCCAGTACGCGAGGTTGTCCCAGCGCGGCAGCCGGTCCTTCTTCACCACGAACGAGATCGCCGCGAGGCCCACCATCGCGCCGGGGACCAGCGTGCGAAGGTCCGCCTTCCCGCCGGTGAGCGCGGCCGTCGCCGCGTCGAGCTCGCGGGCCGCGGCGATCACGCGCTCGGCGATCGACGGTCCGAATGCGCGCGCCTCTTCGCTCGGCACGGCGAGCTCGAGCCCCGCCGCGTGACCGATCGCCTCGATCACCGCATCGGGCTCGACGTCGCCCGGCACGTACTCGACCAGGATGCTGCCCGAGCGGGCGTTGTGCGCGACCGAGCGCACGCCGTGGACCCCGCCGACCGCGTCGCGAATGCGCGCGATGCGGCCCGCCGATGCCTCGTCGATCGCCTCGCAGAGCGCGTCCGACCGCACCCTCAGGCGGCCCGGACGGTGGTGCACGAGCTCGAGGTTCGGCTGCATCGTCACTCGGCGGCACGCTCGACCGGCCGCGGTCCACGCCGCGCGCGTGCTCGGACCTTGCGCAGGTCCTCGGCGCGGGCGCGCGCTTCGGCGACGAGGTCCTCGAGGTTGTCGCGCTCGATCGCCACGAACCGCCGCAGCCGATCGACGCCGGCCATCGCGGCCGCCATCGCGGTGACCGTGGCCGAGCGCGACGAATCGACGGTCGCACGGACCATCCAGCCTGCCGCGAAGCCGAGCGCGAACGTCCCGATACGAGCCATCGTCCTTCTTTCTGATCACGCAACGGCGACATCGCAACGCGACCGGAGCGTGAGGCAGCTCGCCGGGAGACCTCGGCAGGTCTCGCGCGCGCGACGTGCATGCGTCGACCGCCATGAACACGTCCACGACGCTCGACGACCTCGGCCGCGCCATCGGGGTGAGCCAGGGCGACGCCGAACCGCGCTGGTTCGAGCGGCTCGTCCGGTGGCGCATGCGACGTTCGGTCGTGCGCGCACGATCGAGACGCAGCGCCGGCGCGCGCGCGGAGACGGCGCCCAGCGAGCGCGCGCACGCGCTGGTCCGCCTCGCGTGCGTCAAGGCCGCGATCACCGGCGCGGTGAGCGGGACGGCGTGCAGCGCGGCGGCGCTCGTGACCGCCGAGACGGAGGGCGCCGGAGCCGCCGTCGCGATCCCGGCCGCGGCCGCGACCGTCGCCGGCGAGCTGTTCCTCCGCGGCATCGTCCACGTCGATCTCGCGTGCGAGCTCGCGGAGGTCTTCGACGTCGGCCTCGACCTCGAGGACCACGACGTCGTCCGGCTGTTCTCTCTCGTGTTCGCCGGCACGAAGCGCCCCGACGAGCGCGGCGAGGACCTCGGCCGCGGCCTCGTCGAGGAGATCACCACCGATCACCAGGACCTCGTCGAGCGTGCGGGCCATGCCGTCGTCGGCGAGAGCGTGCTGCGCAACCTCCTGCCGTTCGTCGGGATCGTCTCCTCCGCCGTCACGAACGTCGCGGTCACCTACCGGCTCGGGCGTGCGCTCCGGCGGACGTTCCGGTACGAGCGCGCGATCGTCGACGCCTTCCGCAGATGCCAGAAGGAGTGCGGGCCGATCGTCCCGCTGCTCGTCGAAGGTCTGTGGTTCGTGTTCACCGCCGACGGTCATCTCACCGCCGAGGAGACCGCGTGCCTCGCGCAGCGCCTCGACGATCTGCCGGAGCGCGAGCGCCGCGACGTCGTCGCGCGGTTCACGCTCGACGAGAGCGACTGGCTCGCGCGTCTCGGTGAGGTGCCCGAGGCCGCGCGCGATCCGTTCCTCCGCGTCCTCGAGATCGCCGTCGCGCTCGACAAGGCGATCGAGCTGCCGGAGACGAAGATCCTCCGGCGGGCCACGAACGCCCTCGGCCGGACCTACGATCCGAAGCGGCTCACGCGGATCGTCGACGCGCTCGAGCGGACGGGGACGCTGCCCGAGCGGGCCGACGTGGATCGGGCGACCCCCTGATCCAGGGAAAACGGAACATTCCCCCGTTACTGGATGCGCGCGATTTCGCGCAGTTGGCGATGTCCCACCATGTGGCATCGATACTGCAATTTTACGTTCGCGACGGATTCCAGGAGCCACAGGAGATCGCCATGCACCGTTTCATCCTTTCCGTGACCATCGCCATCAGCCTCGCGGCCGCTGCGGGATGCGGGGCTCGCGCGGCGCATCCGGTCGCCGCTCCGTCGGGCGCGGTCGCCGACCTCTCGAAGGATCCGAGCTGGTGCCCGCCCGGTCAGATGGAGGTCTCGTACGGCGAGACCCCCGCGTCGGCGGGGCACGCGGAGGAGGCGACGGTCATCAAGCCGAACACCACCGAGCGCCCGAACATCGGCGCGATCCACGCCGCGGTTTATTGATCCGGACGAAATGGTAAGGGAGCGCGCGATGCGCTCTCTTCCGTTCGCTCTCGTCCTCCTCACGATCGCCGCCTGCTCGGACGAGTCGTCCCCGACGACCTCGTCGCCCGCCGACGGAGGCACGTCGCCGGACGGTTCCTCGTCGACGAAGGACGGCGGCGGCATCGACACGCCCGAGGTCGACGCGGGCTCGGACTCGGGCGAGCCGCCGCTCGCGACGCAGAACGAGAAGGAGCCGAACAACGGCGCCACGGCCACCGAGATCGGCGCGATGACGCTGCCGGGGGCCATGAAGGGCGCGATCGATCCGGCGAACGACGTCGACATCTTCTCGATCACGCCGGCGGCGGGCGAATTCTGGGAGTGGACGCTCGCGCCGTCGGGCGCGGACCTCGCCCCGCACCTCACGATCTTCGACACCGATCCCGGCAACAAGACGAACCCCAACGTCCTCGCGAAGGGCGACGCGGCGCAGACCGTCACGCTGCAGCACTTCGTGCTCGGCACGGGGACGTTCGTCGCCGCAGTGCGCGACGCGCGCAACGTCCCGACGCCGAGCGGCCGCGGGGGCGCGACGTACGGCTACACCCTCACGGCGAAGAAGAAGACGCCCGCGCCGGTCACCGTGACGTTCCCGTCGACCAAGACGGGCAAGCTCGCGTCGCTCTCGTCGGTCGATCTCTACGCGTTCACGCTGGCCGCGAGCACCGGCCTCGACGTGATCATCCGCGCCGAGCGCAAGACCGCGCCGTCGACGCTCGACTCGCGCCTCTCGCTCTTCAACGTGACGACGAAGACGTCGGTCGGAACGAACGACGACGCGAGCGGCAGCACCACCGACTCGCAGCTCGGCGGCACGCTGCCCGCGGGGAGCTACGTGGCGGTGGTCGAGAACGAGGGCACCAACGCGGCCGACCTCTCCTACGAGATCGAGTTCGCGCTGCGCTGAGCGAGCGTCAGAGCTTCTTGCCCTTCAGCAGATCGGCGAACGTGCCGAGCGAGCGTGGGGCCGCGCCCTTGCCGCGGGCGGCCTCGAAGTCGGCGCGCTCCTCGGCGTCCTTCGCGCCCTTGATCGAGAGGCGCAAGCGCCCCTCGCCGGTCTCGAGCACCTTCGCGGTGACCTTCGTCCCCTCGGGGAAGGTCTTGCGCAGGTCGGTGCCGCGCGGCACGCCGAGCTCCGCGTTCGGCACGAGGCCGCGCCCCGCGCGTCCCTTCGTCCCGTCGAGCTGCACGAAGATCCCGTAGGTCTCGATGCGCTCCACCGTGCCGGTGACGACGCTGCCGACCTTCACGTCCGCGCCCGCGGCCGCCGCGACGATCGAGCCGGGCTGCGCGCCCTCGGGCGCCGGCGCGAGCGAGATCTTCTTCGCGTCGCGATCGAGCTTCTTCACCACGACGAGGACCTGCTGGCCCTCGTCGGCGCTCACCCCGCGGCCGATCTCGGACACGTGGAGCAGGCCCTCGATGCCGGGCGCGAGACGGACGAAGCGTCCGAACTCCGTCGAACGAACGACGGTGCCCTCGTAGACCCGTCCCTGCGCCACGTCGGTGTCCGCCCACGGATCGGCGGCGAGCGCCTTCAGCGAGAGCGTGATCTTCTTGGTCGCCTGACCGCGCTTGTGAGATACGCCGGCCTTCGCCGGGGTCCCCGGCTCGCCGTCGCGCACCTCGCGGACCTGCACCTCGACCGCGTCGCCCGCCTTCAAGGCCTCGGCGACGGAGACGCTGCGGTCGTGGGCGATCTCCGAGCGCGGGATCATGCCCTCGATGCCGCCGAGATCGACGAACGCGCCGAAGTCGCGGACGCTGGTGACGGTGCCGCGCAGGACCGCGCCGGTGACGATCTGGTCGAGGACCTTCGCCGCCGACTCGCCGCGCTCGCGCTCGATGAGCGCGCGGCGCGAGACGACGACGTTCTTGCCGCCGTCGCGGACGTCGGTGACGACGAAGCGCAGCGTCTGTCCGATGAGCGCCTTCGGATCCTCGACGAACCCGGCGTCGGCCTGGGAGATCGGGCAGAAGGCGCGCGCGCCGCCGAGGTCCACCTCGAGACCGCCCTTGTTCACACCGGTGACCTTGCCCTCGACGGCGACGCCCGACTCCTTCGCCTGCTCGATCGCCGCCACGCTTCCGGGCTTGCCGATCGACTTGCCGAGACGGACCACGCCGCGCCGCTCGTCGACCTCGACCACGTGCGCGCGGATGACGTCGCCTTCCTTGTACGGGATCGTGCCGTCGGGATCGCGGAGCTCCACCGTGTCGAGGAACGCCTGCTGCTTGCCGTCGAGCTCGACGAAGACCGCGTCGCGCCCGACCTGGACCACGACGGCCTCGAGCCGGTCGCCCACCCGGACGCGCTTCTTACGCGCCGCGGCACCCGGTCCGGCCTGGGACGACTCGAAGAGGGCGGCGAAGGAATCCTTGGTCTCGTCCGTGCTCATGGCAGCCGGCTTCTTAGCATGCGATCCTCGAATCGATGGCTGGTTCCGTCCTCGACGTGCTCGGAAAGCTGAAGGTCTTCGAGGGGGTGAGCATCGACTCCGTCGCCGACCCGCTCGCCGGCTGCGAGGTGCGGGACCTCCAACCGGGCGAGGTGCTGCTCACCATGGGCCAGCCCAACCGCGAGATGTACATGGTCGTCGAGGGGCGGCTCGGCGTGCACCTCGAGGGGGGGCCGCAGAGCGAGGCCGTGGCGTTCATCGGCGAGGGCGAGACGGTCGGCGAGCTGAGCGTGCTCGACGAGCGGCCGGCATCGGCGCACGTCGTCGCGGCGGATCCGTCGCGCGTCGTCGCCGTCGACGGCCCGACGTTCTGGAACCTGGTGAACGCGTCGCACGACTTCGCGATCAACCTGCTCGTCTTGCTCGCGCAGCGACTCCGCGCGAACAACACCACCGTCGCGACGAACATCCGGCTGCAGCGCGAATACAAGCGCAACGCGCTGGTCGACGCGCTCACCGGCCTCTACAACCGTCGCTGGCTCGAGGACGCGCTGCCTCGCTTCTCGAACCGCTTCGCGCGCAGCGATCAGTCGCTCGCCCTCTTGATGGTCGACGTCGATCACTTCAAGCGCGTGAACGACGAGCTCGGTCATCCCGCCGGCGACGCGACGCTCGTCGCCGTCGCGCACACGCTGAAGAGCGCCTGCCGGCCGACCGACCTCGTGGCGCGCTACGGCGGCGAGGAGTTCGCGGTCATCCTCCCGGACACCGGGCCTCGTGCCGCCCTCGGCGTGGCCGAGCGGCTCCGGCACGCGGTGAGCCTCGCGCCGATCCGGGACGCGGAGGGCAAGCTGCTCCCGTGCGTGACGGTGTCGATCGGCGCGGCGATCCTCGACCGGGACGAGCCGAACGCCGCCCAGCTCCTCGCCCGCGCCGACGCCGCCCTCTACGCCTCGAAGCAGAACGGCCGGAACCGCGTGACGATGGACGAGCGCTGACGCCGGGGCGGGGCCTCGATTATCCATATCCGGCTCCCTCGGATCCCAGGCGACGCGCAGATCCCCGCGCAAAACAGGGGTCGCCCACTACGGATCACCTTGGCTTACATCGTGCAGCCGACCTCGCTCGATGCTGTCCTCGTTCCTTCGCCACGTCTTCGTGGTGGGCGTCGTCGCGGCTCTTGCCGCGGGATGTGGTGGTGACGATCTCCTCGGCTCCGACTCCGCGGAGGTGACCGGCGAGCGAACGTGGAAGCTGCCGACCGAGGTGCTCGCGGCCGGGCGTCTGGTGCGCAACGAGTACGACGCCGCGCCGCTCTGGCGTGGCGCTTCGGCATGCGCCGGCCGGCTCCGCGACGGCGCGCGCGACATCGGCGTCTACCTCCGCGATCGCTACACGGTGATCGACACCGTCGGCGGCTACGCGTGCCGGCGCAACACCGCGGACAGCTCGCGCATGAGCGTGCACGGCACCGGTCGCGCGCTCGATCTCATGATCCCGAAGCGCGGAGGCGGCGCCGACAGCACGCGCGGCGACGTCATCGCGAACTTCCTGGTGATGAACGCGTCGAAGATGGGCGTGCAGCTGATCATCTGGAACCGCACCATCTGGCGCGCGAACGGGACGAACGCGTCGGCCTACGGCGGTCCGCACCCGCACGACGATCACATCCACGTCGAGCTCACGAACGAGGCTGCGCGCAAGCAGACGCCGTGGTTCCAGATGTCCGCCGACGGCGGCGGCGTGATGGATGCCGGCGTCGCCGACGGGTCGTCGTCGCTCGACGACGAGAACGAGGATGCGTCGGCGCCGATGCGCGACGCGGCCGCCGATGCGCGGCCGAAGGACGCCGGCACGACGACGCCGGACGCGGCGACGGTCGACGCCGGCCAGCCGGAGGAAGCCGACGCGGGCGCGCCGAGCGACGACGAGGCAGAGCCGCAGGAAGGCTCCGAGGACGAGAGCGCGGATCCGGGCGGCTCGGCCGACGGCTACGACTACGAGGTGCCCGAGGGCAACGACGACGCGGCGGAGGACGACGCGCTCGCCAAGACGAGCAAGCGCCGGCCGCCGCTCCCCGACCTCGACGATCCGGCGGCGTCGAGCGGATGCAGCGCCGCGCCGGGCGGATCGTCGGGCGGCGGCATCGCCCTCGGCGCGGTCGTCGCGATCGGCGCGGTGCTCGCGAAGCGCCGCCGCCGCTGAGTCAGAGCCCGCGGTTCCGCGCCACGACGCGCGAAGCGAGACCCGCTTCGCGCAGGCGGCGAGGCGGCATCGCGCGGAAGGCGCGCGGGCCGCGCTCGCCCGTCACCGCCTCGGCGATCCACAGCGCGAGCAGGTGATCGAGCTGGCGGAGCTGCGCGCGATCGCTGACGAGATCGACGAGCATCGGGGCATGGGCGAGCGCGAGGTCGGAGCGCACGTCGAACGCCTGCTCGACGATCGACACGAGCACCTTCGCCCGCTCCATCGGCGGCTCGCCCTCGACGAGCCTCGCCGTGCGCTGGATGCGCGCGCGCACGTCGTGGAGCATCGCCGTCCACTTCGCGGGCGCGAGCGCGATCGTCCCGTCGAAGCGGACGTGCGCTCCGAGGAACGACACCGCGTCCGTCGCCTGCGCCTCGGGCCAGACCTCGCTCGACCGCGCGGCGCCGTTCCAGTGGAGCACGCGGAGCTTCCTCGTGTTCGCCTCGAGGCCGCGCGCGGCGAGGATCCGGCGCAACGTCTCCGTCGCCTCGCGCACCCGTTCGGGCTCCGCGCTCGCGAAGAGCACGTCGTCCCCGAACCGCGCGTACGCGCCGCGCGCCGCGAGCGCGTCGTCGAGCGGCCGGAGGTACAGGTTCGCGATCGGCGCGGTGGTCGCGACGCCGAAGAGCACGCCCCGCGCGCGCGGCCTCGCGTCGGCCTCGTCGTCGAGCTGGATGCGGGGCTGCACGAGCGCGCGCACGAGCGCGAAGTGCGGCGACGTCTGCTCGAGCCCGGCGGCGCCGGCGAGCTCGCGCCAGAGCGGCGCCTCGTCCTCGAGGGGGATCGAGTCGGTGTAGCTCTTCACGTCGCTGCGGAGGACGTAGACGCCGCGCGTCCGCGGGTCCGGGCGCTCGGCGCGATGATCGATCGCGACGCGCGCGAGCCAGCGCAGCGCCTGCCAGGCGGAGCGTCCCGATCGGTACGAGTAGACGCGCTCCGACAGCGTCGGCTCGATGCGCGACGCGAGGACGTCGGCGACGACCGCGTGGACGAGGAGATCGAGCGCGCCCACGCGGGCGAGCTCGCGGATCTTCCCCCCGAGATGCGCGCGGGTCACCCGCGCGACGCCGGGACGGTAGCTCGCGTCCGCGAGCGCGCGCGAGAGGAGCGCGACCACGCGCTCGCGATCGTCGAGCAGCTGCACGAAGCGCACGCCGTCCTGCGCGAGCGCGTCCGCCCGGCGGCCCCGGGCACGCGCGGCGAGCCGATCGAGCTGGCGCTCGATCCTGCGCGGGTCGGCGACGGCATCCGCGAAGCGCATCGATCGGGAGGAGCGCCCCCGGGGGGTGTTGAGGCGCACAACGCGACCTCTTTTCCGGCGCCGAGACCGCGATCTCCGTCGCCGGCGAGAGAGCGGCTTTCGCCGCGAGCCCCGGGGGCCTCGCGACCGTGCGTCAGGGCGGGAGGTAAGTCAACCAGGGCTTTCCGTTCGCGCAGCCCTTCGTCTCGCACTTCGTCTGCTTCGACGGGGGGTACTGGCCGGCGACCCCCGTCGCATAGAAGTGACCGCCGTCCTGGTGGAGCTTCATGAACCCGGCCGGGACGTCGAAGTCGTCGACGAGCGCGCCGTACTTGTAGCGGTACGAGAGGGCGCCGCCTCCGGTGCGCGCGTACGGCTCGGTGAGCTGGACCTTGCCCGCCGAAGGCAGCGCCTTGATCTGGTACCAGCGCCCGGGCGCGAGGTTCGGATCGTTGGGGTCGGGATCCTGGATGTAGAGCCAGCTGCCAACCCAGCCCGCGCCGGCGAGGCCGTTGGTCATCGTGATCGTGTCGGACCCCTTCGTCGCGGCGACGGTCCCGGCGCCCGGCTGGTCGGGCAGCGGCCGCCGATCGATCGGGCTGATCACCGGCTTCGGGTTCGGGCCCGGTCCCGCGTTCACGCACACGGCGTTGCCGTGCGAGTTCAGGACGAACGCCTCGCAGTCGACGAGCCGCTCGCCGCGTCCGGTCGGACCGAACTGGGCCGCGCGCGGGTGACCGATGCGGAAGCGGTTCCTGCAGTCCTTCGTGCGCGGGCTCACGTAGGAGCGCTTCACGAGGATGAGGTTCCGGAGCTGGTTCATCACGAAGCGGTGACGCAGGCTCCGCTCGTCGAGCCGGTAATCGGTGAGCGGGCCCGGCCAGTTGCCCGCGCCGCTCGGCATCGAGATGCCGGTGAACGGGATCCGGATCCAGGGATTGAGCAGGTAGATGGGATCGTTCCGGTCCGGCGGGTTGCTCCCCAGCGGGAAGAGGCCGTTGAGCGGGAACGCGCCGCCGTTCTGGTTCGACCACTGGAGCACGGCCGCGAAGATCTCCTGATCGGTGAAGTGCGGACCGTCGCCCGGCTGGTTCGGGCGCGGGCACATCGGGACGCGATCGAGGCTGCGGCTCATGTACAGACGAGCGGCGATCGTCGGGCTCCGGTACGTGTCGATCCGGTAGCGGTACTCGGTGCGGTACGTGCCCTCCGGCGTCGCCGCGTCGGGCGTGGGCCGGTGCGTGGTCCCGGTGCCCTGGGCGCCGTCGCACGGCTTCCACTCCGGCACCGTCGGCGTGAAGGCCGCGGCCGGACCGGTGCGGCACTCGTAGATCGTGCCCGGGATCCCCGTCGGCTTGATCTCGATGGCGAACGGGTTGCCTCCCGGGTCCTGCCAGCCCGCGGGAGCGAGCGGCTCCTTCGCGTACTCGGGCGCGGGCGCCGGCTTGCACGTCGTGTCGCAGATCTCGTCGTTCTGGCAGGGCGCGCAGGCGGCGCCGCACTTCGAGCGATCCGTGCGGGATGCACACGTCCCGCCGCAGAGGTTTCCTCCGCTTTCGCATTTGCATGCGCTCGCCTCGCAGACGAGCCCGTCGCTGCACGCCTTCCCGCACTCGCCGCAGTTCTTCGCGTCGGTGGTGAGGTCCACGCAGACGCCGTTGCACTTCACCTGCGTGCCGGTGCAGGGGCAGTCGGGTCCGGTGCAGTTGGTGACCTGCCCGCCGTCGACGCCCGCGCTCGGAGAGACCTCGAAGTCACCGAGGAGCGACGTGCAGCCGACCACGAACCCCGCAAAGCAGACGGCAAGGAAATGGCGCTTCTCCACGCCTCGACGATAGCTGGCTCCGGTCCGGGTTTCACGCCTCGATTCGACGGCCCTTGTCATCCGTTCGTGGAGGCGCGCCTGTAGGTGCGAGCCGGAAGCTCGCGGGCTCGAGCTCGCGCCACCACGCCTCCGAGCGCGCGGGATCGACCGGCCGGGGCGCCGCGAACACCGCCTCGGTCGGCCCGTCCGGCGCGAAGCAGGTGACGAACCAGCCCGATCGGCCGCGCATCCCCCGATGGGCACGCACCGCGTCGCGCCAGATCGCCTGCCGGACCTCGGGATCGAGCGCACGGTACCGCGCCGGCGCCGCCCGGCCGACGCGGAGGACGAAGCCCTCCGGGAACAGGCGCGCGTGGACCGCGCCGAGCTCGGACGCGTCCTTCGAAACACGTGTCAAATGTGGCATCTTTTCCGAGCGTGCGAGCGAGGCGAACGCGCCGCCGCCGGTGGTCAGCCACTCCGTCCGGGCGGTGAACGGCGGCCGCTCGAACCAGGCGACGTGATCGCCCGACCTCACGACCGCGCCGCGCGATCCGAGCCTCGCCGCGATGCGCGCGGCGACGACGTCCGAGCGCGTCGCCGACGCCTGCCAGACCTGGACCGGTCCGCGCGCCGCCCGAAGCGCGCGCGCCCACGCGCCGACGGTCGTCACGAGGCCCGTGGCCTGCGCGCCGCCGAGCCGCGCGACGAGCGCGTCGAGCGCCACCGCCGCCCAGGGTCCGCACGCGAGCGCGAGGTACCACGCGATCGGGCCGGCGAACGTCGCCGAGAGCGTCGCCCACACGATCGCGATCATCGCCGCGGCGGTGGTGAGCTGGCGCACGAACTCCCCGCGCGCGAAGCCGCGCAGCTGCGCCGCCGTCCAGAGCGAGAGGCCGATCGACGAGGCGAGGAGCGAGAGGAGCGTCGGCCCGACGTCGCTCCACGGCAGCACGCGCAGCGTGAGCGCCACGACGCCGAGCCATCCGACGGTGCCGACGAGCACCGCGACGACGAGCAGGCGTCCGTGGAGATGACGCGCGAGCACGCTGGCCTCGTCGCGCTCGAGCCGCTTCCAGTCGTGATAGAAGACGAACCCCCACTGGCTCGCGAGGAACAGCATCGGGGCCGCGAGGTGGAGCGCGAAGGCGAACGCCTGGGTCCGCGGATCCTCGAACGGGTCGTCCGCCGCGAGCGACGGGATCAGCGCCGCGAGGAGCACGACCGCTCCGAGCCTCGTCGTCAGGTTCGCGGTGCCCGCGAGCGCGGCGGTCTTCGCCATCGCGAGCGACGGCCATCCGCGCGGGCGCAGCGTCCACCGCGGCAGGGGCACGCGGAAGCGTCGATACGCGCGCCGCGTGTAGAGGAGGAGCAGCCCGCGCGAGACGACGATCGACACGAGCATCGCGAGCACGAAGCTCCACCCGCCGAGGGCGTCCCACAGGACGAGGGTGATCGCGACGAGGAACGTCGGCCCCGCGAGGACCGACCACATCGTCCGGTGGATCCGCCGGAACGCGAACACCCCCGAGTAGTACGTGCGCAGCACGACGTCGGCCGCGAGGCGGAGCGAGACGAGCAGCGCGTACGCATGCAGCATCGGCGGCGCATCGGGATCGTTCCAGTCCTTCACCGCGACGCCGATCGGAACGAGCAGGACCGCGGCGCCGGCGAAGAGGCCGAGCGTCATCCAGCGCGACGTGAGCGCCGACGACTCCGATCCCGGACCGAGCTCGCGCAGGCGTCGGCGGAGCGCCTCGAGCGCGCCCCAGTACCAGGCGTCGACCACGAGCGTCACGTTCTGCAGCGCGAGCGACGCGATGAACGGCTTCGCCCCGAAGACCTCCGCGAGGATGGTGAGCTCGGCGACGTGCAGCGCGATCGCCCACGTGCGCGACAGTCCGAACGCGAGCAGGCGCTGCGCGGCGTAGCGCGCGAAGCGTCCGGTGAGGAGCGCCTCCTCGAGCGCGACGAAGCGGCTCGCCTTCCTGGCCCGGCGGCGCAGCCACGCGGCGAGCGCGTCCCGACCGGTGCCGCGCCCGAACACTACTCGTGGAGGGCGGCGGCCTGCGCCGCGAGGTGACCGGCCTTGCCCTGGTTCTGCGCGCGGAGCCACGCGATGCCGTGCGCCATGAAGGTCCAGTCGACCTCGTGCCCGGCGCCGCGCTCCTCGACCCGGCGCGGCCATCCGAGCGCCGCGAGCGTCGCGCCGAGCGCGCGCGAGTGCTCCCGCGTCTGCTTGTCCTTCGCGGACACGCCGACGAAGACCGGCGCGCGCTTCGCCGAGCCGTTCACCGGCGGGCGCACCCACGACGAGCCGCCCGCGAGAACGATGAAGCCGTCGACGTCGATCGCCGATCGGATCGCGAGCGAGCTCGCGTAATACGCCCCGCTCGAGAAGCCGACGATGAACGTCTCGTCGAACGGCTTGCCCTGCCGCCGCTCGAGCTCGGCCTTCGACTGGGCGATGTTCGCGAGGATCGCCGCCTCCTCCGTCTTCTGCTTCTCCGCCGATCCCGGCCAGAGGTAGCCGCCTTCGGTGCGCGGCGCGGTCGGGAGGAGGAGCGTGAAGGAGTGACGCTTCGCGTGCAGCGCGAGCGCCTTCTGCTGCAGGTGCTGGAAGCCGGGCGTCGCCGCGTACGCGCCGTGGAGATAGACGACGAGCGTGCGCCGGCCGTCCGCCGGAGTGCCGCCGTCGAACCAGCACGTGTGATCGGACAGCTCGGAGACCTCCGGCGCGCACCACGGCTTCGGCCCGGACTCCTTGGCGGGGGCCGTCGGCTTCGCCACGGCGGACGCGGACGCGGCCGACATCGCCGTCGCGACCAACACGATGAGGATAGCCTTGCTGCCCAGCTGCATCGGGCGGCGACCCTAACACGGCCTCTCGGGAGGGCGCGCGCCGTACCCGATACGGGGAAATCGACCACGCGCGGCCGATCGCGTCTATCCTGGCGATGCAGCATGGGTTTACCTCGGCTCCGCGGCGATCTCGGCGACGCGCGCGACGTGGCGCGCGTCCTCCGAGGGGCGCTCCGTCACGAGATCGAGATCGTGCCGCTCGTGTCGCCGCCGGCCGCCGCGGGCCAGCATCTGCTCGAGCTCGACATCCCCGATGCGGCGCCCGTCGTGCTGCTCGCGGACACCGCGGGCGAGGCCACCGCGGAGGGTCATCCCCTTCGCGTCAGGCCGGTCACGCGCGAGCAGATGGCCGTGCTCCTCGATCTCGTCGAGCGCCTCGACGACGAGCCGTCGAAGACGATGCCGCCGCCGGACGACGACGATGCGTTCGTCGCCGTCGAACGATCCGACGACACGCTCGTCGAGACGATGGTGATCGACGGACCGCACGGATCGACGCGCCCGCCCGCCTTCGGCGTGATCGACTCGCTCGTCCCGCAGAGCCTCGCGTTCTCGTCGTCCGTCCCGAACGAGGGCTCGTCGTTCCCGGAGCACGCGCTCGTCGGCCGGGTCGTCGCGGGCAAGTACCGCATCGACTCGGTGATCGGCAGCGGCGCGAGCGCGGCGGTCTTCCGCGCGCTGCACCTTCACCTCGAGCGTCCCGTCGCGGTGAAGGTGCTCCACGACGAGAACCGCGCGCAGGCGCAGTTCGTCAAACGCTTCAAGGCGGAGGCGCTCGCCGCGAGCAAGCTCGAGCACCCCAACGTGGCGCGCGTCATCGACTTCGGTCTCGACTTCGCGCTGGACGACGACGGCGTCCCCTACATCGCGATGGAGCTGCTCACCGGGCGGAGCCTCGAGGCGATCCTCGCGGCGGAGGGCCGTCTGACCGCCTCGCTCGTCGCGAAGATCGCGATGCAGACGTGCAGCGCGCTCGCGGTGGCGCACGACGCCGGCATCATCCATCGCGACATCAAGCCCGAGAACCTCATGCTCGTCCCGGGGAAGGACGACGACGGCAACACGTGCGACGTGGTGAAGGTCTGCGACTTCGGTCTGGCGAAGCTGCGCGACGTCGATCCCGAGCACGCCGAGCTCACCACCCACGGCATGCTCTGCGGATCGCCGGCGTACATGTCTCCCGAGCAGACCCGCGGAGAGCGCCTCGACGCGCGCTCGGACGTGTACTCTCTCGGCGTGGCGATGTTCGAAGCGCTCACCGGCCAGCTCCCTCACGACGCGCCCACCCTCGGCGAGCTCTTCCTCAAGAAGTCGGTCGAGCCCCCGCCGCGTCCCTCGATGGTGGTCGAGGGGATCGATCCGGCCCTCGACGACGTGCTCACGACGGCGCTCGCCTCCGACGCCTCGCAGCGCTACGCGAGCGCGCGCGCCTTCCGCGACGACGTGAAGAAGGTGCTCGGGAGGCTGGGCTAGTGGCGATCACCGCGCCTCGCATGTGGGTCGACGGGACGATGATCGCGACGAGCGACGCGACGCTCCCGCTCATGGCGCACGCCGCGCAGCGGGGGAGCCTCGTGTTCGACGTCGGCTCGTTCCATCGGACCGATCGGGGACCGGCGCTGTTCCGCGCGCGCGAGCACGTGGCGCGCTTCCTCCGCTCGGCCCGCCTCGTCGGCCTCGAGCTCGCCCACGGCGAGGACGAGCTCGTCGAGGCGGCGCGCGCGGTCGTCGCCGCGGCGGGCAAGGACGAGGGGCTCGTGCGCTGGTCGGCGTTCTTCTCCGCGCGCGAGCCGGACCTCGTGCCACGCGCCGGCGGGGCGCACGTCGCGGTGGCCGCGCAGCTCTACGAGGATCCCCCGCGCACGGCGCCGATGCGCATCGCCATGTTCGACGACGCGCGCAAGGCGGCGCCCGAGGCGATCGATCCGTCGGTGAAGGCCGCGGCCGCGTACCTCGGGCCGATGCTCGCGAAGCGGCGCGCGATGGCGGCCGGTGCGGACGAGGTCGTGCTGCTCGATCGCGACGGCTGCGTCGCCGAGGCGCCGACGGCCAACGCATTCGCCGTCGTCGGCGGCGCGCTCTGGACGCCGCCGCTCGTCTACGTGCTCGC
This sequence comes from Labilithrix sp., assembly GCA_039809525.1. Classification (GTDB taxonomy): domain Bacteria; phylum Myxococcota_A; class Polyangia; order Polyangiales; family Polyangiaceae; genus Labilithrix. The sequence goes on along the minus strand of JBDHVD010000010.1, from coordinate 13,505 downwards.
AGGGATCACCCGCGACGCGGTCATCGAGCTCGCGCGCGCGGGCGGGATCGCCGTTCGCGAGGAGCCCCTGCCGGCGGACGCCTTCGCGTCGGCCGACGAGGCGTTCCTCACCGCCACCTCCTATCCGATTGCGCCGATCGGATCGGTCAACGGCCGAGCCCTCGGGCAGGCCCCCGGGCCCGTCACGCAGAGGTTGACGGACCGGCTCACCGCGATCCAGGCGGGGCGCGAAGCCGCGTTCGCCCGCTGGATCACGTACGTGCAAGATTGACGCGGCGACTTATGTTGCCGCGGTGACCCAACCGGTGCGCTCGATGGACCCGGCCGCTGCGGCCGAGGTCTTGAAGAAGGCGATCCCTGCGCCGAACAAGCCGTTCACCGTGGCGGACGCCTCGGTCGCGAGCGGGCTGCCCACCCGCGACGCCGAAGCCGGCCTGAACGTCCTCACGAGCGAGTACCGCGGCCACCTCCGGGTGAGCGAGGACGGCGATCTGGTGCACGTCTTCCCGCACGGCTTCACCAAGCCGTGGGAGACGCAGGAGCGGTTCGAGCGGATCGCGAAGAAGATTGGCGGCGCGCTGCTCGGCGTCGGCCGCTTCGTCGTCCGCGCGTGGCTCCTCGTCGTGATGGTCGCATACGCCCTCCTGTTCGTCGCCCTGCTCATCGGGCTCACGTTCGCGGGCCGCTCGAACGATCGCGACGAGGGCAGCGGCGCCGCCGGGCCGATCCTCGCCGGGCTGTTCCGGATGATCGCCGACGCGCTCTTCTGGACGTTCCACCCGTGGTCCCCGTTCTACGTCGACACGTCGATGTCCACGTTCGAGCGCCGCGCGGTCCGGGGCGAGGCGCCGGACGTGCCCTTCTACGAGAAGGTGAACCGCTTCGTGTTCGGTCCCACGATGCCGCCGGTCGATCCGCATGCGATGCGCGCGCGCGTGCTCGCGGAGATCCGCCGTCTCGAGGGACGCATCGGCCTCGCGGACGTGATGCGCGTCACCGGGCTGCCGCGCGAAGAGGCCGATCCGCTGATGGCGCGCCTGATGCTCGATCACGACGGCACCGTCGACGTCGCCGAGCAGGGCGGCATCGTCTACCGCTTCGAGGCGCTCCGCCGGACCGCCGGCGCGGGCGCGCCGATGCACGCCGCACGCCCCGCATGGGAGAGCCCGCCGGTGCTCCCGCCGCTCACCGGCAACACCGCCGGCGCGAACGTGGGGATCGTCGCGCTCAACGTGTTCAACGCGCTCGCCGCGAGCTTCGTCATGTCCAACGGGCTCACGATCACGAACCTCATGGCGCTGTTCGAGCGCCGCCCGCGCGGGCAGCCGCCGGTGTTCGTCGACAACGGGCTGCCGATCGCGCTCGGACTGGTGCCGTTCGTCTTCTCGCTCGGGGTGCTCGCGCTGCCGGCGATCCGCGCGCTGTTCCGCGCGCGCAAGCGCAGCGCGGTCGCCGAGGAGAAGGCGCGGCTCGCGATCCTCCGCGAGGTCCTGACACGCGCGCCGAAGAAGCAGCCGGTCCCCGACGAGGCGCTGAAGAGCGCCTATCGCATCGCCACCGGCGACGAGCCGTCCTCGAAGGAGATCACGAGGCGCGTCGTCGAGCTCGGCGGCGACGTCGACGTGGGCCCCGAGGGCGAGGTGCGCTACCGCTTCGCCGACCTCGAGGCCGAAGCGGAGGCGCTCGAGGAAGAGCGCGCGCAGGCCTCGGAGAACGAGGCGCGCCTCGGGAAGATCGTGTTCACCAGCGAGACGTGAGCGCGAGCACGCGGGCGGGCATCGCGGTTGCTCGCCGGCCTCCCGAGGAGGAAGACGCCATGAGCTCGACCACCCGTCCGTTCGTCGCCGCGCTGCTGATCGCCGCGGCCGCGTGCTCGAAGACCAGCACGACCGAGGAGGCGACCAAGCCCGTCACACCGCGCGCGCCTGCGACGGGCGCCGAGCAGGGCTCGCTCGATCTGACCTCGGCCGCGTTCGCCGAGGGCGGGACCGTGCCCTCGCGGTTCACGTGTCAGGGGCAGGACGTCTCTCCTCCGCTCGCGTGGCGCGATCCGCCGGCCGGCACGAAGAGCTTCGCGGTCGTGGTCGACGATCCCGACGCGCCCGATCCGAAGGCGCCGAAGCAGACGTTCGTGCACTGGGTGCTCTACGATCTCCCCGCCGATACGCGATCGCTCCCCGAAGGAACGACCGCGCCGCCGCAAGGGGCGCGCGCGGGCAAGAACGACTTCGGCAAGACGACGTACGGCGGTCCGTGTCCGCCGGTCGGGCGCCATCGCTACTTCTTCAAGGTGTACGCGCTCGACACCGTGATGCAGGACATCGGCGAGCCGACCGCCCCCGAGCTGATGAAGAAGATCGAGGGCCACATCCTCGCCCGCGGGCAGCTGATGGGCACGTACGAGAAGGGCGCGGGCCCGAGGACGTGACTGCGCGCGTGGTCTAGGATGGGCGCGTGGACAACGTCGCCGTCGCCCGTGCCCTGGAGGACCTCGCCGATCTGCTCGAGCTGTCGGGCGAGGGCCCCTTCCCCGTTCGCGCCTTCCGCAACGCGGCGCGCGCGGTCGAGGGTACGAACGAGAACGTCGCCGATCTGGTGCGCGCGGGAGAGGTCGAGAAGGTCCGCGGGATCGGCGGCGGCGTCGCGCGGCGGATCAAGGAGCTCCTCGAGACGGGCAAGATCGCCGAGGCCGAGGAGCTCCGCGCGAAGCTGCCTCCGGGGCTGCTCGATCTGATGAACGTGCCCGGCATCGGGCTGAAGACCGCGCAGCAGGTCTGGAAGGAGCGCGGCATCACCACCGTCGACGCGCTCGAGGAGGCGGCGAAGGCGGGCAAGCTCCGCGACCTCCCTCGCTTCGGACAGAAGAAGGAGGAGAAGCTCGTCCTCGCGATCGCCGCGTGGAAGAAGCGCGCCGCCGCGCCGAAGCGACGGACGATGGCCGAGGCGCTCCTCGCCGCCGACGCGCTTGTCGCGCGGATGAAGGCCGTGGCCGGCGTCCTCGCGTGCGAGCCGGCGGGCAGCCTTCGCCGGCGCGCCGAGACGGTTGGCGATCTCGACATCCTCGTCTCCGCGCGCGAAGAGCACGCGCCCGCGATCCACGAGGCGTTCCGCACCGCGCCCGACGTCGTCGAGGTGCTGGCGACCGGCGAGTCGAAGAGCAGCGTCGTCCTCGACGGGGGCCTGCAGGCCGATCTCCGCGTGGTGCCGCCCGACTCGTGGGGCGCCGCGCTGCAGTACTTCACCGGATCGAAGGACCACAACGTCGCGATGCGCACCATCGCGGTGAAGAAGGGCCTCAAGGTGAGCGAGTACGGCGTCTTCGACGCGAGCGGCAACAAGCTCGCAGGCGACGACGAGGCCAAGGTGTACGAGGCGATCGGCCTCCGCTGGATGGCGCCGGAGCTGCGCGAGAACCGCGGCGAGATCGAGGCGAGCGTCGCCGGCACGCTGCCGGCGCTCGTCACGCTCGAGGACCTCCGCGGCGATCTCCACATGCACACCACGGAGACCGACGGGAAGAGCACGCTCGAGCAGATGGCCGAGGCGGCGCACGATGCCGGTCGGTCGTACGTCGCGATCACCGATCACTCCGAGGCGCTGACGTTCGTGCGCGGGCTGACGAAGGATCGCCTGATGGCGCAGGTGAAGAAGCTGCGCGAGGTCGAGGAGAAGATGGACGGCAAGATCCGTCTCTTCGCCGGCGTCGAAGCCGACATCCTCGGCGACGGCTCGCTCGATCTCGACGATGCGCTCGGCGAGCTCGACTGGGTCGTCGGCAGCGTCCACTCGCACCTCAACATGCCGCGCGAGGAGATGACCAAGCGCGTGGTGAAGGCGATCGAGTCGGGCAAGATCGACTGCCTCGGCCACGCGACCGGCCGGCAGCTCGGCGTCCGGGCCGGCGCGCAGATGGACATGGAGGTCGTGCTCACCGCGGCCAAGCGCGCGGGCGTCGCCGTCGAGCTGAACAGCTCGCCGCTCCGGCTCGACGTCGACGAGCACACGTGCCGGATGGCGCGCGAGCTCGGCGTCCCCGTCGTGATCAACAGCGACGCGCACGGCGTCCGCGAGCTCGCGCACCTCCGCTACGGCGTCGGCATCGCGCGGCGCGCGTGGCTCGCGAAGGAGCACGTGCTCAACACGAAGAGCGCCGACGAGCTCCAGGCGTGGCGGCGCGCGCGCGCCACCTGAAGCGTTCTTAACGGACGAAAACAAACGACCGTTCGCATTGACGCGTCGCGCAACTTCGCACGATGGGTCGTGCAAAAGTGAAAGGGTCCTTGCGGGATAGCGCCCTCGATTAACGGGCTTTAATCGATGGCACGGGCCGTGCTTTGGGATCGCGGCGAATCGTCGCGGGGGACTCCTCCATCCAGCCGTACCCACATGCCAGAAACGTCCCGGAACTTCGTCGCTCTCGCTCTCCTGATCCTCGCCAAAGCGCTCGGCATCGCCGGGCTGATCGTCGGTGCCCATCACCGCGTTGCGGGCGGGCTGCTCCTGGCGCTCGACGGAGTCTTCCTCGTCGTCGCGGTCGCCATCTGCCTCGGCGTCGCGCGTTCGCGCAAGAAGGAGGAGCAGGGACAGAAGGAGATGCTCGCGAAGATGGTCCGCGAGGGGACGCTCAAGCAGTACCTCCGCGATCTCGAGCGGCCGTCGCGACCGGTCACGCTCGACGACGGGGCCGCAGCCGAGTGAGTCCGTCGCTGGTCGAACGCGTCCGGCTCTCGGCCGAGCGAACGATCGCCGAGCAGCTCACCCGCGAGATGCCCGAGGCCCGCGCGGCCCATCTCGCGCAGGACGTCGAGACGCAGCGCCGGTACCTCCTCTCCTATTCGCTCCGCCTCGTGCCGTCGATGGCGCCGGAGGCGTACGAGGCCGCCGCGGAGGCGGCGCGCGCGCTCGGGTGTGACGACGACGTGGAGCTCTATCACGCGCGCGAGCGCATGGAGGGTCGCACCGCGCGCCTCGTCCTGCACGGCGCGCCGATCGGCATCGAGCTCATCGGCGACTGCCTCGACGTGTGCGATCGCACCGAGCTCGTCGCGGTGATCGGCCACGAGATCGGCCATTGCCTCGCGCACGAAGGCAATCCGGAGCTCGCCTGGGTGCGCGCGGCGTCGCTGCGCTCGTCGCCGAAGACGAAGCGCATCTACGCGCTCGCGAGCGAGCTCACCGCCGATCGACTCGGGCTGCTCGCCTGCCGGGACCTCGACGCGGTCCTCCGCCTCGAGATGCGCGGCCAGATGGGGCGCGCGCCCGAGCGGCTCCGCCTCGACACCCGCGCGTACCTCGAGGAGTGCAAGTCGCTCGGCGAGGACCTCGTCGCGCGCGGCCGCACCATGTTCGGTGAGACGCACCCGGAGCACTACGTGCGCGGCTACGCCGAGTGGCTCTTCACCGAGACCGACGTCTATCGCTCGATCACCGGCACCGGCCCGGGCTCGCGCCGCCTCGAGGACGTCGACGCCGTGCTCGCGACGCTGCTCGGCCTCAGGCGCCGCTGACGCGTCACCGCGCGCACTGCAGGACCTGGCCGTCCGGCGAGCCGCCGGCGCAGCGCTGCCCGCTTTGACACTTCACCGCGGTGAGCGCGCCGCCGCGGCAGAAGTAGCCGGCGTCGCTCGCGGTCGCGCTGCAGTACACGCCGTCGACCTTGCCGGCGCACGAGTCGGACGCGTTCGTCCTCACCGCGCCGCGACGGAACGCCGGCAGCGCGACCCAGCCGAAGCGGCCCTCGATCGATCCGTAGGCGAAGATCAGCGTCGGCCGGCTGCGGTCGTCGACGGGGACGCGCACGAGCGTCGGGCGCCTGGCCGTCGAGCGCACGCGCTCGAACGCGAGCGCCGCGTCGCCGACGAAGAACGTGTCGGTCGCGGCGCCGCCGACGCGCGGCGTGCCATAGGCGAGGTTGATCAGGTTGCCGTCACGAAGCAGGTAGTCGCGGACCTTGCGGCTGCCCGGTCCGGGCGCGACCTTCGACTGCGCCCACGCCGGCAGGCGGTCGGACACGAACGTCTCCGGCGTCTGCCCCCAGTCACGGGCGGACTTGATGACGTACTTCGTCGAGACGAACGAGCGCACGCGGCGCGGCGCATGCGAGCCCATCTTCACGAGCTCCGCCTTCTGCACCACGTCGTCGAGCGGGATCCATCCGCTCGAGTCCAGCGTGCCGCCGATGAACACGTTGAACGCGTAGACGTAGGGCCTCCTGGCCGCGTCGCCCGCGCCCTTCATCGACTTGATCTGGCCGAAGTTGATCTTGGCGCACACGCCGTCGACCTTCGCGAGCGCGTCGCCCGTCGGCGCCGCCCACGCGAAGCACTGGCTGGTGAACGCGCCGCGCTGCCGGCCGGTGCCGTCGTAGAGCACGGTCCCGGGCTTCACCTCCCAGCGGCCCGCGTCGAGCACCTTCTCGCGATCGCTCGTGCGGCGGTTCATCTCGTCGACGAACGACGGCGGCAGGTAGCGGTTGCGGCCGGGCTGCGCGTTCGGCATCTCGCAGTTCAGCGGCGAGCCCTGACACACGCAGTCGCGCACCGCGGGCCGGCACTCGTAGGTCTTGCCCGAGACGCTCGCGCGCTTCTCCTTGCCGGAGATCTGCGCGTTCGTCACCTGTGGCGAGAGCGTGCCCAGGTCGACCTCGGGCTCGTCCTCCTCGTCGTCCGCGAGGGGGTTCTCCTCCGGGTCGAGCCGCACCAGCTCGGGGTCGCCCTCGTCGACGATCGGCTCGTCGTCTTCGATCTCGAGGGCGCGCAGCTCCGCCTCCTCGCCGTCGTCGGCGATCGGCGGAGGGGCGTCGCCGTCGGCGCTCGCGGTGCACGCCGCCGCGCCGAAGATCACCATCGCCATCAAGCCCCCGAGTCGCGTCCGGCTTCCCACGAGGAGCGGTCGCGCAAGCGCGGTGCCACCGGGGACCGCTGCGCGACTCGCGCAACGACGTCGTCGCGACCCCGGAAATTCCAGCGTTCCAGCACCACCGGAAGAGCAGTGCGAGATCGGAATACGAGGATCGTGCACGCGCCGCCGATCCGGCGACCGTCGCGCAGACCGCTGCGCAAGCGGCGCTCAGGAGAGGACGGCGCGGCGCGAGAGCGCGATGCGCTTTCGCGCGAGATCGACCTCGAGGACCTTCACCTTCACGCGATCGCCGACGTGCGCGACCTCGTGCGGATCCTTCACGAAGCGATCGGCGAGCTGCGAGACGTGCACGAGGCCGTCCTGGTGCACGCCGATGTCCACGAACGCACCGAACGCGGTCACGTTCGTGACGACGCCGTCGAGGACCATCCCGGGCTTCACGTCCTCGAGCGTCCGCACGTCGTCGCGGAAGGCGGGCGCCTCGAAGTCCTCGCGCGGATCGCGTCCCGGCTTCGCGAGCTCGCGGCGGATGTCCTCGAGCGTCGGCGCGCCGACGTCGCCGCTCGCATACGACGCCCACGGGACCTTCGCGACGAGCTGCTCGTTGCCCACGAGCGCACGCAGATCGACGCCCGCGTCGCGCGCGATCCGCTCGACGAGCGCGTAGCGCTCCGGATGCACCGCGCTCGCGTCGAGCGGGTTCTTCGCGCCGCGGATGCGCACGAAGCCGGCGGCCTGCTCGAAGGCCTTCGGCCCGAGCTTCGCGACGTCGAGCAGCTCGCGCCGCGAGCGGAACGCGCCCTTGCCCTGCCGGTGCGCGACGATGTTCCTCGCGAGCGCAGGGCCGATCCCCGCGACCCGCGCGAGGAGCGGCGCGCTCGCGGTGTTGAGCTCGACGCCGACGGCGTTGACGCACGTCTCGACGACCTCGTCGAGCTTCTTGTCGAGGAGCTTCGGGTCGACGTCGTGCTGGTATTGCCCGACGCCGATCGCCTTCGGATCGATCTTCACCAGCTCCGCGAGCGGGTCCTGCAGGCGGCGCGCGATCGACACCGCGCCGCGCACGGTGAGGTCGACGTCGGGCAGCTCCTCGCGCGCGACGTCGCTCGCGGAGTAGACGCTCGCCCCCGACTCGCTGACGAGGACGGTCATGGTGTCGTGCTTCGCCTGCCGGAGGACGTCACGGCAGAAGTCGGCCGTCTCGCGCCCGTGCGTGCCGTTGCCGACCGCGATCGCGCGCGGCCGGTGCGTCGTCACCAGGTCGAGGACCGTCCGGCGCGCGTGCTCGCGCGCGGCGTCGCCGGTGACCAGGTTGATCAGCGTGTACGTGAGGAGCTTGCCCGTGTCGTCCACCACCACGCACTTGCAGCCGGTGCGCTGGCCCGGATCGATCCCGAGCACCACGTGGCGCCCGAGCGGCGCCGCGAGGAGCAGCTTCGACACGTTCTCGGCGAACACCTGCACCGCCGCGACGTCGGAGCGCTGCTTGAGATCGGCGCGCACGTCGCTCTCGATCGAGGGCAACAGCAGGCGCTTCATCCCGTCGGCGACGGCCTCCTCGAGCTGCCCGGCGAACGGCGTTCCGCGCTTCACGCCCGCACGCGCGTGGAGCTCGCGGAGCAGCGCGTCCTCGTCGACGCGCACGCGCACACGCAGGACGCCCTCGGCCTCGCCGCGCTCGAGCGCGAGCCAGCGGTGCGAAGGGATGGTCTTCGCGCGCTCGGAGAACGCGTAGTACGCCTCGAACTTCGTCGGCGCCTTCGTCTTGTCCTTGACCGCGGTCGACTCGACGAGCCCCTCGCGATCGAACCGCTGGCGCACGAGCGCACGCACGTCCGCGCGCTCGGCCACCATCTCCGCCACGATGTCGCGCGCGCCCGCGAGGTCCTCCTCCTTCTCGCGTCGCGGGTCGCCGTCGCGCGGCTGCGCGAGGATCCGGTGCGCGAGCGGCTCGAGCCCGCGCTCGCGCGCCGCCTGCGCGCGCGTCCGCCGCTTCGGCCGGTACGGGAGATAGAGATCCTCGAGCTCGGCGCGCGTCCGGCACGCCTCGATCGCCCTCTTCAGCTCGGGCGTGAGCTTGCCCTGCTCCTCGATGGTGGAGAGGACGGTGGCGCGCCGCTCCTCGAGGGCGTCGATGCGCGCCCGCGCGTCGGCCACGGCGCGGATCTGGACCTCGTCGAGCCCGCCCGTCTGCTCCTTGCGGTAGCGCGCGATGAACGGCACCGTCGCGCCGCCGTCGACGAGCGCGAGCACCGCGCGCACGCCGGCCTGCGGGATGCGCAGCTCCTCCGCGATGCGCGCCGCGGTGTCGCTCACGGCTTCGTCCCGCCGCCGCGCACCGGATAGCCGCGGTCACGCCACACGTTGATCCCCTCGTCGAGCACGGCGACGCGCTTGTAGCCGAGCGCGCGCAGCGCATCGCGCGCCTTCACGCTCGCGGCGTGCGGGCACGCGCAGTAGGTGAGGATGGTGCGGTCCTTGGGGATCTCCTTGGCGTACTGCTCGACCATGTAGAACGGCACGCTGATCGCCCCGGCCACGTGCATCAGGGCGTAGTCGCCGGGCGCGCGCGCATCGACGATGATCATCGCGCTCCCCTTGTCGAGCTCGGCCTTCACCACGTCGACCTTGATGAAGTCGGCGCCGTCCGGGAAGTCGGGCTGCTTGCCCTTCGGGTTCAGGACGACGTTCTTCAGCGCGCCCGGCTTGGGCGGGAGCTCGATGTCCGTCTCCGGCGTGCCCTTCCAGCTCCGGATCGCGACGATGAGGTCGTCGACGTCCTTCTTCGAGAGCTTGTCGCCGAAGGCGGGCATCGGCGTGCCCCGGCGACCTCGCTCGATGCTCGCGGCGAGGAACGCGTCGCTCGCCTCGGCGAGGAGCTCGTGGTTCGACAGGGCGTTGTACTTGCCGCCGCTGCCCTTGTTCCCGTGGCACTTCGCGCACTGCTTCTCGTAGAGCGCCGCGCCGCGGGCCGCGTCGCCCTCGCTCTTGCGCTCCTCGAGCGCCGCGGCGGGCTTCGTCTGCCACGAGCGGAGGAACGCCACGAGCGCGTTCGCGTCGTCGGCGCCGATCGGCCCGCCCCGCGCGAGACCCCAGGAGCTCATCGTCGTGCCCGGACGTCCCTTGAGGATCGCGTCGCGCAGGTACTCGTCCGTCGCGATGCCGAGGAGATCGTCGCTCGCGAGCGCCGGTGCCTCGTCGGCGGCGTAGCCGCGGCCGTCCTTGCCGTGGCAGAAATCGCAATAGCGCGCGTAGAGCGTCTTGCCCCGATCGACGACCGCCGCGGCGTCCACCGGAGGCGGCCCCGCCTCGGGCTTCACCGCACTCGCGACCGGCGCCGAGGCGGACGCCGCCGGCGCGGGCGGTGGAGGCGTGCGGTCGCACGTGCCGATGCATCCCGAGAGCGCGAGGAGCGCGAGCGCAGCGAAGGTCTTCATCCGACGTTCACACCGAGCACGAAGAATACGTACGCACCGACGACCACGTGCGAGAGAATCACGCCCGCGAGGTTGCGCCGGCGCGCGAACATCCAGCCCCAGAGGATCCCGGGCAGGAGCACGACCGCGGCGAAGAGCGCGGACATGTGGAGGTGGTTGGTCGCGAAGACCAGCGCGCAGACGCCGATCGCGCGGAGGCGCGCCTGCTTGCCCACGAGGAACAGGTGCAAGCTCGACTGCAGCGCGGAGCGCACGATGAGCTCCTGCACGACGCACGACACGGCGTAGACCGCGAAGAGCGTCTGGGTGCGCGGGTCGGACGCGACGGCCGCGAGATCGGTGTGCTCGATCACCGGCCCCACGCCGCCCTTCGCCCGGAGCACGATCCACTTCACCGCCGTCACCACGCCGAGGAACGGCACGGTGACCGCGACGGAGAGCGCGATCGACGAGGCGAGGCCGCGGAGGCCGATGCCGAACATCCGCAGAGGCAGCCCGGTCCGCACGATGAACGCGATGCCGGCGATGCCGAACACGAGCTGCAGCGGGATGCTCACGTAGGTCGTGCTCGACGGGAGCAGGCCGGAGAGGAACGGCAGCGCGGTGAGCGTGATCGCGTAGATGCACTGGAGCGTCAGCACCGAGACGAGCAGATCGCCCATCGCCGCGCCCGTGCGATGCGCGAGCTCCGACGCCTCGCCGCCCGCGCGCACCCGACCGGCCAGCTCGACGCCGACGCGTGACAGCACGCGCAGGCGCGCCTCGGCGGACAGCCCGCCCTTCGATCCGTCGAGGCAGGCGAACGGGATCGCGTGGACGAGCGCGTCCGTCCGCGCGCGCAGCGTGGCGGAGCGCGGCCCGCGATCGAACAGCGCGACCTCGCCCGCGATGTCGCCCGCGCCGAGCCGTCCGAGCGCGACGTCGCCTCCGTCGCCGGCGCGGACCACGTCGACCTCGCCCTCGGTGACGAGGAACAGCTCCGCCGCGGGATCGCCCTCGGCCACGAGGACCTCACCCGCGCGGAGGCGCCGCTCGCTCACGTGCGGCTCGAGCCGGCGCAGATCGGCCGCGTCGAGGCCGGCGAGGCACGGCGCCGCCTTCCATCCCTCACGCTTCCTCCGACCGAAGAGCCAGCCGAGCACCGAACCTCGTCTAGCAGACGGGCAGCGGCGCTGATACGAGAGGCGTCGTGCTCACGGCGCTCGCGCTCGCCCGTTGAAGCCGACGGCGAAGCCCATCGTGTAGCGCGCGTTGATCTCGCTCCGCGGCTGGAGGACGAGCGTGCCCTCGCGATCGCGATGGGTGAACGCGTCGATCCCGAACGGGCCGAAGTAGCCGGCCTCGTGCAGCGCGCGCGCGACGGCGGTCGCCTCGTCGCAGAGGCGCGCCTCGATCTCCGGCGCGTCCGCCGGCTCGGTCGACATCCACGCGCCGCGCGTGTCGCAGCGCTGCACCACGAGGCGGCCGAGGCGCAGGCCGCCGTCCTCGCCGATCCGCCCGTGGATCGCGTACTCCGTCTCGATGCGCACGTTCGGCTCGATGCGGACGCCGCCGCGCGCGAGGCCCGCGCGCACGAAGCCCTCCTCCGCCACGTCGATCGCGCCCGCGCGGAGCACGCGCTGCCCGCGGCCGCTCGTGCCGAACGCGCGCTTCACGCGCCAGCCGTCGCCGATCTCCGGTGCGCGCTCGAGGACCGCGCGCGCCTCGTCCCACGTCGTGACGAAGGCCGCGCCGGGGAGCGTCGGGCCGAGCGAGGCGCAGAACGCGCGCGAGCTCACCCGACGCAACACCTCCACCGGAGGATGCGCCTCGGGCTCCGCGCCCGCCCGGCGGAGGAGCGCGATCGCCCGGGGCGTCGGACAGAACGCGCGTCCCGCGAGGCCGCGCGCGAGCCCGGGCGCGGACGACGCGTCGACGAGGACGTCGCCTTCCTCGAGCAGCGACGCGGCGAGGACGGGGACGTACGTGCGGAGCGCCTCGCGCACGCCCGCGCTCGGCGTGTGCGCCGGGACGGCGAGCTCGAGCTCGGCGTCGAGGTTCAGGACCCAGGCGATTCGGGCTGCCATGCCTCGAGCTCCCGAACGAACGCCTCCGGCTGCCCCGCGCGCAGGCGCAGCTCGCGCTGGAGCGGCCGCCCGCGCATGAGCAGCGGCGTGAGCGGCGGCGGGAGCGCGCGGCGCCACTCGTCGAACTCCACATCCCCGCGGAAGTGCGCGAACCATCGCGCGCCGAAGCGGACGTGCGCGATCTCCTCGCGCCCCACGATCTCCTGGACGCGCGCGCCGTCCTCGTCGCCCGCCTCGCGGAAGCGCGCGGCGTACGAGGCGGTGTGCTCGAGGTTCGCGCTCTCGACGCCGAGGCCCATCACCGCGACGAACGACGCGGGATCGGGCGACGTGGGGACGCGCTCCCAGAACCAGTCGCGCACGGGGAACTCGCCCACGCGATGCCCGAGCCGCTCGATGTGTGCACGATACATGTGCATGTGCCGGATCTCGTCCTGCGCGATCCGCACGAGCCCCGCGCGGAACTCGCGCGGCGTGTCGGGGAACGCGAGCGCCGCCCACGCCATCAGCTCGGCGGCCTGGAGCTCGTGATGGAGGAACGTGTGCAGCGTGCGCGCACGCCCCGTCTCCGAGCGGAGCCCGCGCGTCTTGTCCGCGCGCGCGACGACGCGGAGCTCGGGCGGCCGACCGGGCGATGCGAGGCGCCGCGGCTCGGGCGCCTCCTCCCATCGCGAAGGCACCGGCGGAGGCGCGAGCTTGTCGGCGAGGGACGTCGCGCGGACGTAGTCCCAGCACCATCGCTCGACGGTTCCGGCCTCGGGCTCGCGCATCGCGCCGTCAGGGTAGCACCCGGCGTGGTAAGGACTCGGCCGTGGACATCTACCTCGTCCGGACCTCGCGCACGACCGACCAGGGCTTCCTCTCGCTCGAGGGGCGACAGATGATCCGCGCGCTCGGCAACAAGCTCCGGCTGAACGAGGAGCCGAGCTTCGATCGCTTCGTGACGAGCCCCGCGCCGGCCGCGATCCAGACCGCCGAGCTGTTCGCCGATCGCGTCGACTACGTGGGCCTCGTCGAGGTGCTGCCGGGGCTCGCGAACGACGTCCCGGCGCAGGTCGTCGCGCCGCTGCTGCTGTCCTCGGGGACGAGCATCGCCGTCGTCGGCGACGAGCCCGGGCTCTCCGCGCTCGGCGCGTTCCTC
>JBDHVD010000009.1:0-47028 GCA_039809525.1 Labilithrix sp. | reverse complement strand
CGCGGTCGATCTCCTCGTACAGGTCGGCGACCGCCTCGAGCCGGCGCACGTCCTGCTCGGTGATCGTCACGGCGCGGCCGCGCGCCCGACGAGCCGGGCGCGTTCGGAGCGCAGCTCGGCTCGACCGCTCCCACGGCGCCGACCGGAACGACTCGGTCAGATGGTCGAGGAAGGCGCGCACGCTCGCGGGGACGTGTCGCCGAGGGGGGTGGAGCGCATGGACCGTGAGATCGATCTGCTGGAACTCGTCGAGCACCCGAACCAGGCGCCCGTCCGCGAGCTCCCTGGCGACGAGCGCGCCCGGCAGCATCACGATGCCCTGTCCGTCCACGGCGGCTTCGCGCAGGAAACCACGCTCGTCGACGATCATGCGCGCCACCGCTCTCATCGCGACGGGCCCCTCTTCGGTCTCGAACTGCCAGTCTTCGTACTGCGCGATCGAGTGCGCGAGGCACTCGTGGAGCACGAGCTCCTGCGGCCGGAAGGGGATCCCGTGGCGTCGGAGATAGCTCGGTGAAGCGCAGGTCACCACGCGCGTGGTCGAGAGCTTCCGCGCGAGGAGCACGGAGTCCGAGAGGCGGCGCGCGATGACGATCGAGACGTCGATGCCGTCGGCCTCGAGATCGGGGACGCGGTCACCGAGCCTCAGCTCGACGTGGACCTCCGCGTTCGCGTCCATGAACGATCGAATCGGCGCGAGCAGATGCATCTGCGCGAACGCCGGGGACGCGTGGACGCGGATGAGCCCGCGCGGCGACGCGCTCGTCTCGGCGCCGAGCTCCGCGGTCTCGTCGGCGGCCGCCGCGACGCGCGCACATCCTTCGTACAGTCGTACGCCGTCCGCCGTCAGCGAGAGCCGGCGCGTCGAGCGATGGAGGAGCCGCACGCCCAGCCGTGCTTCGAGGCGTGAGACCCGTGCGCTGACGGCCGACTTCGACACCCCGAGGGCTCGCGCGGCGACACTGAACGACCGCGCTTCGACGACACGCGCGAAGAAGGCCATCCCCAGGATGTCGTCAGGGCTCGCGCGCATATCGACTGACGTAGCAGGTCGACGCGCGTCATGCGACGGACGTGCCGCCGTTCGACTCGGGCCGCAGCACGGACGCACTCTCTGCCGCGGGCAGCTCGAACCAGAACGTGCAACCTGCTCCGGGGCTCGAGCGGACGCCTACCCTCCCGCCATGCGCCTCGGCGAGGCGCTTCACCGTCGCGAGGCCGAGGCCGATCCCGCTCTGCGTCCCGCCGCCCGAGCGCACGTAGGGATCGAACACGCGGCTCTCGAGATCGGGCGGCAGTCCGGGCCCGGTGTCCGCCACCTCGATCCGCACGTAATCGCCGCGATCGATCGCGCGCACCTCGACGCGTCGGACCGGTCCGTCACCGATGTACTTGATGGCGTTTCGCACGAGGTTCGCCACGAGGCTCGTGAGCACGCCGGGATTGCAGAAGACGGAACGGAACGTTCGACGCGTCATCTTCAGCTCCGCTCCGGCGGCCGCCGCGGTCGGTCCGAGCTCGGCGGCGAGATCCGTCATCACGTCCGCGACGCTGGCGTGGGCGTCGTGATCCGGCGCCGCTCCCGCGCGGGCGAAATCGAGCAGACCGGTGACGATCAGCTTCACGCGCCGGAGGGCCGAGGAGCCGCGCTCGACCATTCGGGCTCGCTTCGCGTCCGCCCCGGGCGCGACCCCGAGCTCCAGCGCGAAGCCCACCGTCGAGAGCGGGCTCAGGATGTCGTGCGCCACCCTGCCCGCAAACTGCTCGAGCTCGAAGGAGCGCTCCTTCTCGAGGCGGAGGTGGCGCGCCATGAGCGCGTCGTGCGCGCGCACCACGCGCCGGAGCGCGAGGGCGCCGGTGACGGCGAGCAGCGTGCACACGACGTCGAGCGCCAGCGCGACCAGGAGCCCTCGCTCGCGGACGCGTCGGACGTCGATCGCGAGGTCGCGCGACCTCGCCGAGTTGAACTCGATCGCATGCATCAAGGCGCCGTCGAGCTCGTCGGCCGCCTTCGCGACCTCGTAGCGCAGCGTGCGCCGCGCAGCGACGAGGTCGCCTCGGTTCACCTCGGCCTCGAACCGAATCAAAGAGCGATCGAAGGCGTCCTTGGTCGCCACGATCGCGCGCCAGAAGGCCTGCTCGGGCGGCGCAACCGGCAGCGCGAGGTACTCGTCGATGCGTCGAGCGAGCTGCTGTCGCGTCTCCTCCGCGAACGGCGGCAGCGGCGCGAGCGCATCGCCCCGGAACGCGTCATCGCGGATCGCGATCTGCGCGCGCGCCACGATGCGCCGCGCCGCGGTGAGCTGGTCGATGCTCGGCGCGGTCGTGTGCGAGATCGCATCGACGCTCTCGTCGAGCATCCGCATCCGCCACTGGCCGACGGCCGTCGCCGCGAGGAAGCTCACCACGATCATCGCGATGATCGCAGGAGGGACGAGGTTCCATCGCACGCGGTCCATCGCTACCTCGAGCGGCGCCGGCGCGGCGCCTCCCCCGGGATGACGTCAGAGCTCGAGGCCGGCTGCGCTTTCGACAGGATCGGATCCATCGCTCCACCACTCGGGCGGTACGTAGGAGCGGGCGCCGTCGCGCGGTAGGCGAGTTCGGAGAACGCGATCGTTCGGATCGGCGAACAATCGTCAGTCGCGCCGCCGCGGTCGCGGGAACCACACCTCGATGCGCGCGCCGCGCCGCGATCCCGCGGGCTCCGCCGCGCGCGCCCAGCCTCCGTGGCCCGCCGCGATCTGCGCGACGATCGCGAGCCCGAGGCCGGTGCCGTCGGCCGCGTGCCGCGTGGTGAAGAACGGCTCGAAGATCCGGCTGCGGATCTCGGGCGGGATCCCGCTGCCCGTGTCCTCGACCGCGAGGAGCGTCCCGCCGTCGTGCTCGACGACGCTCACCAGGATCGCGTGCTCACCGTCGATGCCCGAGGCGGCGATCGCCTGGGCCGCGTTGACGAGCAGGTTCGTGACCACCTGGGCGATGCGACCGCGGTTCGCGATCAGCGCCGGCGCGTCGGCGACGTCGACGGTGACGCGCGTGGTCGTTCCGATCGTCGGACGTGCGAGGTTCACCGAGGCTCGGATCACCTCCTCGAACGAGATCGCCTCGATCGAGTCCTCGCTGGCGCGCGAGAACGTGCGGAGGTCTCCGACGACGCCGGTGATGCGCCGCATGCCCTCCGAGCAGTCGCGGAACAGCGCCGACATCGCGGCGAGCTCGGCGACGGCCGCCTCCTGCTCGCCGTGCTCGACGTGACGGCGCGCGCGCTCGGCCATGCGCTCGAGCATGCCGAGCGAGAGCGAGACCCACGCCGCAGGGTTGTTCACCTCGTGCGCGACGCCGCTCGCGAGCTGGCCGATCGCGGCGAGCTTGCCCGCGTAGACGAGCTGCAACTGCGCCGCCTTGAGCGCGGCATGCGCGGCCTCGAGCTCGCGCCGCGACGCGACCTCGCCGTCGAGCTCCTCGGCGAGCATGTTGATGCCCGCGCCGATCGCGTCGACGACGCCGTCGTCCCGGACCTGGAACCGGCGCGAGAAGTCCTGACGCGCGATCGCGCACACGACGTCGAAGAGCTCGTCGAGGCGAGCGCCGTCGTCACGCTCGCTCATCGGGCTGCTCGAGCCAGGCACGCGCCGCGGCTTCGTCGGTGAAGAGCTTCGTGACGATGCGATGCTCGCCGAGCGAGAGGAAGAAGTTCGCGAGCATGCGGCTGAGCGGCGAGTCGACGAGGAGCGCGACCTTCGCGAACCTGCGCGCGGCCTCCTCGCCCTTGAAGTACTCGCGCGCGCCCTTGGACTGGGAGCGCACGCCGCGCGAATCGACGAGCACGCCGCGGCGGCGCTCGCCCGCGACACGCCAGGTGGCGGCGATCGCCTCCTTCGCGTCCTCGAGCTCGAACTCCGCCCCGTCGCGCATCACCGCATGGACGAACCCGGCGGGGTCCAGCTCGAACGTGCAGCAACGCGTCGACTCGCCCACTCCATCATCAAGTAGCACCGGGCGGAGGAAACCGGATAGAAATGCTCTGTGCGGATCGTCACAGCGACATCGGTTGGTGGGCTCGTCTTTGCGGCTCTCGCGCTCGCGGCGTGCGGCTCGTCGTCGGGCTCGTCCTCTGGCAAGGAGTCGAAGTACCCGGCGCAGAAGGAAGGCTGTCAGGTCCAGGTCTTCGAGGACACCCCGACGATGGCGACCGAGAACATCGGCGCGGTCAGCTCGTCCTGCGACGAGTTCGTGTCCGACGACGACTGCCTCCGCACGCTGAAGGACGAGGCGTGCAAGCTCGGCGCGAACGTGGTGTGGGGCGTGAACCCGAAGCCCACGATGGACCTCGGCAAGAAGAAGTTCTCCGGACGGGCCGCGCACACGAAGTGACGCGCGCGCGGCCCGCACGCGCGCCGGGTCGCCTCACGCTGGAGGATGCGCGGGCGCGAACAGGATCAGCTCGCACGTCTCGGCGCCGAGCACGTAGGCGTCGTGACCGGGCGGGATGACGAAGAAGTCGCCGCGCCGGATCCGGTGCTCTTGCTTCGTCGCGATCATCCGCACCGCGAGCTCGCCCGCGATGCAGTAGCCGGTGTGCGGGTTGGGGCACGACTCGGGGTTTCCGAGCAGCGGCTTCTCGTGGATCGACCACTTCCATCCGGGCTCGAGCACCGCGTGCATGCCCTGGACGCCGTCGTGCATCTGCACGACGTCGATCTTTCCGTATTCGCCGAAGTCGAGCTTGTCGTCCGGGTTGCGGAACGTGCGGCACTCGACACGCGAGGGTGCAGGTTGCGAACGCTGCAGGGCAGTCTGCGATGAAGAAGCGGTCATTCATTCCTCCTTTCGGAACGAATGCGCGCGCGAGGCAATGCGCATACCGCGGTGCGTCTGCGACTCCCGCGATCAGGCGTGCGTCACTCGAGGCACTTGATCAACGCTTCGCTCGTCTGCGCCTTCATCGCGCATTCGTGCTCGGCGGCCTGCACCTCGGACGCGCAGTTCTTCAGCTCGTCGGCGGCCTTCGCCTCCTGACGCTCGCGCGCGCGCTCGGCGGCCACCTGCTCCGGCCCGGCGTCGGGGAAGCGCTCCTTCACCACCAGCTCGGCGAAACGATCGAGCATCTCGTCGCACTGCTTCGCCGTCACCTTCTTGCGGCACGCCGCGCTCACCAGCGACGCGATCACCAGCAAGCCTGCCGCCAGCGCGAATGCGCGCCGCGAAGCTCCCCCTCGCTCCGTGGTCGTCGACGAACGAGCGGAGCGAGTGAGGAGCCCTGGATGTCCAGGTCTCATCGAAGGCACTTGTCGATCTGCTCCGCCGTCTCTGCCGTTCGTACGCAGGCCATCATCGAATCGGTCACCCGCTTGCCGATGCACCGGTCGATGTCGTCCTTCAGCGAACCGCGCAGCTCGTCCTTCCGCTTCTGGATCACGTCCGGATCGGTGACCCCGTCGGCCCGAAGCTTCACTTCGATGTTGCGGTCGACCACCAGCTCGCAGTCCGCCCGCGTCGCCTTGCGGCCGCAACCGGCGAGCCCGAAGACGAGGGCGACGAGGACGATGCCTTGACGCATCTTGGCAACGGTCCGTAGCACGCAGAGTTCGCTTTTGGCCGAGAAAAAGCGTGCGTGCTACAATTTTTACCCGTGGCAGCACCACGCCCCGAAGGGGCCAGTCCCGAGGACTGCTTGCGCAAGGCGATGGCCGCGCGCTCGCCGCGATCCCGCGCGATGTACGCGAAGCGCGGCCTTGCCACCGGCGCGCGGATCGATCGGACGACGCACGCGATGCTGCTCCGGCAGCTCTATCTCTCGCTCTACGAGGGCCGGCGCTTCCGCCAGGCCCACACCGTCGCGCTCCAGGCCCTCGAGCTCGACGTGCTGCCCGACGTCCTCAACCAGGACGCCGCGCGCGCCGCGATCGCGAGCGGCGACCTCGAGGCCGCGCTCGCGCACCTGCGCGCCGCTGCGCGCCGCGGCCCCGCCTCGCGCCGGCCGTTCCATCTCTGGACGCTCGGCAGCACGCTCTTCCTCGCGCATCGTTACGCCGAGGCGATCGCCGCGCTGCGCCGGGCGGCGCGCTGGGGGACGAAGGACAAGCCGCTCTACCGCGCCCACCTCGCGCTCTCGCGCATCGCCGCGGGCGAGAAGGTCGAGGGCCTGCAAGAGGTCATCACCGCGCTCGCCGAGGCGCCGTGCGGGCAGGGCTACGGCCGCTTCGTCCTCGGTCATCTCGCGTATGCCGCCGGCGAGTGGACGGCCGCGCGGCGCTACCTCGAGGCGTTCCTCAAGCGGACGAGCGCGTCCCGTCCCGCGCTCGGGATCGCGCTCGAGGCCGAGGTCCGGATGGCGCGCGCGACGCTCTCGAAGATGACCGCCAACTGACGGCCGATCGCGGTGATCTGGGTATCCCGCGATCCATCGGCGAGAAGGTGCGATGGCGCGAGCGGCGATCGAGCTCGGCCGCAGAACCTCCGTGGATCGCGGAGGAATCCCGGTGCGAACAGGTGAGAGCGGATCGACGCGAGACGCGCGCGAGCCCTCGCGGCCGCGGTCCCGCCCTTGCTAAGCTTCCGGGCGAGCTGTGAGACGTTCTGCAAAGGCAGGAGGACCCGTGAATCGTCGACTCTGGCAACTCTTCGTGCTGAGCGCCCTCGTCCTCGTCCCCACGCTCGCGTGGGCAGGCGAAGGATCGGAGACCAGCAAGTTCCAGGAGATCCTCGACAAGTACGGCATGTTCGTCGCGGTGCTCGCGTCGTTCGGCTTCGGCTTCGTCGCCAGCCTGACGCCGTGCGTGTACCCGATGGTCCCGATCACCGTGTCGATCTTCGGCGCCACCGAAGCGAAGTCGCGCCTCCGCGGCGCCGCGCTCTCGGCGACGTTCGTGCTCGGCATCGCGGCGCTCTTCGCGCCGATGGGCCTCATCGCCGTGGCGACGGGCACCATGATGGGCGCCGCGCTCTCGAACATGTGGGTGGTGATCGCGATCGCGCTCCTGTTCACCGCGCTCTCGGCGTCGATGTTCGGCGCGTTCGAGCTCGCGCTCCCGTCGGGCCTGACGAACCGCCTCTCGACCGTCGGCGGCGTCGGCTTCAAGGGCGCCTTCGTGATGGGCCTCGTGATGGGCCTCATCGCGGCGCCGTGCACGGGCCCGTTCCTCACCGGCATGCTGATCGTCATCCAGCAGACGCACAGCTACCTGCTCGGCTTCTCGGCGCTGTTCTCGTTCGCGCTCGGCCTCGGCGTCCTCTTCTTCGTCGCCGGCACGTTCGCGGTGAACCTGCCGAAGGGCGGCGCCTGGATGATGGGCATCAAGTGGGGCTCCGGCGTCCTGCTCGCGTACATGGCGTTCTCGTACCTGCGCGATCGCTTCGAGCCGGTCCGCAAGCTCGTCTCGCACCCGTCGGTCACGTTCGGCGTGATCGCGTTCGCGCTCCTCCTCGTCGGTCTCGTGCTCGGCATGGTCCACGTCGTCGCGGAGCGCCGGAAGTCGCCCATCGCGCACCTCTCGAAGCCGATGAAGCTCGCGTCGATCGTCCCCGCGGTCCTCGGCGCCGCGCTCTTCATCTCGTGGATCAACACGCCGGCGGGCGGCGAGATCGAGTGGATGGCGAGCGAAGAGGCGGGTCGCGCGAAGGCGCTCGCCGACGGCAAGCCGGTCCTCATCGACTTCGGCGCGTCGTGGTGCACGGCCTGCAAGGAGCTCGAGCACAAGACGTTCCCCGATCCGAACGTCCGCGCGGAGGCGGCGCGCTTCATCGCCATCCGGGTCGATGCCTCGGACGACGAGAACCCGGAGACCAAGCGCCTCTCGGAGAAGTACAAGATCGTCGGCCTGCCGACCGTCATCATGATGGACAAGGACGGCAAGGAGGTCACCCGCTTCAACGAGTTCGTCCCGCCGGAGAAGTTCGCGGCCGCCCTCAAGAAGGTGCCGACGAACAGCGGCGACGCGGTCGGCATGAAGTAGGTGGCACAGCCCTGCGGGGCAGCGGTGTCATGGCGGGCGACTCTCTCTCCGGACCGGAGAGGCGTCGCCCGCGGTGTTTTGTGGGCGATTCGCGCGGCGAGGTCGGTTGCACGGGGCTTGCTATCCTGCCGTCCGTGCGTCGACGCGTCCTGTCCTTGCTGGCGGTGCCCGCCCTCCTCACGGCGTGCCCGGGTGCGTCCGACGACGGCGCCGCCGAGGGCTCGCTCGTCGTCGGCGTGCAGACGGCCCAGGACGTCGGAACGCTCGTCGGGGTGGTGAACGTCTTCACGACGGTCGACGGCGCGAGCGGGCTCCAGTCCATCCGCGCGAGCGAGCTGCCGAAGGAGATCGAGCTCCGCGGCCGCCCGGGCTCCCGCGCGGAGGTGAGGGTCGAGGCGATGGCCACCGGAGCGTCGGTGACCGATCCGCCCATCATCATCCGACGCGCGAACGCCGCGCTGGTCCCCGATGCGAAGAAGCTCCTTCGCATCAACCTCGACTCGCGCTGCCTGACGCTCCCCGCCACGCGCGGTCCGCAGGCGCCGGTGTGCAATGCGCCCGAGACGTGCCTGTCCGGTCGCTGCACCACGAGCGACGTGTCGTTCGATCAGCTCGAGGACTACGAGCCGGCGTGGGCGAGCGCGCCGCCCGACATGTGCCGGCCGGCGAACCACGGACCGCCCGAGGTGATCATCGGGACGGGGCAGACCGACTACGCGACGCTCGCCGAAGGACAGGTGCTGCAGCTCGAGAAGGGGCCGCAGGGCGGACATCACGTGTGGATCGCGACACGGATGAAGAACCTGCGGCAGTCGGGGTCGACGACGACGATCACCTCGGCCATCGAGGGCGACCCCACGCCGGTGCCGCCGATGGCGTACGTGTTCACCTTCGATCGCGACGAAGGTGCATACTGCAAGCTCTACGGCCTGCGCTACCAGGTGGACAGCGGCGCGGTGGACCTCGGCACGACGTACAAGCGCTTCCTCGGCAAGCGGCTGCGGATCACCGTCGAGGTCGCGGACTCGACCGGCGCGAAGGCGTCGTCGACGCGTACGGTCCAGATCGCGGACAAGCTCCTCTGCCCCGACGGAACCGACAGCTGCAACACCGCGCCGTAGCGGGCTCGCGGCGAGGAGCTTGCACGCTCGTCGCGCGTCGTGCGCTACCTCCTGACGATCGTCGCGCTGGTCCTCGTCGTCGGCGGGCTCGGTGCGATCAAGACCTCGCAGATCGCGACGCTCGTCGCGAGCGGCAAGGCAGCCGCGAAGGCGGGGCCGCCGCCGGAGGCCGTCGGGACCGCCGTCGCCGCCGAACAGGAATGGGAGACGACGCTCGAGGCGGTCGGCACGGTCACATCGGCGAAAGCTGTCTCGGTCGGCAACGACGCCCCGGGAGTGGTCACGCGGATCGCGTTCGAGTCGGGCGCGCACGTGAAGAAGGGCGATCTGCTCGTCGAGCTCGACGCGAGCGTCGAGCGGGCTCAGCTCGCGGCGGCGATCGCGCGGAGGAACCTCGCGGCGACGAACGAGGGCCGCACCCGCGCGCTCGTCGAGAGCGGTTCGCTCGCACCCGTCGAGCTCGACACGGACGTGTCGCAGCTCAAGGCGGCGACCGACGACGTCGAGGCGCTCCGCGCGCAGATCGCACGCAAGGTCGTGCGCGCGCCGTTCGCCGGCAAGCTCGGCATCCGTGCGGTGAACCTCGGCCAGTACCTCGCGTCGGGCACGATGGTCACCATCCTCGAGACCACCGAGACGCTGTTCGTCGACTTCACGTTGCCCCAGCAGCGCCTCGGCGAGCTCGCGTTGCGGATGCCGGTCCGCATCACGCTCCAGGTGGACGCGGGCGCGCCGCTCATGGGCGAGATCGACGCGATCGATCCCGCGGTCGATCCGGTGAGCCGCGCGGTGAAGGTCCGCGCGAGCGTCGCCGATCCCGAGGGCCGGCTCCGCTCGGGCATGTTCGTCACCGCGGACGTCGTGCTGCCGAAGCGCGAGGCGTACGTGATCGTGCCCGCGACCGCGATCATCCATGCGCCTTACGGCGATTCGGTCTTCGTCGTCGAGGACCAGCCGAAGGGACCGATCGCGCGGCAGCAGTTCGTCCGCACCGCCGAGACGCGCGGAGACTTCGTCGCCGTCCGCGAGGGCGTCAGGCCGGGGCAGTCGGTGGTGACGGCCGGCGCGTTCAAGCTGCGCAACGGCGCGCCGATCCACATCGACAACAGCGTCCAGCCGACGCCCGAGCTGCATCCTCGACCCGCCAACCGCTGACGACCGATGAAGCTGACCGATCTCTTCATCCGGCGCCCGGTCCTCGCGATCGTCCTGAACCTCCTCATCATCGTGGCGGGCGTGCAGGCGGTGCGCTCGATCAGCGTGCGCCAGTACCCGAAGCTGGAGAGCGCGACGGTGGTCATCACCACGCCGTACGTCGGCGCGAGCGGCGAGCTCGTACGCGGCTTCATCACCACGCCGCTCGAGCGCTCGATCGCCGCGGCCGACGGCATCGACTACATGGAGTCGGAGAGCGTCCAGGGCCTCTCGACGATCAATGTCCGCCTGAAACTGAACTTCGACGCGGCGAAGGCGCTCGCCGACATCAGCACGCGCGTGAACCAGGTGCGCGCGGACCTCCCTCCGGAGGCGGAGATCCCGAGCATCGACATCCAGCCCTCCGATGCGCGCTTCGCCGCGATGTACCTGAGCTTCGGCTCGCCGATCCTCGAGGACAACCAGGTCACCGACTACCTGATCCGCGTGGTGCAGCCGCGGCTCTCGGCGATCGACGGCGTGCAGCGCGCCGACATCCTCGGAGGGCGCGCGTTCGCGCTGCGCGCGTGGCTCGATCCGTCACGCATGGCCGCGCTCGGCGTCTCGCCCGCGCACGTCCGGCAGGCGCTCGGCGCGAACAACTACCTCGCGGCGATCGGTCAGACGAAGGGCGCGCTCGTCCAGATGAACCTGGGCACGACGACGGACCTCCGCACGGTGGAGGACTTCAAGAAGCTCGTCGTGCGCCGCGACGGACCGACGCTCGTCCGCCTGGAGGACATCGCCGACGTGGTGCTCGGCGCCGAGGACTACGACCAGGAGGTCCGCTTCAGCGGCAAGAACGCGGTGTTCATGGGCGTGTGGGTGCGCCCGAACGCGAACTCGCTCGACGTCATCGCGCGGGTCCGACACGAGATGGACCTCATCACCCACGAGCTCCCGAGCGGCATGAGGGCGGACATCGCCTTCGACTCGACGAAGTACATCCAGAGCGCGGTGCGCGACGTCACCGAGACGCTGGTCGAGACGGTCGTCATCGTCATGGTGGTGATCTTCCTCTTCCTCGGATCGCTCCGGACCGTCGTCGTCCCGGTCGTCGCCATCCCGCTCTCGCTCGTCGGCGCCGTGTTCCTCATGCAGGTGATGGGCTTCACGCTCAACCTCCTCACGCTCCTCGCGGTCGTGCTCTCCGTCGGCCTCGTCGTCGACGACGCGATCGTGGTGGTCGAGAACGTCGAGCGCCACGTCCGCGAGGGGATGAGGCCGAGGGACGCGGCGATCGCCGGAGCGCGCGAGCTCACCGGCCCCATCCTCGCGATGACCATCACGCTCGCCGCGGTCTACATCCCGGTCGGCTTCCAGGGCGGGCTGACCGGCGCGCTGTTCCGCGAGTTCGCGTTCACCCTCGCGGGCGCGGTCGCCATCTCGGGCGTGGTCGCCCTCACGCTCTCGCCGGTCATGTCGTCGCGCCTCGTCCGCCCCGCGCATCGCGGCTGGTTCGGCCGCAAGGTCGATCGCGCGTTCGAGGCCGGACGCAACGCGTACGAGCGGACACTCGACCGTACGCTGCACGCGCGGCCGCTCGTCTACCTCGTGTGGATCGTGCTCTCGCTGAGCGTCGTCCCGATGTACCTCTTCGCGCCCAAGGAGCTCGCGCCGAACGAGGACCAGGGCGTGGTCTTCACGTCGCTCGACACGCCGCCGAACGCGAGCCTCGAGCAGATGACCACGTACTCGGCGCAGCTCGAGCGCATCTTCGAGCAGGTACCCGAGTTCGATCACAGCTTCCAGCTGACGTTCCCAACCGGCGGCTTCGGCGGCCTGGTCGCGGTGCCGTGGGAGGACCGGCACCGGAACGTCTTCGCCATCCAGGAGTCGCTCGCGCCGAAGATGCTGGGCATCACCGGCGTGCGCGCACCGGCATTCCTCCCGGCGCCGCTGCCGAGCCCGGGCCTCCTCCCCGTCGAGGTGGTCATCGCCTCGACCTCCGATCACGAAGAGATCCTCCGCTTCGTCGACCAGATCGTGGGCGAGGCGATGAAGGACGGCGTCTTCGCGTTCCCCCCGATCCTCGACGTGCACATCGACCAGGCGCGCACCGAGGTGGTCCTCGATCGCGACCGCGTCGCCTCGATGGGGCTGTCGATGCAGGACGTCGGCGCCGATCTGTCGTCGATGCTCGGCGGCAACTACGTCAACCGGTTCACCATCGCGGGACGGAGCTACAAGGTGATCCCCCAGGTGGAGCGCGAGGCGCGCCTCACCCGCGAGCAGCTCGACGACATCCACATCACCGGGCCGGACGGAAAGCTGATCCCGCTGAGTGCCGTGGCGACGTACGCGGACGTCGTCGAGCCGCGCAAGCTCACGCGGTTCCAGCAGCTCAACTCGGTGAAGATCTCCGGCGTCCCCACGCGCGGCGTCGACGCGGCGCTGAAGGTGATCGAGGACGCGGCCGCGCGCACGCTCCCGCCGGGGTATCGCGTCGACTACACGGGCGAGTCGCGCCAGCTGCGCGAGGAGGCGGGCAAGTTCCTCCCCGCGATGGGCCTCGCGCTCGTCCTCATCTTCCTGGTGCTCGCCGCGCAGTTCAACTCGTTCCGCGATCCGTTCGTCATCCTCTTCGGCTCGGTGCCGCTCGCCATGTTCGGCGCGTCGATCTTCACGTTCCTGAAGTTCACCGGTCCGCCGGGGGTCACCTACCCGCTCACGCAGGGGTGGACCACCACGCTCAACATCTACTCGAACGTCGGGCTCGTGACGCTCGTCGGCCTCGTGGCGAAGAACGGCATCCTCATCGTCGAGTTCGCGAACCATGCCCAGCTCCAGGGCATGACGAAGCTCGACGCCGTCCGCGCCGCGGCGCGCACGCGCTTCCGCCCGATCCTCATGACCACCATCGCGACGATCGCCGGGCACTTCCCGCTCACGCTCGTCACCGGTCCGGGCGCGGTCGCGCGAAACTCGATCGGCGTCGTGCTCGTCGGCGGGATGGCGATCGGCACGCTGTTCACGCTGTTCGTCGTGCCGTCGGTCTACATGCTCATCGCGCGCGAGCACCACGCGGAGCGGGAGGAGCGCCGGCCCGAGCTCGTCACCGAGCCCGCGTGGTGACGCGTCGAACGCTCACCACCAGCTCGTTCAGGGATTGAACACCTCGTCCGCGGGCTTCGGCGTCGGCGCGGGCTTGGGCGCGGGCTTCTCGTCGCCTCCGGCCGGCGCCGCGGCCTTCGCCGCCGGCTTCTTCGCGGCGGGCTTCTTCGCGGCCGGCGGCGGCTCGTCCTTCTTCGCCACCGCGGCCTCGTCCTTCTTCGGAGGCATGTCGCCGACGACGCCGAGCTCCTTCTGCAGGGCCTTGCCGAGATCGTCGGCCTCCTTCGCGCCCTTCTTCGCGTCGTCGCGCAGGTTCGCCGCCGCATCGACCGCCGCCGCGATCTCGCGCTTCAGCTCTTCCTTCTTGTCGACCTTCTCGGGATCGGCCTTGTCGGCGGCCATGCTGCGCCGCTCCTCGATCGCCTGCTTCTTGAGCTCGGCGCCCTCCGCCGCGAGCTTGTCGAGGCGCTCGGCGTTCGCGCTCTGCTTCTTCGCGAAGGCGAACGACGCGCCCGCGGTCTCCTCCGCCGCGCCGTGCACGGACGAGTCGTCCTTCTTGTTCTTCGCCGACGAGAGGATGGTGGAGTTCGACGCCGTGGGCGGCAGGCTGAGCGCCGTGGTGATCGGCTTCCGCGCCGCCTTCGACTCGTCGGTCCAGTTGCCCGCGGCGACCTGCTCCTCGTGCACCTTCTTGAAGTACGCGTCGTACTTCGCGTCGCCCGACTCGTAGAGCTGACCGGCCGCGGTCTTCGTCGGCTTTCCGAGGAGCCCCTCGCACGCCGGGAGACCGGCGGCGGCGATCAGGAGCGAGGAGCAGAGGAGGAGCGTGCGTGCGTTCATCGTGCCGGGCACGAGATGGGGGTCGCCATGAGCTCGTTGTACTTTCCCTTGGCCGCGAGGAACGCGACGACGCCGCGTCCGTCCACGCCCACCGTCGCCTGCGGCTGTCCGGCGTTCACGCCCGCGGCGCTGATCGCGAGCGGGCTGCCCGAGGGCGCGCCGTCCGCATTGAAGGTGATCGCGCGCACCTGGTGCCCGGAGACCGGACCCTCGGTCCACGCGAGGAGGAACTTGCCGCGGCCGAGACCGGCGACGCTCGGGCTCATCGCGGGCCCGCCGAGCCCGCCCTCCGGCAGGACGAGCGTGCGCGGCTCGGTGGTCGCGCCGCTGATCGATCGCTTCGTCCAGCGGATGCCCCAAGCATCGTCCTTGCCCGCCCGATCGGCCCACGCGACGACCACGCTGTCACCGCTGGCCGCGAGCGCGGGCGAGCCGACCTGTCCGAGCCCGGTGATGCGCGACAGCTCGCCCTCGGGGCTCAGCACCGAGTCGCCGCTCGCCACGCCCACGTAGATCGCGTTGCCGCGACGGAACGCGAACGCGAGGCCCTTGCCGGACGGCAGCGGGATCGCGCGCATGGCCTCGACCGCGCCGTCTCCGTCGACGGAGAACAGCTTCGCGAAGCTGTCCTTGCCGTGCGGAGCCCACACGATCGCGTTGTCGGCGACGCCGATGTCGACCGGGCTCGCCGTCGGGACGAAGCGGCGTGACTGGATCCGATCGCCCTTGCGATCGGCATCCGCCACCACGACGACCTTGCCGCCGGAGAAGAACGGGACGACGCGCTTGACGTCCGCCGTCGACTTCGAGCGCACCGTCGCGAGCGGCGTGAGCGTCCCCGGATCGAGAGACACGCCGACGGCGTCACGGTTCGAGGGCGCGAAGCCGAGCGCGAGCGCGGTCTGCCCCGCGGCGGCCTCGATGCCCGTCGCGATGAGCGCGCGCGGCGCGAGCGTGCGCGCATCGGCGGCGGCGGTGCAGTCGCCCAGCTCCGGCGTCGGCGCCCGCGGCTCCTCCTTCGGCGGCACCACCGCGGTGCTCGTCGCAGGAGGCGCGGCGGCGCTCGTCGCGGACGCGGCGGCCGGCGGCTCGGCCGAGGCCGATCCCGCGGCGCTCGCGGACGCGGACGTCGATGCCGAGGCATCGCTCGGATTGCTGCTGAACGCGCTCACGATCAGCGCCACCAGCATGATCACGCCGGACAGACCGACGACGCCGAGCACACCGATGAGGAGCTTGTTCTTCGGCGGACGGCCCGCGCGGATCTCCTTCAAGTCGCTGATGATCAGCGACAGCCCCGGGCGCCGCGGCGGGAGGCCCGCGATGTCGTCCAGGTCGGAGCCTTCGTCGCGCACCACCGGCTCGGTCGGCGGCGGGAGCCCGCTGCTTCCGACGAGCGCGCTCTTCGACTCGTCGAGGAGCATCGATCCGCTCAGCTCCTCGATCATGTCGTTGCCGTCGCCGCCGAACGTGACCGGCGACGCGACGGGAGCGACCGGCGGCGGCGGCTTCGACGGGACGCGCGGCGCGGTGGGCGCCTTCGGGGCGCGCGCGCTCGCGATCTGCGCGAGCTCGGGCGGCGGAGGCAGCCCGATCGTCGTCGGGAGGCTCTGCCCGATCTTCGGGGCCGCCGGGGTCGTCGCGACGCCGATGGGCGGAGCGGTGCCGCCGATCTGGGTCGCCATCGATCGATCCGATCCGAGGTCCGCGGGCGGCGTGACCGCAGGCGGAGGCGGCGCGAGCGAGCCCGACTTCGTCGGCGCCGGAACGTACCGCGGAGGAGGAGGCGGCTCCTCGACCATGCTCGGGTCGCGCTTGCCCACCGCCTTGGACTCGAGCTCGAGCTGGACCGCGACCACCGCGAGCGGCGGCGGCGGGATGTTCGGCACGACCCCGTTCGCGGCCGAGAGCGCGCTCGTCGAGAGCTCGGGGACCTCGTGGGCGGGCTGCCATTGAGCCCATCCCGGCCTCCACACCGGCGTGTTCGGCGCGATCAGGCCGCCCGCGAGCGCGGCACGCAGCTCGTCGACGCGTACCCGACGCTGCTGGCCGTTCGGATCGGCCCACCGCCACATCTCGGGGCTGCTCATCGCTCGCCCCGGATGATAGCGCCTCTCAGCGGGACTCGCGCAACTCGTGTACCCTGCTCGCGAGCACGAAGGGCACGACCGCGCGCGCACCCGCGAACGCGAGCGCGCTCGTGCACTCGGCGAGCGTCGCTCCGGTGGTGCGCACGTCGTCGACGAGCACGATCCGTGCGCCGTCCACGCGCTCGGGCTCGCAGCAGCGAAACGCCGACGCCACGTTCACCAGCCGTGCGGCGCGTCCCAGCGACGCCTGCTGCGGCGTATCGCGCACGCGCTCGAGCACGCGCGCTCCGAGCGGCACCGAGAGCGCCCGCGCCACCGGCCGCGCGAGCAGCGCCGCCTGGTTGTAGCCGCGCTCGACGAGACGCCGCGGGTGAAGCGGCACGGGCACGACGAGGTCGACGGTGTCCCGGACTCGATCGACGAACGGACAGGCCGCCATCGCCTCCCCCAGACGCGCGCCGAGATCGGGCCGAGCGCCGTACTTGAGCCGCACGATCGCCTCCGCGACCGCGCCCCCGTAGGTGAACGCGGCGGGTGACCGCGACGATGCGCCCTCGAGCGTCGTCGCGCACGCGCCACAGAAGAGGAGGGTGCGCCGCGGATCGACGCGCTCGTCGCACGCCGCGCAGCGCGACGGCGCGACCAGCTCGCATGCGAGCCGGCCCAGGAGCCGGAGGACCATGTGCGCTCCGTCGGTCGGTCGCCGCAGGAGGTTGCGCGGAAAAACGCGCGTGCGGCCGGGTCAGTCCGCGACCGTCACGACGTCGGTGCGCGCGTGATGCTCCTCGCGCGTCTTCGCGAAGAGGACGTGGTCCTCCCATTTGCCTGCAATCTGCAGGTATCGCTCGGCGTACCCCTCGCGGCGGAACCCGAGCTTCTCGATCACCCGGAGGCTGCGCGCGTTGCGAGGCATGATCGCCGCCTGGATCCGGTGCAGCCCCGCGGGACCGAAGGCGAAGTCGAGCACCGCGCCGATCGCCTCGGTGACGAGGCCCCTGCCCTGGCAGTCGGCGTCCATCCAGTAGCCGAGGTACGCGCCGTACATCGCGCCGCGCATGACGCCGTTGAGCGCGATCTTGCCGATGAAGCGCGCCGGCTCTTCGCGCAGGGCGGGCATGAACACGAAGGACGAGCCGCGCTTCCACTCGCGCCGCTGCCGGAGCACCGTCTTCGACACCTCGGTGATCGAGGTCGGATCGTCGCCGGGCGGAGGCGCCGGGTTCCACGGCTTGAGGTGCTCGTGGTTCGCGCGGAGCAGCCGCCGGATCTCGCCCACGTCGTTCGTGCGCGGAGGACGGAGGACCATCCGCGGCGTCAGCAGACGTGTGGTGAGCGAGGGAACCACGCTCGCCTCTATACCTCACCTCGCACGCGGCCCGGGCGTCGATGATACGCTCGGTCGGGATGAGACTCGCATGCGGCGCGGTGCTGCTCACCGGCCTCGGCTTCCTCGCAGTCCCCGCGTGCAGCCGCGACGACGGCAGCGCACCTCCCGCGGAGCCCCCGGCGGAGGCGGGCGGCCCGATCGACGCCGCGCGCGCGGACGGCGGATCGGGCGCGGACGACGCGGGCCCGACGGACGGGAGCGCCGACGATGCCCCGACCGACGCCGCGAGCGACGTCTCCGTCGACGCGCCCGCGTGCGACGCAGGGCTCGTGCAGTGCACCGCCGGCGGCGCATGCATCGACCTGTCGTCGAACGCGCAGCATTGCGGCACGTGCGGCACCGACTGCCTCGGCGCGACCTGCACCGACGGCGTCTGCGCGGCCGAGAAGGTCTCGCCCGCCCAGTGCGCCTGGGGCGTGACCGTCGGCGGAGGCAAGGTCTACTGGACGGAGAACGCGACGGGCGGCTGCAACGGCGCGATGCGCATCTGCCCGACCGCCGGATGCGCGACGCTCCCCGGCGCGATCGGCACCCCGAGCAACTACCCGATGGGGATCGTCGTGCCTCCGGGCGTCGCGGCCGTGTTCTTCGGCGACAACCAGTATCCGGGGCACCTCCGCAAGGCCGGCACGGACGGCCAGAACCTCGTCGACTTCGCGAACGGCGTCGACGGCAACAGCGCGGCCGTCGTGGCGAACGCCACGCACGTCTACTGGGGCAACGGCAGCGGCGTCTACCGCACGAGCGTCGGCACCGCGGACTCCGTCGCCGTCCTCTCGGGCAGCGTCTCGGGCGCGGTCGAGAACAGCCCGCAGTCGATCGCGCTCGACGCGACGAACGTCTACGCCGCGCCCGGCGGCTTCTCGCTCCGCTCCTGCCCGCTCGCCGGCGACTGCACGGCGAACGGCTCGACGCTCATCGCCACGGAGCCGAATACCACGGGCATCGCGGGCATCGCGGGCATCGCGAGCGACGGGACGCATGTCTTCTACACGGCCGGCAACCAGTACACGTTCGCGGGCGGCGACCAGGTCGAGCGCGTCGTCCGCTGCCCCGTCGGCGGATGCGCGAACGCGACCCCCGTCGTCCTCTGGGAGTCCGCGATCACGACCAACTTCGGCGCGAGCAGCCACATGGGCATCGCGGTCGACGCGAAGAACGTCTACTGGGGCACCATCGCCGGCACCCTCTGGTTCGCGCCGAAGACGTGCACCGCGCCGTGCACGCCGAAGAAGCTCGTCACCGGCGCGCAGATCTTCGGCATGGCGATCGACGGCCCGTACCTCTACTGGGCCGACCAGCGCGGCGGCATCTACCGCGTCGTGCGTCCGTAGGAGCTCAGGGAAGGACCAGCGCCGCCCATCCGGCCGGCGCCTCCGGGCCCGCCGGCACCATCGCGCCCGGCGATCGATGCGGCCCCGCTCCGGACGCGAGCCGCAGCGCCTCGCTCCGGATCCGCTCGGCGAGCGCGCGCTCGTGCGGCGCGAGGCCATGATCGACGCTCGTGCGCTCGCGATCGAAGATCTGCACCGCATCGTGCGTGCGGCCCATCTTGTACGCCACCAGCATCGACGCGAGCACGCCGAGCGGCCGCGGGTCGCGCCGGTTCTCGAGCTCGACGAGCATCGAATTGATGCCGAGCGCGCCCATGTACGAGTCGTCGAGCAGCGCATCGAGCCCGCTCGCCGGCGCTCCCGTCGCTCCGAGCTGCGTGTAACAGCGCGCGAGCATCTCGTTCGCGCGCGCGCCCTCGTTCGCCGCGGCGTACGTGATCGCCGCATGCGCGGACAGCAGCGCCCGCGCCCGCCGACCCGGCCCCGACGCGGCCATCGCGGGGATCATGTCGAGCGCGCGAGCGAACAGCGCCGCGGCCTCGGCGAACGCCCCTACCCGCTCGGCCGCGAGGGCCAGCGTGAAGAGCGCGCCCATCTGGTAGTCCGAGCGGAACACCGTCCGCACCACGAACGCCGCCTCGCGCGTGGCGGCGTCGAAGTCGCCCGCGTAGAGCGCGGTCTCCGCCCGCTTCAGCCGCGAGCGCGCCTGGAAGATGAGCACCCAGGCGGCGATCACGAAGCCCGCGAAGCAGAGCACCGACAGCAGGATCAGGATCACGCCGAACGACGTGTTCTCGAGCGCGAAGCACGCCACCGCGAGCAGCACGAGCAGCGCGGGCACACCGAGCATCCCGCCGAACGAGAGCATCGCCGCGCCGGCCCGCGTCGGGACGTTGCGAACACGGGCGAGGACGTGAGGCGAGGCCATCGCCTCGGCAGCGTAGCCTCAGGCGAGCGGCGAGACGAGGGCGTGCAAGAGCCGCTTGCCGGCCGGCATGGAGCTCGCGAGCAGCTCGCCGAGGTCCCAGTAGTCGCGATGGTCGGTGATCTTCCCCCCGCGTCCTCGCGCCCGCGTCATGCCGTCGACGCTCACCGTCGGACCGAGCTTCGTCCTTCCCCGCATCGTCCACTCGAGGAAGACCTCCTCGTCGTCGCCCGCGGCGGTCACCACGATCCACTCGAGCGTGCGCATCCGCTTGAGCAGGCGGCGGTTCATCGCGAGGAACGCGTCGATCCCGCGGACCTCCTGGATGGGATCGCGGAAGTGGATGTCGTCGGCGTAGACCGCGCGCAGCGCGTCGATCGCGTCGGGCCGTTCGGGGGTGAGCGCGACGAGCGCGTCGCGCAGGCGCGTGGCGAGGTTCGACCCGTCGAGGCTCATGACCGCCATCGTCGAGCGCCGGGGGCCCGCGCGCAATGCGGGACGGAGCCGCAAACGTCAAAGCAGCCCGACCGGATCCACGTCGATCGCCACCCGCACCGTGCGCGGCAGATGCGCGATCGCCGCATGGATCGCGAGGCATCCCTGGCGCAGGCGCTCGCGCGACGAGCTCCGGAGCATCACGCGGAAGCGGAAGCGGTTCCGGACGCGCGCGATCGGCGCCGCCGCCGGGCCGCGCACGTCGAGCGCCCCCTCGGCCAGCGGTCCACCCGCCTGCCGCGCCACCGCCCGCGCCGCGCGCGCGAGCTCCGCGGCCGCGTCCTGCGCCTCCTTCTCGTCGAGCGAGTCGATGCGCGCGAGCGCCATGCGCGAGAACGGCGGGTACCCGAGCTCGCGCCGATCGCGCAGCTCGCGATCGAGGAAGCCCATGACGTCGTGCTTCGCGGCGAAGCGGATCGCATGGTGCTCCGGATCGTACGTCTGCACGAGCACGCGCCCCGGAGCGTCACCGCGGCCCGCGCGTCCGGCGACCTGGACGAGGAGCTGGAACGCGCGCTCGCTCGCGCGAAAGTCCGGGATGGAGAGCGCCGCATCGGCGTTGATCACGCCGACGAGCGTGACGTGCGGCAGGTCGTGGCCCTTGGTGACCATCTGCGTGCCGACGAGGATGTCGACCTCGCGCGCCCGCACCTTGTCGAGCACCTTCTCGATCGCCTTGCCGCTGGCGACGTCGCGATCGAGCCGCGCGATGCGCGCGGTGGGGAACGCCTGCCCGAGCGTCTCCTCGAGCTTCTCCGTGCCGAGCCCTTCGAGCGCGATCCGATCGGAGCCGCACTTGGCGCAGCGCGTGGGCATGAACGCCTCGTGGTCGCACCAGTGGCAGCGGATCATGCCGCCGCGCTTCTTGTGGAACGTGAGGGCGACGGTGCACTGCGGGCACGACGCGAGCTCGCCGCATCCTTCGCAGCGCACGCTGGGCGCGAAGCCGCGGCGGTTGAGGAAGAGGATGACCTGCTCCTTGGCCGCGAGCGTCTCCTCGATCGCGCGATGGAGGAGGATGCTGAGGCGCTTGTCGCCGGTGGGCCCCGCGTGGATGTTGCGGAGATCGAGGATGTCGACGCGCGGCAGCTCCTGCGCGCGCGCACGATCGGGGAGGAGCAGCTTCGTCGCCTTGCTCTTGCCGCTCTCCGGACGCGTGAGATGCTCGGTCTCGAGCGAGGGCGTCGCGCTGCCGAGCACGCAGACGCCGCCGTGCAGGTGCGCGCGGAGGATGGCCATGTCGCGCGCGTGGTAGCGGACGCCTTCTTCCTGCTTGAACGACGAGTCGTGCTCCTCGTCGACGATGACCAGCCCGAGCCCCTGCACCGGCGCGAACAGGGCCGAGCGCGCGCCGATCGCGACGTCGACCTCGCCGTCGCGGAGGCGGCGCCACATGTCGTAGCGCTCGCGCGGGGTGAGCCCGGAGTGGAGCACGGCGACGTCGTCGCCGAAGCGCGCGCGGAAGCGTCCGACGAGCTGCGGGGTGAGCGCGATCTCGGGGACGAGCATGATCGTGCCGCGTTTCAGCTCCTTCGCGCGCGCGATCGCGTGGAGGTAGACCTCGGTCTTGCCCGAACCGGTGACGCCGTGGAGGAGGAAGGTCGAGCCGCGCTCCTTCCCGGCTGACGGCTCTCGCGCGAGCGCCTCGTTGATGGCGGTGACCGCCTCGCGCTGCGCCTCGGTGAGCACCGGAGGCGCGTCGCGCTCGAGACCTTCGGCGAAGAACGGGTCGCGCGGCACTTCGCGCTCCTCGATCGCGACGAGGCCCTGCTCCTTCAGCCGCTTGACCGATGCGCGCGCGCCGCCGAACTGCTCCTCGAGCCGCGAGAGCGGGAACGCGCCGTGCGCGCGCACGAACGCGAGGAGGCGCGACGGGCCGCCGGCCTTGATCTCCGTCTCGACCGCATCGGTGGCGACGACCCATTGCACCTTGCGCGCGGAGAGGCCCTTCGCCCCGCCGAAGAGCGTCGGCGCCTCGACCGCCTCCACCGTCTCGCGATCGACCGGGGGGAGCGCGAGCTTCATGACCTCGCCGATGGGCGCCAGGTAGTAGCTCGACAGGCGGCCGAGGAAGCCGAGCAGATCGTCCGGGAGCGTGATGCCCTCGAGCACCGAGAGCAGAGGCTTGGCCTGCGGCGGAGGCTCGCCGCTCCGGAGCGCGACCACGACGCCGACGACGCGGCGCGATCCGAGCGTGCAGAGGACGCGACGGCCGGGCTTCACCTCGGCCGCGAGCGCTTCAGGGACGAGATAGGTGAGCGCGCGCGGGAGCGGAACCGGCAGCGCGACGTCCGCGAGCGCAGAGCCTGATCCCGTCATGTCCTCTTCCTTCTTGCCCGAGATGCCGCATGGCCGCAATCGGCGCCGTGCATACGTTGTCCCTCCATGAGCGACCGCCTCGACGATCCGGAGTTCGAGCCCAGCGACGCACGGCTGTCCGATCTGGCGGTCCGCGCGTTCGCGCGCATCGAGAACACGCACGGCCGCGAGGTCGAGCACATCCGTCGCGAGATCGAGGACGCGCGGGCGACCGTGCTCCGCGTGCTCGAGAGCGGAGGCGCGCGATGAGCCCGGTGCTCGTCCTCGTCGCCGGACCGGATGCGTCGGGCAAGAGCACGCTCGTCGAGGGGCTGCGCGAGGAGCCCTGGGCGCGCGAGCTCGACTACGTGGCGGCCGAGTCGCTGACCACCGATCGCTTCCGCGAGCTGGTGGAGGGACGCGGGCCCGGCCTCGTCGTCGAGACGTCGTTCGCGGGCGCGGGCGCGGTGAGCTTCCTCCGGCGCGCGAAGGCGAGCGGATGCTTCGTCCGCATGTTCTTCGTGGGCACGAGCGATCCGTGCATCAACGCGTCGCGTATCGTGATGCGCGTGCTCGACGGCGGCGAGAGCGTGCCGATCGATCGGATGCTCCGCTCGTACGTGCGCTCGATGGCGAACCTCTCGGCGGCGATCCGCCTCGCCGACCGGGTGTACGTCTACGACAACTCCGTGGACGGCGCGCCGGCGCGGCTCGCGGCACGCATCGCGAGCGGGCGGCTGTGCCGGCTCTACGGCGCGCTACCGGAGTGGGTCGCGGACACGACGCTCGATCTCGATCGTCACTGGGGCGCTACCCACGCAGCGTGACCCAGGCCGCGACGAGCGCGGCGATCGCGAGCAGCACGAACGCGATGCGCAGCGCGTTCGAGCGCGGCGCGAGCGGAGCCTCGGGAGGGGCGGGCGCCGGGGTCGGCTCCTCGACCGTGACGAGCCGCTTCGACGAGTCGCTCACGTCCATCGTCGCGGCCGCGAGCGAGCCCGGCTCCGCGGTGATCCGCGCCTCCGGCGGATGCACCGGCAGGGACGGCTCCGGCGTGATCTCGAGGTTCGTCTCGGTCGGCGTCGGCGTGGGCTCGGGCGTCGCTTCGGGCTTCGGCTCGGGGGCGCCGGGCGCGACGTCGGTCGGGATGCGCGGCGCCGCGGGGACGACGGCGCTCGTCGCGAGGTCCGTCGCGAGCGAGCGGACGCGCTCGCTCGAACGCGGAGGCGGCATGCTCCTCGGGAGGCGGCGCTCGCTCGCGCGGCGCTGCTCGACGAGGTCGGTGCCGAACGACGACGTGATCCACTTGCCGAGCTCGAGCCGGCTCGCGAAGAGGCCGCCATCGGCGAGGTACGACTCGAGGTCGCGCGCGAACGCGGCGGCCGACGGATAGCGCTCGTCGCGATCGACCGCGAGCGCGCGCCCGACGATCGACGCGAGCTTCTCCTGGTTCGGCAGGCCCTTGTCCGCGAGCGGCGGGATCTCCGCGCGCTGCGCCTGCTCGATCAGCGGCACGTCCGACTTCGCCTTGTAGAGGCGGTGCCCCGCGACGAGCTCCCAGAGGATGATCCCCGCGGCGAACACGTCCGAGCGCGCGTCGACCGCCTCACCGCGCGCGTGCTCCGGGCTCATGTACCCGG
The DNA here is from genome assembly GCA_039809525.1 of Labilithrix sp. GTDB lineage: Bacteria > Myxococcota_A > Polyangia > Polyangiales > Polyangiaceae > Labilithrix. The sequence goes on along the minus strand of JBDHVD010000009.1, from coordinate 22,692 downwards.
CCTTGCCCTTGAGCGCCTCGGTCTCGCGCTCCCTCACCAGCTCGTTCGCGTGCGCGATGCCGAAGTCGCAGAGCTTCACCTCGCCGTCGTAGGAGATGAGCACGTTCGACGGCGACACGTCGCGATGCACGATGCCCGCGCGATGCGCGTAGTCGAGGCCCTGCAGCGCATCGACGACGATGCCGAGCGCGTGACCGACGGGCAGACCGATCTTCCGCTCGGTGCAGCGCCGGAGGAGCGCGTTCAGATCGAACCCCTCGACGTACTCCATCGCGATGAAGAGGTGATCGTCGTCGCCGTCCGTCGTGCGCCCGAGGTCGAAGACCTGCACGATGTGCTTGTGCCCGAGGCGCGCGGCGAGCTTCGCCTCGTGGATGAGCATCTCGCTGAAGCGCGGATCGTCGGCGTACGCCGGCAGGATCTGCTTCACGACGGCGAGGCGGGTGGCGCCCAGCTCCGTCTCCGCGCGTGCGAGGTAGATCTCGGCCATTCCCCCTTTGCCGATGTGCTCGAACAGCGTGTAACGGCCGAGGCGCCGCGGGAGCCGCGACCGATCGTCGGAGGACGCGGCGGGCTCGGGCGGTGCGGGAGAAGCGGCGGTCATCGGGATGGTCGGTTCCGAGAGCCAGGTTTGGCCGCCCGGGCCAGACCGGTCAAGTTGACGGCAAAGCCCGGTGGGAGATCTGCCTACATCACGACGTCGCGAAGATTTCCGGCAACTCGTCCCCGGGCCGGCCGACCGACCGCTCACCATGAGGAACCCCCGCATCTGGACCGAATCGCTCGCCCTCGTCTTCCTCGCCGGCTGCGGCGTCTTCGGCGGCGTCGACGAAAGCGCCCCCGAGGACGCGCCGATCCTCGCGCCGAACGACTCCCCTGCGCCCGCGCCCGCCCTGACCGGCACGCCCGCCCAGTCCGACCTCGACGAGACGCTCGGCGTGTTCGTCGCGCCGGACGGATCGCCCAGCGCGGCGGGCACGCGCGCGCTGCCCGTGTCGACGATCGCGAAGGGCGTCGAGATCGCGAAGAAGAGCGGCAAGCGCGTCTACGTCTGCGAGGGCACGTACCGCGAGGCGATCGTGATCGAGGACGGCATCTCGATGGTCGGCGGCCTCGACTGCTCGAGCCCGACGTGGGCGATCGGCAACGGACGCTCGCGGGTCGAGTCGCCGTCGATCCCCGCGATCACCGCGAAGGGGATCTCGAAGACGACGCGCTTCGAGCGCTTCGACGTGATCGCGCCGGACGCGAGCGATCCGAGCGGCAGCTCGATCGCGCTCTTCGCGACGGACGCAGCGTCGCTCACGATCGCGACGTCGCGCATCGAGGCGGGCAACGGCGCAAACGGCGAGGACGGAGCGCCCGCGGTGCAGCTCGTGCAGACCGGCAACGTCAACGGCACGGCGGGACGCGGGGCGATCGACTACTGCTTCGACAAGCGCGGCTTCAACTGCGCGGCGAACCCGACGCCTTACCCCGGCGGTAACGGAGGCACGAGCATCTGCAGTGGCGCGGCCGGGTTCGATGGCGAAAACGGAGGAAAGGGAGGGACGGGCGGGATCTACGAGTCGATGCCGCCGAGCGGCGCGCATCTGACCGTCTACTGGGAGGCATTCGACTTCAACCCGACGTACCTCGCGCGCAGCGGCGAGCAGCGTTCCGGCGGAGTGGCCGCGAACGGCTCCGATGGTGCGAGCGCCGCGGGCCAGGGGTCGTTCTCGAAGGAAGGGTTCGTCCCGAAGCACGGCACGCGCGGAACGAACGGCTCGCCCGGCAAGGCCGGCTCCGGCGGCAACGGTGCAGCGCCCGCCGTCAGCGCGGAGAACCAGAACGTCTGGTATGGCAACTCCGGCTCCGGGGGCGGCGCGGGCGGGTGCCCCGGCCTCGCGGGCGGCGAGGGCAAGGGCGGCGGCGCGAGCATCGCGGCGTACCTCGTCGACAGCGCGATGACGTTCGACGGTGTCGAGCTCCTCGCGAAGAACGGCGGCAACGGCGGCAAGGGGACCTTCGGATCGAAGCCGACCGCGGGCGGCGCGGGTGGGCCGCTCGTGAACAACATCGCCGGCACGAGCGCCAAGCCGGGCACGGCGGGTGGCGAGGCGGGCTCCAGCGGCAGCGGCGCGGGCGGATCCTCGTTCGGGATCGTTCACACGGGCGGCGCTCCGAACCTCGTCGGGACGACCCCGAAGGCCGGCAAGGCGGGCTCCGGCGTCGCCGCGCAGAGCGCGAACGGCAAGACGATCCCCGCATCGGCGAGCGGCGTCGCGAACGAGGTGATGGGCTGGGAGGTGGTCCCGTGATCGATCAGGCGATCACTTCTGCCACGGCGGCTTGAACGCGCCCGCATCGAAGCCCGGCGGGATGAACGCGCCCGCGTCGATGCCGTGGAGCATGCCCGCATCGAAGGTCGGGAGCTGGAGGGTCGGCGTCGGAGCAGGCGCCGGCCCTCCGTCTTTGAGCGCTCCCGCGTCGACCGCCGCCGCGCCCGCATCGCCGGCGGGTGCCGCGGCGTCGGTCTTCGGAGCGACGACGCCTCCGCCTCCGCCTCCGCCCGCGGTCGTCGCTCCTCCGAGCGTCGGGACCGCGGTGGCGGTGGCCGTGGCGGTGGCCGTCTCGGTCGGCGTGGCGGCGGTGGCGGGCGTGACCGCCGCTGCGGCGTCGACCGCGGCGTCTGCGTCTTCCTTCTTCTTCAGGAGATCGCAGGCGAGCAGCGAGAACGAGACGGCGGCGAGGACCACGACTGACGAGGAGCGTCGCATCGCCGACGAGGGTACATCATCTCGTCAGCCGGAGGATCGCGCCGTCCTTGGTCGCGACCCACAGCGCCGTGTCCGTCGCGATCGCAGCCGAGACGCTCCGCCGGGGGACCTTGCTCTTCTTCACCCACGCGTCGCCCTCGAGGTGCGTGACGTTCCAGTCGAGGAGCCACACGTCCGTGGGCGAACGCGCCGCGATGGCCGCGCCGGGCGAGACGTTCGTCGGCGTCGAGGTCCACTTGGTGCCGTCGAAGTGCAGGAGGCGATCGCTCTCGAGGAAGACGTCCGCCGTGGTCCAGACGTCGTTCGGTCCGCTGCCGCCGAGGACGCCGAGGCGGTTCATCGGATTGTCCGGCACGCCGACGTCGACCGGCTTCCACGCGGCGCCGTCCCAGTGGAAGAGGCTCTTGCCCGTCGCCCACGCATCGGTCTTCGACGAGGCGAAGATCGAGTGCGCCTCGAGCGGCACCGGCGTCCACGTCTTTCCGTCGTGGTGCGCGGCGGTGGTGTCCGTGAGCGCCCAGACGTCGTCGGGGCCCGATCCCGAGAGCGCGGAGATCCGCGGGGCGACGCCGTGCGGAACCGGGCACACCATGTTGCCCGTGAGATGGAACAACGTCGGCGAATCGCCGCCGAACCAGATGTCGCCGTCGCTCGATCCCCAGACCGCGCGCAGGTTCGCCGTGCCCGCGCCGGTCGCGGTCGTCGTCATGCGACGGAGCTTGCCGTCACGCACGCGGAGGATGGTGCCCTTCGCGCCCGCGAACCAGAGGTCGCCGTTCGGGCTCTTCCACGCCCCGTTGATCGCGGGGAAGCCGACCTGGAAGACGTCGGACCACGCATTGCCGTCGAAGCGACGCACGTGCGTGTCGCCGAGCGCGATCACGTCGTTCGCCGCGCGTCCGGTGAGCCAGCGCGTCTTGCCCGGCACCGTGGTCCATGCGCCGTTCAGGGAGTGGTAGGTCGCCGTTCCGTCGGCGGCCCACACGTCGTTCGCGCCCGAGCCCCACACCGCGACGAAGCCCTTGCCGCTCGCGCCCGGCACGGCCACCGGCGCGAGCGACGCGGCTCCGCCGTGCAAGAGCCCCTCTGCGCCCGCGGCCCACGCATCGTCGGGTCCGGACGCCCAGACGGCGTTGAACGTGCCCGCGCCGGCCGCGGTGACCTTCGTCCACGTGCCGTCGTAGTGCCAGACGCCGCCGCTGAATTCGGTCGCCCAGACGTCGTTCGCGCTCACCGCCCAGACGTCCACGAGCGCGGGCTTGCCCGGAAGCGAGGTCGTGCTCCACGCGCCTCCGGTGAAGTGCCCGACCACGCCGAAGTTGCCGACCGCCCAGACGTCGTCGGCCATCCGCGCGTGCACGCCGGAGAGCGCGGACGCGATCGAGAGCTTGTCGACGCTCCACGCGGTCCCGTTCCAGTGCGCGACGGTGCTCTCGTAGCCGACCGCCCAGACGTCGTCGTCGGCCACCGGCGAGATCGCGACGAGGTCGGTGTCGACGTCGACCGAGTGCACGCGGCCGGTCGTGCCGTTCCAGGAGTAGACGGCATCGACGCTCACCGCCCACGTCGATCCGCCGGGCGCGGAGCGGATGCGCGTCGGCGGCGTGGCGTCCGGCGCGGGGTACACGGTGGTGAAGCCGTCGGCCGACGTTCGCGGCGCGCCGTCCCACGCGATCGGCGAGGCCGGCAGATCCTCCTCGACGAGCGGCGCGCACGCGAGCGGCGACGCATCCGCGTCGGCGCCGGCGCCTCCGTCGCCCGTCGGCGGTTGCCCTGGAGCGTCGCTGCCGCCGTCGGGGACGCTGCCCGAGGGGCTGTCTCCGCCGCCCGAGCCGCATGCAAGGAAGCCAGTGAAGGAGAAGAAGACGAAGGGCGCGATGAGCGCCCCGTGGATTCGCCGCATGAAGGACCTCCGCTCCAGGATCGACTATCTCTGTCGGTCTAGCAAGAGGAAGGCCGCGCGCGACGCGTGCATCCCACACGCGTTTCGCCCGTCGATCCGCCGGGTGGGAGATCACCCTCGCGAATCTTCGTTCACGCCGCTGCCTGGAGCTTCGCGTTCTCCCAGGCGCGGCGCGCCGGGATGCCGTGGCGCTCGAGACCGGGCACGATCACCTGCTCGACGGTGTCGAAGAAGAGCGCGCGCGCATCGGCTCCGCTGCACAGGCCGTAGGCCACACCGTCGGGCGGAGGCTCCGAGGCGAGCGGCAGGTGGGCGAGCTCGTGCTCGACGAGGTGATCGAACGCGACCTCGAGGTAGTCGCCGAGGCGCTCCTTCGTTCCGCGATCGAGCGAGGGCGCGACGCGCGCGAGCGTGCGCCAGCCGAAGCGCGAGTGCCCGACCTCGTCGGCGTAGATCCTCGTGAGCAGATCGCGGAGCTCGCCCGGCGGCATCTCGATGCGCTCGGCGCCGATGAGCGAGACGGCCACGGTCTCGCTGAGGCAGCAGACGCTGAGCATGTTGCGGAGCGCGGCCTCGAGCGGCGTGAGCGCGTCGTCGTGCTCGGGGAACGCATCGCCGTCCTCGATCTCCGCGAGCGCCTCTCCGCCGAGCGCCTCGACCACCGCCCCGCAGAGCACGCCGTGACGGCGCTCCTCGTTCGCGAAGCCGAGCACCTCGTCCACGAGATCGTCGAGGCCCGCGGCCGCGAGCTGCGCCGCGAGCCCGACGAACACGCGCGCCGAGCCGTGCTCGTTGATCATGCGGCCACGCCACGTCGCGATCGCCGCCTCCCGGAGGTGCGGGAGCGCGGGGATCGACGGCGCGAGCGCACGCGCCGGATCGCGGAGGTCGAGCGTCTTCATCACGCCACCCCGCGCGGGAGACGAGCGCGCCTCATCGACGGCGGCACCGGCGGTCCCCACGGCGTGCAGGCCATGCCGATCGCGGGATCGCCCGCGCCGTCGTCGATCGCCGCGCAGCACGACCAGCGGTAGGGCATGGCGAAGACCCCGCCGTCGCGATCGCCGAGCCGCTCCTCGCAGCAGGCCTTCACCTCGGACGAGACCGGCGCCCTCGGCTTCGTGGGATCGTTCCAGACGAAGTCGTCGGCGCCGGCGTCGGCGAACGCCGACGCGATCACCTCGTCGCAGCTCTTCTTCGGCTTCGTCGCGCCAGCGTCGTGACACGGCGCGCGGTTGATCTCCGACGCGCTCGAGAGCGACCCGTCGGCGGGCTCCTCGGCGCCGGAGCAACCGCCGAGCACCGCGACACCGAAAGCGACCCTGGCTGCCGCACGGAGGGCGGCGAAGTGGACGTCGTTCTGCATGACCTCGGAGTAGCGCAGAGCTTCGTACCGACAATCAGCATGATCGAGCCACCAGTGTACGAACCCTTGATACAATCGACTGTGCTAGACAGTCCGCGCCGATGGCCGACGACACCAAGAAGCGACCGGACGCACCGCCGTCGTCACGGCTCGGCCGTCTTGCGCGCCTCGGAGCGCTCGCTCCGCGCGCGCTGCCGATGGCCACCGAGGCGATGCGGCGCGCGGCATTCGGCAAGCGCGACGACCCGGAGGCCGAGCGCGAGGCGCAGCGGAAGGTCGTCGAGAACGCGAAGAAGACCGCCGAGGCGATGCTCAAGACGCTCGGCGAGATGAAGGGGCTGCCGCTCAAGCTCGGGCAGATGGCCTCGTACATCGACGGGCTCGCGCCGCCCGGCTACGAGGAGAAGTTCCAGGAGGTCCTGAAGAAGCTCCAGGCCAAGGCGCCCCCGCTCTCGCGCGAGGCGGCGATCAAGGTGATCACCAGCGAGCTCGGCGCGCCCGAGGAGGTGTTCGCCGAGTGGGAGCCCGATCCCTTCGCCGCGGCGAGCATCGGTCAGGTGCACCGCGCCGTCACCCACACGCGTGATCGCGTCGCGGTGAAGGTGCAGTACCCCGAGATCGACAAGGCGATCGAGAACGACCTCAAGAGCATCTCGCTGCTCGAGTCGATGGTCGCGCCGATCGGCCGCAAGTATCACTCGAAGGAGACGCTCGACGAGATCAAGGCCGTCTTCCTCGCGGAGCTCGACTACCGCCAGGAGGCGGACAACGCCGAGAAGTTCCGCACCATGCACCGCGTCCTGGAGCAAGACGAGGACATCGTCATCCCGAAGATCTTCCACTCGCTCTCGAGCAAGCGCGTGCTCACCGCCGAGCTGATCGGCGGCGTCGACTACGCGACGTTCTGCGCGGAGGCGTCGCAGGAGGACCGGAACAAGACGAGCGCCACGATCTGGCGGTTCATGTTCCGCTCGCTGTTCAAGCACGGCGTGCTCTACGCCGATCCGCACCCGGGCAACTACCGCTTCCTCGGCGACGGCAAGGTCGCGTTCCTCGACTTCGGCTGCGTGAAGGTGATGCCGCCGGCGCTGGTCGCCGGCACCAAGCGCTACGTGACCGCCGCGATGGATCAGGACTGGGACGAGCTCGAGCGCGCATGCATCGAGGTGCTCGGCTACGACCCGAACGACGCCGAGGCGTTCAAGCTCTACATGGACTACACGAAGCTGGTGCTCGAGCCGCTCACGCGCGACGGCGTCTACAAGCACACGCACGAGATCGCGCGCGAGGCGGTCGCGTTCCTCGTCCGCGGCGGTAAGAAGCTGATGAAGCCGAAGGACGGCGACATCCTGCCGAACCTGCCGAAGCCGATTCACATGCCGCAGGACCACACGTTCATGAACCGCCTGCAGTGGGGGCTCGCGAGCGTGATGGCGGGCATCGGCGGCGAGGGCAACTGGCGCCGCGTCGCCGAGCCGTGGATCCGCGGGCCCCACGAGCCCGTCTGATCGAGCCGGGGGACGTCGACGCAGATTCAGCGTTCGGAGCAAACGACCATCGCCGAGGAGCCTGACCCAAGCGCTCCTGGCTCGACCATCACGTGTGACCGGCATTAGTATTTGCGCGCCGTTGGCTCCGCGCTCCGCTTCCGACAACCTCCTCGTCCATGGTGACAACCTGGACGCCCTTCGAGAGCTGCGCGCGCGGTTCGAAGGGCAGATCCGTTGCGTCTACCTCGACCCGCCGTTCAACACCGGCCGCACATTTGCAGAATACACGGATGCGCTGCAGGCCGACGCCTGGGCGGCGATGATGCGGCCGCGGCTCGAGGCGATCGCTCCGCTCCTCGCGGAGGACGGCGCGGTCTTCGCCGAGATCGACGACAACGAGCTCGCGACGCTGATCGGCTTGATGGACGACGTCTTCGGCCGCGCGAACCGCATCAGCACGATCACGGTGGTCCGGAGCGCGCCGACGGGTCACAAGGCGATCAACGCCGGGCCGGTGCACGTCTCCGACTTCCTCCTCGCGTACGCGAAGGACAAGAGGAAGTGGCGCTACCGCCCGCAGGTGCGGGTGCGCGACGGCTACGACGACGCGTACGGAACATGGCTCGACGATCCGAACGACCCGCCGGGCAGGTGGCGCTTCCGCCCGCTGAAGGGCGTGGTCGCCGCCCAGCTCGGCTTCGCCTCGACGCGGGAGGCCTCCGCGAAGCTCGGCGCCCCGGAGCTCGCGCGGCGCACGGCCGAGCACGCGCTGGCGAATGCGCGTCACGTGGTGCGCTTCGCGCAGCCGCGCTACGAGGCGATCGCGCGCGAGGCGCAGCGCATCGTCGACCGATCGCGGACGGCGAAGACGAAGGTCTTCGTGCTCGAGCGCGAAGGACGCCCGCCGTTCATCGTGCGCGGAGGCAACCGCATCCTGTTCCTCGCCGACAAGGTCCGCACCGTGGACGGCAAATCCGCGATCGTCGAGCCCCTCACGAACGTCTGGGACGACGTCCCCTTCCAGGGGATCGCGCGCGAGGGCGGCGTGGTGTTCTCGCGCAACAAGAAGCCGGAGAAGCTCGTCGCGCGCGTCATCGCGATGGCGTCGGATCCCGGCGACTGGGTGCTCGATCCGTTCCTCGGCAGCGGCACCACCGCGGCGGTCGCGCACAAGATGGGGCGCCGCTGGATCGGCATCGAGTCCGGCGATCACGCAACGACGCTCGCAGCGCCGCGTCTCCGCCGCGTGGTCCGCGGCGAGGACGCGACCGGCGTGACGTCGGCGTTCGGCTTCGCAGGAGGAGGAGGCTTCCGTGTCGTCGCGAGCCCGTGACGTCCTCCTCGTGTCGGCGCTCGTCGCGCTCGCTGCGTGCAAGCCGCGCGACGGCGCGGTGCTCCCGCCGTCCGGCAGCGAGGACGGAGGGCGCGCGGACGCCTCGACGTTCTCCATCGTCATCGGCGGCGACGGCGGAGCGGAGGCGGCCGGCGCATCGGTGACGGAGCTCGCCACCGAGCTGCCGTGGCCCGAGGCGGTGCGGCTCGGCCGGTGGAAGGACGCCGACGCGTCGTTCTCGAAGCTCCCTCCGGCCGAGGCGAAGAAGGCGGAGGTCCGCTTCGCCCGGGCGCGCGTCGCGCTCGCGCTCGGCAAGCACGCCGAGGTGATCGCGCTGCTCGATCGGGTCGAGGACGAGCTGCCGCTCATGCGCGATCTCGTCGCGCGGACCCGCGCGCAGGCGGCGCTGCAGGCCGGCCCGTACGAGAAGGCCGCCGAGTACTACGCCGGCAAGCCCGGCCCCGCGTCGCTCCTGCTCGCGGCCGAGGCGTGGGAGAAGGCCGGCGAGCAAGTGAAGGCGCGCCTGGCGTGCGACCGGGTGATCGCCGACGGCAAGCACACGCGCGCGCAGGAGGAGAAGGCGCGCGCGATGCGCATGCGCCTGGTCGCGCTGAAGGAAGGCGACGCGGCGGCGGCCAACGATGCGCGGTGGCTCGCGGTCCACGCGGTGAACGACAAGGTCGCCGCGGAGGCGAACGAGATCCTCGACAAGGTCTCGCCGCCGAAGCCGCTGCAGGCCGACGAGCTGCTCACGCGATCGCGCATCCTCGCCGACGCGATGCGCACCGAAGAGGCGCTCCGCGCGGTGGAGCGCGCGGGCAACGCGCGCGGCTCCGCCTCGGAGGAGGACAAGTGCCGGACGCGCGCCGAGGCCTATTACAAGGCGCGGACGCGCTATCCCGAGGCCGCGATCACCTACCAGAAGTGCGCGCAGCTCGGCGGACCGCGCGCGCCCGAGTACGCGTTCCTCGCCGCGCGCGCGTTCTCGCGCGCCGATCGCGACGGCGATGCGCTCCCCGCGTTCGAGAAGGTGATCACGCGTCACCCGCGTACCGTCTGGGCCGATCAGGCCGAGTTCCACGTCGCGCGCACGCACTTCCTCGCCGGCAAGTGGCGCGACGCGGCGACCGCGTTCGACGACTACGCGAAGCACTGGCCGCAGGGGAAGGAGAAGCGCGAGGCGGGTCGCTACCGCGCGCTCTCGCACCTCCTCGCGAACGACCACAAGATCGCGCGCAAGCTCCTCGAGGACCTCGCGGGCGGCACGCAGGACGTGATCGAGCAAGCGCGCTGGACGAACCTCGCCGCGCTGGCCGCGCTGCGGGACAACGACCGGCTGCATGCGATCGCACGCTGGAACGACGTGGCGAGATCGAGGCCGCTGTCGTGGCCGGCGCTCGTCGCACGCGCGCGGCTCGCGTCCGTCGGCGCGGCGCCGCCGATCCCCATCGAGCCCGCCGAGTCGGGATCGCCCCCCGATGCGATGACGCTCGATCTCCCTCCGCCCGCCGACGTCCTGCATCGCATCGGCTTCGACACCGATGCCGAGGAGGCGCTGCGCGAGCGCGAGCCGGCGCTGGTGGGCAAGGCGCCGGGCCGCGCCACCGAGGCGCTCGGCGCCGCGTACGCCGCGGTCGATCGAGGCAAGCGCCGCTACCAGCTCTCGCTGCAGATCCCCGGGCAGCTGCTCACGACCGCGCCGGGGCCGCGCAACCGCTGGGCGTGGGACTGCGCCTTCCCCCGGCCGCATCGCGGTCACGTCCGCGTGCACGAGTCGAGCACGAAGCTGCCGCCCGACCTGATCTGGGCGGTCATGCGGCAGGAGAGCGCCTTCGACACCGAGGTCGTGTCGCCCGCGCGCGCGGTCGGCCTCATGCAGCTCCTGCCCGAGACCGCGCGGACGGTGGCGAAGGAGGCGAAGCTGGAGCACGAAGACGCGCAGCTCACCGTGCCCGAGCACAACATCGCGCTCGGCGCGCTCTATCTCCGCGAGCTGCTCGACAAGCTCGACGGCGTCGTGCCGCTCGCGGTGGCGGCCTACAACGCCGGGCCCGAGGCGATCCAGCGCTGGCTCTCGAAGAGCAAGGGCGAGACGCTCGACGTCTTCGTCGAGGCGATCCCGTTCATCGAGACACGCGGCTATGTCGTCCGTGTCATGGGAAATCTCGCGCGGTACGGCTATCTCGAACACGGCGAGGCCGGCGTTCCGGTGATCAAGCTCGGCCTGGATTGACACGTGCTAAGGTGGCCGGCGCTCACGTGCTCGGCATCTTCTTCGCGATCGTCTTCATCGCGCTGAACGGCTTCTTCGTCGCGGCGGAGTTCGCCTTCGTGAAGGTGTCGACCACGCTCGCGGGCACCCGCAAACAGCCGCGCGAGGATCCCCGGATCGATCGCGCCCGCATGGTGGTCGCGCGGATCGACCGGTACCTCTCGGTCACCCAGCTCGGCATCACCCTCGCGAGCCTCGGGCTCGGGTGGATCGGCGAGCCGGCGCTCGAGCACCTCGCCGACGAGGTGGTGCGGAACCTGCTCGGCCGCGAGCCCGGGCGCGTCACGCACGTCGTGGTGATCGTGATCGCGCTCGGCATCCTCACGTTCGGTCACGTCCTCTTCGGCGAGCTCGTGCCGAAGCTCATCGCGATCCAGCGCTCGGAGAAGGTGGCGTTCGCCACGGCCGCGCCGCTCCACTTCGTCTACCTCACGTTCCGCCCGCTCCTCTGGGTGCTCGAACGCGCCACGCGCCTCATCCTCCGCGCGATGGGGCTCTCCGCCGACGCGGCGAGCGAGGGCACCCTCTCGGAGGAGGAGCTCGTCGGCATCCTCGCGGCGAACGCCGCGCGCAGCCCGGGCGGCAAGGACAAGGCGAACCTCGTCGAGCGCGTCCTCCACTTCGCGAACCGCAGCGCGCGCCATGCGATGGTCCCGCGCGTCGACGTGTTCACGCTGCCGATCGTCACGCCCGGCGAGGAGGCGATTCGCCAGCTCCGCATGCATCAGTACTCGCGCGTCGTGCTGACGAAGGAGCGCAGCGTCGACGAGGTCGCGGGATATCTCTACTCGAAGGACTTCCTCATCGATCCGGCGGCCTCGAAGCTCGCCGACCTCTCGAGCGTCCGCCGCGAGATCCTGTTCGTGCCGGAGACGCAGGGGCTGCTCGAGGTGCTCCGCGCGATGCAGCGCGCGCAGATCCCGATCGCGGTGGTGGTCGACGAATACGGCGGCACGAGCGGCATCCTCACGATGGAAGACCTCCTCGAGGAGATCGTGGGCGAGATCCGCGACGAGCTCGACGTCGAGGCGGCGCGGGTGGTGCCCGTCGCGGGCGAAACGAGCGCCTGGGACGTCGACGCGCGCGCGACGATGGAGGAGCTGCGTCCGCTCGGCGTGCAGGTCGAGGACGAGGAGTGGGCCGAGACGGTGGGCACCATCGTCCTCGAGCGGCTCGGCCACATCCCGCGCATCGGCGACAAGGTGAAGCTCGGCCCGGACGCGTCCGCCGAGATCACCAGCGTCAGCCGCCGCCGCATCATGCGGGTGCGCATCCGCGAGACGAAGCCGCCGTCGGACTCGCAGCCGTGAAGACGCTGCGGATCGCGGCGATCGTCCTCACGATCGTCTCGCTCGTCCTCTCCTTCCGTCTCGAGCTCTCGAAGGACCTCACCGGCCTCTTCCCCCACACCAAGGAGGCCGAGACCCTCGCGCGCGTGACGCGTGCCCTCGGCGGCGGCGACGTCGCCCTGGTGCTGGCGCGCGGCGACGATCCGGGCGAGGTCGAGCGCGCGACGGACGAGGCGGCGAAGCGGCTGGAGAAGGCGAGCACCGTCGCGCAGGTGCTCACGAGCCCGCCCGCGGGCCGCTCGATCGATCCCACCTCGGCGTGGCGCTGGGCCGGACCGATCGCGCGCGATCGCCTCGCGCATGCGGTCACCGAGGCCGGCATGCGCGAGCGCCTCCGCGAGACGAAGACGCTCCTCCTCGCGCCGGGGGCATCGGAGGCCGCCGAGTACCTCACGCGCGATCCGCTGCGGCTCGCGGCGATCCCGTGGGAGCGCAAGGTGGAGCTCGCGGCCGGGGCGAAGGCCCTGCCGGGATCGTCGTTCGTCTCGGGCGACGGCCGGGCGCGCCTCGTGGTGCTCGAGCCGAGAGGCCGCGCGTTCGAGCCGGGCGAGGCCGCGCGGTTCACCGACGAGGCGGAGGGCATCCTCGCCGACGTCCGGCGCGCGCATCCCGGCGTGCGCTTCGATCTCACCGGCGGTCACGTCATCGCGCGCCAGACCGAGCAGATGATGCGGACCGATCTGCAGCGGAGCAGCGTCATCTCGCTCGTGCTCGCGTCGGTGGTCTTCATCGTCACGTTCCGCCGCGGCCGCGCGCTCGTCGCCGTGCTTCCGCCGCTCGCGGCCGGGACGCTGTGGACGACGGCGATCGCGGCGCTCGTCTATCCGCGGCTCAGCGCGATCGCGACCGCGTTCGCGGCGGTCGTCGTAGGAGTCGGCGTCGACACCGGCGTGCACGTCTACGGCCACCTGCTCGCGGCCCGCCGTGCCGGGCTCTCGCCGTCGCAGGCCGCCGATGCCGCCCGGCGCGAGACGTGGAAGCCGACGCTGGGCGCGGCGGTCGCCGCAGGAGCCGCGTTCGCCTGCCTCGCGCTCGCGGACATCGAGGGCATGCGCCAGCTCGGCATCCTCTGCGGCGTCGGCGAGGTGCTCACCGCGGTGGCGATCCTGATCGTCGTGCCCGAGATCGGCGCCTGGCTCGAGCGCGGCGATCCGCCGAAGCCGCTCCGCGTCGGCTGGGTCTCGGCGCTCACGCGTACGCGCACCCGCTCGGTGCTCGCGCTCGGCCTCGCCGGGGGATGCGTCGCCGCCGCGTTCGTGGTCGGCCCGCCCCACGTCGATCACGGCATCGTCGCGCTCGACGCGAAGTCGATCCCGGCGATGAGCGTCTACGACGCCGTCTACGCCACGTTCGGCGGAACGCGCGGCCAGCTGCTCGTCGTGTCGACCGACGTCGATCCCGCACGCGCACGCGCGCGCGCCGACGCCGTGGCCGAAGCCGCCGAGATGCTCGCCGACAAGGGCCTCATCGAGGGCTTCGATGCGCTCGGTCAGATCGCCCCCTCCCCTGCCGCGCAGAAGGCGCGACTCGCCGCGCGCGATCGCCTGAACCTCCCGATGCGGAAGGTCCTGCTCGAGCGCGTGCTCGCGGAGGAGGGCTTCTCCACCGAGGCGTTCGCGCCCGCGCTCGAGGCGTTCGAGCATCCCTCGACGGAGATCACCGACGTGCTCGCGTCGAACGATCCCGCCGCCGACTGGATCAAGCGCCGTCACGTCGCCACCGACGACGAGGGCACGCTCGTCGTCACGTTCGTCCGCAGCACGCACGACCCCGATCACGACGAGCGCGCACGCACCATCCTCCGCGCCGCCGATCCCGAGGCGATCCTCACCGGGTTCGCCGATCTCGAGCGCGGGCTCGAACGCTCCCTCGCCCGCGATCTCCCGCGCATCCTCCTCGCGGCGATCGGCATGGTCCTCATGGTCCTCGCGTTCGCCCTGCGCAGCGTCGCGCGCGTCGCGCTCGCCCTCGCGGTGCTCGGCGTCGAGATGGCCATCGTGCTCGTGATCGCCCACCTCCTCGGCGTGCGCTGGCACGTCTACGACGCGCTCGTGCTGCCGGTGCTCCTCGGCATCACGCTCGACGAGGCGATGTTCCTCCTCGAAGCGTCGTCACGCAGCTCGATCGACGACGCGATCGCCGAGCAGGCTCCGCTCGGCGCCGCCACCGCGCTCACCACCGCCGCCGGCTTCGCCGCGCTCATGGCGTGCCGCTTCGGCGGCCTCGTCGATCTCGGCAAGATGGGCGCGATCGGCTCGACCGTCGGCCTGGTCTGCGCGCTCGTGGTGATCCCCGCGGGCGTCAGGCTGTTCGGCGGACGCCGTCAGCGCGCCGCGAGCTGAGCGATCTCTCCGGCCGAGAGCGCGCGATCGTAGATGCGCACCTCGTCGAGCTTGCCCACGAAGGGCTGCTCCCCGACCGCGTCGACGCCGATCGAGAGCGCGTTCCCGCGCTTCGTGATCGGCCCCGTCATCGGAGCCGACGGACCGACGCCGCCGTTCAGGTAACCCGTCGCGGTGCCCCCGCCGACGACGAACGCGACGTGCACCCAGCTGCCGAACGCGGGCGTCACGTCGACGGGAGGCGTGGACGACGCGTCGGTGCCGGTGAACAAGCGGAGCGACTTGCTGTTCACGTTCAGCTCGACGCCGTACTGGTAGAAGGGCGGCTCCATCGCGCCGGCCGTCCAGAGCTTGCCGAGCACCACCTCGTCGCGCGCGGGCAGCGGCAGCGCGATCTCGATCCAGAACGCGATCGTCAGCTCGGTGCCGCCGATGTCGAGCGAGGTCGAGGACGGCACGAGGACGCCGACGTCTCCGTCGTCGCTGCCGGCGAGCGCGAGCGCGTTGCCGCGGACGCCCGGCACGCGCTGCCCGCCGAAGACCGTCCCGTCGTTTCCCCGTCCCGACGAATCCGCCGCCGCGGTCGCGGAGGTGTCCTCGAAGTCGAGCGCGAGCACGAGCCCACGCGACGGTCCGCTGCCTCCCTCGGGCGCGACGGCATCCGCGACGCCCGCATCGGGCGCGCCTCCGTCCGGACCCGCCTCGTCCGAGGCGCCGAACGAGGAGCAGGCGCAGAACGTCGAGAACGCGAGGATCGCCGAGGTCCGCCCGGGGCGCATACCCACGGCAGTCTAGCCAACGTCAGGTCCGCTCGACGGGATATCCCTTGTCTGCCCAGTCCGTCGCGAACCGCGTCGGCAGATCGAGCACGTGCGCGTTCGACCGACCGGATGCACGGATGACGGCGCTCGCAGGCCTCACGTTCGGGCAGTTCACGACCGGACAGCAGCCGCAGTAGACGACGATCTCCGTCTCCTTCGGGAGGGCGGCGATCGCCTCCGCGACCGCACGTCGTCCCGAGGCCGAGCCGGCCTCACCGACGTTCCGCGCGCCGGGTACGTGGCCGCGCTCGAAGAGCGCGTCGGGACCGACGTACAGGACGGCGATCTTCCCCGCCGCGACGTCGTTCATCCGCGCGGCGAGCGCGGCCGGTGCGATCGTCGGGCCGATCGTCTCGTGATCGTCCGCGCCGTCCTTCGATCGACACGCGACCACGCTCGCGGTGAGGGCGCCGACGATGAGCTGGCGGCGGCCGAGGCGATCCATCTTCATGACGTCGTAGGAGCCAGGCAACGGGCGAAAGGGTTCGACGAGCGTGAGGAGCGTGCGGCCACGCCCCGATAGAGTCAATGTCACTTTCTCACGGTTGACCTGCCGATCGGCCGGTCGTTGCGCTAGATCGTGCCGCTCTCCTCATGTCGATGTCCCTGAGAGACGCGGCCGCAGCCGCGGCGGTCGCCGCCACCGAGCTCGACCCGCTCTCGCCGGTGCTGCCGGCGGACGGGACGCCGATCGCCCGCCTGGCCGAGGTCGCCGCACGCTCGCGCTCCGGGCGCGTGGACGTCGCCGGCGTCCGCGGATCGGCCGATGCCGCCGTCATCGCCGCGCTCGCCGCGGACGCGGACGCGGGACCGCTGGTGGTCGTCGCCGACGACGCGGACGCGGCCGCCGTGCTCGCGCAGGACGTCCGGTTCCTGCTCGGACGCTCGTCGGCGGGCGCGGACGAGGAGATGGCCGACACCGACGACGTGCTCGTGCTCGCGATGCCCGAGTCGTCGCCGTACGCGGACGTGAACCCCGACCGTCGCGCGGCGATGGTGCGGATGGCGACGCTGGCGCATCTGGCCGCCGGGCGTTTGTGGCGCGTGCTCGTCGTCCCTGCGACGGCGCTCGTTCGCAAGGTGGTCCCTCCCTCGGTCGTGCGCGCGCACACCCACGCGGTGAAGCACGAAGAGGAGCTCGATCGCGATGGCCTCGTCCGCTCGCTCACCGAGTCGGGCTACATCCGCGTGCCCGTCGTCGAGGATCCCGGATCGTTCGCCGTGCGCGGCGCGCTCCTCGACGTCTGGGCGCCCGGCGCGCCGCAGCCGCTGCGCGTCGAGCTCTACGGAGACCTCGTCCTCTCGATCAAGCCGTTCGATGCGAACGCGCAGACCACCCTGAGGTCCGGCCGAACGCCGGCCGACGGCGCCGAAGGCGCCGAGGACAAGGGTGAAGCCTCGCTGAAGCAGGCATGGCTGCCGCCCGCGCGCGACGCGATCCTCACGAAGGAGCACATCGACCGCGCGCGCATGCGCGTCACGCAGCTCTCGGAGATGATCGACTGGCCGACGACCAAGACGCGCGTGCTCGTCGACGACGTCGTCACCGGACGCGCGTTCTTCGGCGCCGACGCGTTCCTCCCCGCGTACTACGACGAGCTCGCCCCGCTCGCCGCGTACCTCCCGGACGACGCCCGCATCGTGATGACCGCACCGGCGGCGATCACCGCGGCGGTGCGCGAGGAGCTCGAGCGCGCGACGAACGACGCCGCGGCGAAGGCGAGCGAGCCCACGTTCCTCCTCTCGACGTTCTACGCGACCGAGGACGAGGCGTGCGACGAGCTCGCACGCCGTCGCGTCGTGACGCTGCATGCGACGCCGGTCGCCGGCGCCTCGGAGGTGCAGGGGCTCGAGACCTTCGAGATCGCGCGCGAGCCGCTGTCGGTCGCCGCGCTCGATCACGAGGACCTCACGCGCGCCGTGAAGGCGGCGCGCGGGTCGAAGGGCCGCGCCTCGACGCTCACCCCGGTCGCGCGCCGCATCCAGCACTGGGTGGACAACGGCCTCCGCGTGTTCCTCACCGCCCGTGCGCAGACCCAGGCCGAGCGTCTCGCGGGCCTCCTCCGTCACCAGGACGTGAAGTGCCGCGTCCGGGCGGCGGCGTTCGATCCAGCATGGCTGTCGGAGCGCCGCTCGTCGACGGACGACGCGCTCGCGGACGTGATCGTGGGTCCGTTCGCACGCGGCGTCGTTCTCCCCGGCGAGGGCTGGGTCATCGTCACCGAGGAGGAGATCTTCGGCGGGCGCGTGCACCGGCGCCGCGAGAAGAAGTCGCGCGAGGCGGCGCGTCCGTTCCTCGAGGACCTCCGATCGCTGAACGCCGGCGACTACGTCGTCCACGTCGAGCATGGCATCGGCCGCTATCACGGCCTCGTCCACCGCGCCGTCGGCGGCCTCACCGTCGATCTCCTCGTCGTCGAGTACGCCGGCGGCGACAAGCTGTACCTCCCGGTCTACCGCCTCAACCAGATCCAGAAGTTCTCGGGCGGCGAGGCGGCGGGAGCGCCGAAGGTCGATCGGCTCGGCGGCTCGACCTTCGCGAAGACCAAATCGCGGGTGAAGAAGGCCGTCCGCCAGATGGCCGACGAGCTCCTCCGCCTCTATGCCGAGCGCCAGGCGCAGCCCGGCATCTCCATCGAGGCGGCGAACGACGACTACCGCGCGTTCGAGGCCACGTTCCCCTTCGACGAGACCGACGATCAGGCGCGAGCGATCGACGAGGTGAACAAGGACCTCGAGACGCCGCGCCCGATGGATCGCCTCGTCTGCGGCGACGTCGGCTTCGGCAAGACGGAGGTCGCGCTCCGCGCAGCGTTCCGCGTCGCGATGAGCGGCAAGCAGGTCGCGGTGCTCTGCCCGACGACGGTGCTCGCCCAGCAGCACTTCCGCACGTTCGAGTCGCGGATGCGCGACTACCCGATCACCATCAAGGTCCTCTCGCGGTTCACCGGCAAGAAGGACGAAGCGGAGACGCTCGCCGGCCTCAAGGAGGGAAAGGTCGAGGTCGTCATCGGCACGCACCGCCTCCTCTCGAAGGACGTGCACTTCAAGGACCTGGGCCTGCTCGTCGTCGACGAGGAGCAGCGCTTCGGCGTCACGCACAAGGAGCGCATCAAGCAGCTCCGCACGCACGTCGACGTGCTCACGCTCTCGGCCACGCCGATCCCGCGCACGCTCCAGATGGCCGTGAGCGGCCTGCGCGATCTGTCGCTCATCACCACGCCGCCGGTCGACCGCCGGGCGGTGCGCACCATCGTGACGCGCGCCGACGACCAGGTGCTCAAGGAGGCGATCGGCCGCGAGCTGTCACGCGGCGGCCAGGTCTTCTACGTCTACAACCGCGTCGAGGGCCTCTACGAGAAGGCGCAGCGCGTGCAGCAGCTCTTCCCCGATGCGCGTGTCGCGGTCGGCCACGGGCAGATGACCGCCGAGACGCTCGAGAAGACGATGCTCGACTTCGTCGAGGGTCGCTACGACATCCTCGTCGCGACCGCGATCGTCGAGAGCGGCCTCGACATCCCGCGCGCGAACACCATCGTCATCGACCGCGCGGACCTGTTCGGCCTCGCGCAGCTCTACCAGCTCCGCGGCCGCGTGGGCCGGAGCAAGGAGCGCGCGTACTGCTACCTCATCGTGCCGCCGCCGAACGCGATGACCGACGAGGCGCGCTCGCGCATCGAGGCGCTCGAGCGGCACACCGAGCTCGGCTCGGGCTTCAAGATCGCGTCGCTCGACCTCGAGCTGCGCGGCGCCGGCGACATCCTCGGCGCGGAGCAGTCGGGCAACGTGGCGAGCGTCGGCCTCGACCTGTTCTGCTCGATGCTCGACGAGGCGGTCCACGAGCTGCGCGGCGAGACGGTGGTGCACGACGTCGATCCGGAGCTGTCGTTCGACGTCACCGCCCTCCTCCCCGAGGACTACGTCTCCGACGTCGGCGTACGCCTCTCGCTCTACAAGCGGCTCGCGAGCGCGATCGACGAGGCGGAGGTCGGCTCGCTGGCCGTCGAGATGGAGGACCGCTTCGGCAACCCGCCGCCCGAGGCGAAGTGCCTGGTGCGCCTCATGACGCTAAAGTGCGAGCTACGCAAGCTCAAGGTGCTCGGTTGCGAGGCGAGCTCGCGCATGGTCACCCTGCACCTCCGCGAGGACACGCCGCTCGATCCGAAGAAGATCCTCGACCTCGTGAAGGCGAAGAACAGCCCCTACAAGCTGACGCCCGACATGCGCCTCTCGCGCCGCTTCGACGGCACGTCCGACGGGATGGCGAACTGCGAGACGGTGCTCGTCGAGCTCTCGCGGTCCTGGAAGGACTAGAAGCGGCTCGCGATCGTCGAGACGAGGTGGAGCATCGCTCCCTGCAGCATGGGCCGCACGGGGTTGTACCGGTCGAGCCACGCCAGCTCGATCGCGCCGTCGCCGACGGTCAGAGTCGGCTCGTACACCGCCATCCACGAGAGCGCCTCGCACGCATCACGGTCGAGGAGCTCGGCCACGAGATGCGGATCGCCGCGCATCTCGAACGCCTCGTCGAACGCACAGTAGGCGGGGACGACGTTGCCGCTCCGATCGAGCGTCCGCTTGTATTCGGTGCGCGTGCGGAGCTCCATGCGCGGCCCGACGGGCGCGCGGGCACGGAGCCAGCATTCGAGCCAAGTGTCGTAGCTCCTCGCGCGCCAGGGACTCTTCGCGTATCCCCGCGCCACGAAATGGAGCGGCGTGCCGTAGTGTTCGAGCTGCGCCAGCATTCCAATACCATGCGTGGAGATCTTCGCGTGCGGGAGCTGCGCGCGGATCGCATCCTCGATCCGCAGCGGAACCCTCAAGGCGAAGCTCCAGTGCGGAGGAGGAAGCACCGGAACTTCGCGTGGACATCTCCGCGCGCGCGCGACCACCTCGTCCACGCGGACGCGCAGCGCGCGCAGCGCCTCGAGCGCGTCTTCGAGTCGGGTGAGAGCGTGGATGTCGGGCCCTCGCGCGAGGTCGGCATCGATCGCGTGTTTCACCGCCGACAGCTCGGCGAGGATCGGCGGCGGCAGCATCGCGCGGTGGACCGCCGGGATCGCGAAGAGCCTCGTGCTCTCGGCGCGGGCGTCCTCGATCCTCTCGGCGATGGCGTGCGTTCCGCTGCGGTAGCTCGAGACGTTCATGGTTCCTCTCACAGGCGGCTCGCGATCGTCGTCACGATGAACAGCATGGCGTCCGGCAGCATCGGCAGCCGGCCGCGCTCCGCGCTCCAGGCGAGCTCGATCAGGCCTCCAGACACGACGAGGAACGGGTTCGTCCAGGCGATCGTGAGGAGCGCGTTGCAGACGTACGTGTCGAGCGCGGTCGTGACGAGCTCCGGCTCACCGAACGCCAGAAACGACGTGTCGAGCGGATGGTTCAGCGGAACGGCGTCCCTCGGCGTGATGAGCGGTTCGGCGCGGCCGGCGCGCTTCCGGAACGACATCTCGAGGTTCCGCGGAGCCGATGCACGAAGGCGGCAGTCGACCTGTTCCAGCCCGACGAGCGCGTGCGGCGATCTCGTCGTGTACGCGTGCGCGACGAACGCGAGAGGCGTCCCCGCATGCACCAGCCGTGCGACGATCCCGTCGTCGTAGCGCGCGACGTCGTCCGTCCCGAGCTGCGCACGGAAGGCCTCGTCCTCGATCGGGAGCAAGACGCAGGTGCCGAACGGCGGTGGCCTCGGCGGCCGAGGGAGCGGGATCTCGCGCGGCCGTTCGATCGCGCGAGCCGCGTGCGCCACGGTCGTCGTCATGGCCGGATGACGATCGGAATCTCGACGCAGCCGCCCACGATGACGACGTCCGCGGCGACGCGGAAGCAGATCTCCGGTTGCCCGTCTTTGTCTGCGTCTCGCACGCCGACGTGTCCCTCGGCTCCCACGCCGGCGGACATGCCGAAGGTCTTGCTCGTTCTCCCGTCGTTCACCGTCACCTCGCCACCGAGCAAGGTCGCGGTGGCCCCGAGGTTGATTCCGACGCTGCCGTCCGAGTTCTGCACGCCGACGTGCGCGTTCGCGGTGCCGCCCTCGATCGAGCCCGAAACGTGCTTGCTCGAGTAGCTCAGACGTTGGCCGGTCACCTGCGCCTCCGTCTGCGCGCCGACCTGGACGGAGACGCTGAGCTTCTCCTCCTCGAAGCCGTGACCCAGCTTCCCCTTCGAGAGAGCGGCGCCGGCGAACACGCTCTTTCCGTCGTGCGTCTGGCCGGCGGCCGCGTACGGACCAGCATCACGCTCGCTCGTGCGCGCGGCATTCGTCGACGCACCCGCGCTCTTCGGAGCCGGTGCGGGAGAAGGCGCCGGGGGCGGAGGAGGCGGCGCTTCGGACTTCACGGGGGCGGTGCCGCGGCTCGAGACGGGCGCGCCCTTCGGGCCGCCGCCGCACATGCCCGCGGACGCCGCGTTGCGCGCGGCCATCGCCGCGTTCTCGTCGCAGCTGTTCGGCACGCGGTCCCAGTCGGGCGGCGGCGCGGAGACCAGCCGGTCCCGGCAGGCCGGAGCCGGCGCGGGCTTGTCCTTCGCCACCTGGCTGGCCTCGTCGTCCTCGGGCCGGCGGCAGACGTTGCGGGAGGGATCGCTCGAGACTCGTTCCGTCATGCGCGCCCCTCTCGGCCCGGGCGCGCGCGAGGTTGCGTGGAATCTTCCGGCACGCGTCCGTAACGGGTTTGTCGCCCTGCGCCGATTGATCGCCGCGCTGCGCCGATGTACCAGCGCCGGCATGAGCATCGTGTTCGGACGCCGTGTTCTCCTCCGGGGCGCAGGCGCCCTCGTCCTCGTCGCCTGCTCGAGCGACGACGCTCAGGCGGATCCGTTCGAGCACGGCATCGCGAGCGGCGATCCGCTGCCCGACGGCGTCATCCTCTGGACGCGCGTCACCACCGACGGCGGCGCCGTGGACGTCGACTGGGAGGTCTTCGAGGACGCGACGATGACGAAGCGCGTCGCGAACGGGACCGCCAAGACCGACGGCGATCGCGATCACACGGTGAAGGTCGACGTCCGCGGCCTCGCGCCCGGCAAGACGTACTACTACCGGTTCAAGGCGCTCGGCGGC
>JBDHVD010000008.1:0-47274 GCA_039809525.1 Labilithrix sp. | reverse complement strand
CCGAGCCGTCCGCACAGGCGACGGACGCCGGCGCGTGGAACTCCTCGACCGCGAGGTCGTCGAAGAAGCCCCAGGCCGCTGCGCCGGAGACCACCGCGGCGGTGATCCAGCCGAGCACCGCGACGGGCACGCGGGCGCGCGGCGAGAGGAAGCGCATCACCACGTCGACGTTGATGTGCTTGCCCTGCGCGGTCGCGACGGACGCGCCGAGGAGGGCGAGCCAGAGCGTCAGGCGCTTCGCGAGCTCGCTCACGCCGCCGAAGAAGACGAGGAAGGATGCATTCTGCATCCATGCGAGGAGGTTCGCGAAGTACTCCACGCCGGCATTGCCCCAGAACTTGCCGACCACCCAGCCGAGGACCACCGCGATGGTGGAGGCGGTGTGGTGGATCTTCGGCTCCTGCTTGCGCGTGGCGAAGTGGCCGACGATCCCGAAGACGGTCGCCGTGAGCATGCTCCGGAACAGCTGCCCGGCGCCGTCGCGGCCCGTCGAGGAGAGCGCCTTGAGCGCGATCCAGCCGACGAGCGTGACGATCATCGCGACGAGCACCGCCGCGCAGAGGCGCGCCTCGAGCGTCGTCCACGCGCGATCGAGCCGGTCGAGCGGCGCGCCCCAGGCCTTCTTCCCCGCGTCCGCGTCCGCGTCCGCGGGCGGGGCCGGCGGCGTGGACTTCGCCGCGGCGTCGTCCTTCGTCGCGTCCTTCGTCTCCTTTTGCGCAGACGGCCAGGGCGACGACGGGCGCTTCGGCTCGCTCTTCGCCTCTTCTTCGGCCGGAGCCGGCTCCTCGGCCTTCTCGTCGGGCTTCTCTTCCTCCGCCATCGGGCGACGAGGCTACCGCACTTCGCGCATTAAAGCCGAAACCCCCGCGGCTTTCTTCACCGCGGGGGTCTCTTGTCGGCTTGGCGCGACGGTCACTGCGCGGCGGCGGTGACCTCGTCGAACACGTCGGCCTTCACCTTGCCCTCCGCCTTCAGCGCGTTGCGCACCTTGGCGAAGACGGCGTTCCAGGCAGCCTTCTCGGCGTCGTTGAGCTCGACGACCGTCTTGGAGCCCTTCAGGCGGTTGAAGGCGGCCTCGTCGATGCCGCGGATGCGGTCGGTCAGGAGCTTGCCGGTGTTCTTGCCGGTGCGCTCCATCACGGCCTTCGCGTCGGCAGGCAGGCTGTCGAAGCGCTCCTTGTTGATGACGAGCGCGCCGATGCCGATGCCGCTCGGCATCGTGTTGATGTGATCGACGTGAGCGGCCCACTGGAGCTGCTCGGCGGCGATCGCCGGGGTGTTGATGACGTCGACCGAGCCCTCGCTGCGCGACGAGAGCGCCGGGAGGATCGCCGGGACCGCGAGGGCCTTCGGCGAAGGCACGCCGACGGTCTCGAGGAACTTCTGACCGATGGCGTCACCCGAGAGATAGAACGGGTGCATCGACTTCAGATCGTTCGGCGTACGCACGGCCTTGCCGCGCGACATGAGGTGGGCGATGCCGACGTCGCCGGTGCCGAGGATGGTGAAGCCCTGATCGGCGAACGCCTTCTCGAACTTGCCGCGCGTCTTCTCGCGCACGCTGTCGAGCTTCGCCCAGTTGGGGAAGAGGCCCGGCATCTGGAGCGCGATGATGTGCGGATAGATCTGCGAGAGGCCCGTCGCGGTGAACGCGCCGCCGTCGATCTGCTTGCTGCGCATCTTGCCGACCATGGCGATCTCGTCGCCCTGGGTACCGTTGAAGTACCAGGTCAGCTTGAGCGCGCCCTTGCTCTCCTCCTCCACCGCCTTGGACCAGGCCTTGAAGACCTTGCCCCACGCGGAGTCGGCGGGCGCGATCGTCCCGAGCTTGACCTCCTGGGCATCGGCCCGGGCGGTCCTCGTGACGCCGAAGGTGACCGCGAAGACCGCGATCAGTACGACCAACCTACGAACCATTCGAAGCCACCTCCTCTTCGACCGGGGCCTGGGCATACGCTCAGTGCACCGGCCCGTATGAGCTCTGGGACCGTACGCTCAGACGGTCCCGACGCAACTTGATTCTACGTTCCGATCACTTTGCCGGCGTGGACGGCGCCGCGGCCTTGTCCGTGGGCTTCGCCGGCGTCGCCGGAGCGGCGGGTTTCTCGGACGGCTTGTCCGCCGGCTTCGCCGCGGGGGCAGCGGCCGGGGCCGGCGTCGCGGCGGGGGCCGGCGTCGCGGCGGGCGCCGGCGTCGGTGCGGCAGCAGGCGCCGGTGCAGGCGCCGGGCCGGTGAACCCGCAGTTCTCCATCGCCGCCTTCGAGAGGAGGCGCTTGGCGCGGCGCTTCGCGATCGTGTTCTGGAGGCGCAGGTTCGGGTCCGGGTCCTCCGCCGACACGACGGTGTTCAGCATCTTCTCGTAGAGCGCCTGGTCGTTCTTCGCGCAGGCGTACTTCGCGTAGTTGAGGTGCACGCCGAGCGCCTTGCCCTGCGTCTTGGCCATCGCCTCGTCGAGCAGCGCCTTGGCCTGGTCGAGCTCCGCGGCCGGCGATCGCGCGTGGTACGCGGCCAGGGTCGAGGTCGCGCCGTACGCCATGTACGAGGCGTCGAGCTCGCGGCTCCGCTCGAGGATGGCGACGCCGACGAACAGCTCGGCGACGTACTCCGGCTCGTCCTTCAGCAGGTTCACGCGCGCGAGCCACGCCGATCCGAGCCAGAACAGGTTCTCGGCGTCCTCCGGATCCTTGAAGCTCGAGGCGAGCCAGCCCTTGATCGTGTCGGCGTTCTTCTTCGCGCCGTCGAAGCCCTCGGCCTTCTTGCCGATCAGCTCGAGGCCGTAGGCGATGCTGCGATCGAACGCGAGCTTCGCGCGCCGCTTGTGGTACTCGGCCGTCGCCTCGTCGCCCGCGAGATCGGCGACCTCGTAGTCGTCCGACGCGAACGCGTAGCCGTAGCCCGCCCAGCCGCGCATCAGGAGGAAGAGCGCGTCCTCGTTGTCCGGCGCGAGGCGGTGCATGCCCTCGAACTGCATCATCGCGGCCTGCGAGGCGCTGCGCGCGAGCTCGTAGTCGCCGATCGTGTCCGACGCGCCCGATCCGACGCGCGTGGACTTGATCGTGCTGTTCAGGATCATCTTCTTCACGCAGCCCGTGGACGAGAGCGCGAGGACGGCGGCCAGGAGCGTCGCAGGAGCGTTGAAGCGCATGGTTTTCGCCCGATTCGTACAGGCCGCGTCCGAGCGGTGTCAACGCGGATCGTCGCGCATGCTATCCTGTTCGGTATGGGGTTTCGGGGGCTGGTCGTGGCGGCGGCGGTCGGTGCGGGGATCGTCGTCGCGTGCAGCGATGACGATGGGCAGGCGCCGGTGAGGTATCCGGAGCAGGGCGACGGCGGCCCGACGGGGACGTCGTCGAGCAGCAGCAGCAGCGGGGGCACGAGCAGCGGCGGCCCGCGCCCGATCGCCCACGACTACTGCGGCGTGCTCCTCGCGTACATCGACTCGATCCTGAAGTGCTGCACCGACGCGGAGAAGACGGAGGTCGGCGCGGACGGCAACCTGCAGTTCGCGAAGGCGATCTACCAGCAGTACCTCTGCCCGACGATCACGTCCTCCGTCGGGAGCGGCCGGATGCGCCTCGACAAGGCGGCGGAGGCGACCTGCGTCGGCTACCTGGAGGACGCGCTCGCCAAGGCGAGCTGTCCGTGGACGATCGACCCGGGCCAGGCGACGAGGGCCGCCGCCGCGAGCGACGCGTGCAAGAAGCTGTACGTCGGCACCGGTGCGGAGAACGCCGCGTGCAAGGGCGACCACGAGTGCGCCGACGGTCTCACGTGCGTCGGCTGGACACCTGACAGCGATGGCACGTGCAAGCAGCCGCCGGGGCTCGGCGAGGCGTGCGGCAGCGGCCGGTCCGACGGCGGCGCCGCGAAGCCGTCGGTCGAGCTGCCGTTCGGCGTCCACGCGAAGTGCGCGCCCGGAGGCTACTGCGCGCCGGACCGCACGTGCACCGCGCAGTTCGCGCAGGGCGAGTTCTGCGGAGGCGACTCGGTCTGCGCGAACGGGCTGAAGTGTTACCAGGAGAAGTGCGGCGGCCCGGGTCCGTCGGACACGGGCGGGCCGTGCCTCTCGACGGACGACTGCAAGGACGACCTCTACTGCACGTCGCGCGACGCCGGCACCTGCCAGCCGAAGAAGGCGAACGGCCAGCCGTGCGAGGTGAACGACGCGTGCAAGTCGCGCTGCGTCGTGCCCGACGGCGGGGCCACCGGCACGTGCACCGCGTACTGCTACGAGTGAGCGATCACCTGCGCGCGGCGACGATCATCGTGCACGCGGCGCGCGTCCGGACGGAGACGTCGGGATCGGTCAAGAGCGGCGCGGCGCGCGCCGCTCGGCCCATCGCCGCGAGGGCCGACGCGGCCTGGGCGCGGCGCGAGGGATCGGCCGACGCGAGGTCCTCCTCGATCCACGCCTGGATGCGGAGGTAGCCGTCCGAGGCGAGCGCGTAGCGCGCCTGGCTCGCGAGCTCGCGCGCGCGTCCGTCGTCGATGTTCGCGGTGGACGAGCCCTTCACGCCGAAGCCGGCGAACGTCTCGAGCTCCTTCACCGCGGCGTCGTGATCGGGCTTCGACTCGAGCAGGCGCGCGAGCGCGGCGATGCGGATCTCCCGGTCGTCGTCCTTCGCCGCCTTGCGGATCGCCTCGAGCTCTTGCGGATCGAGCCGCGCGATCGCGAGGGCCTGGAGCCGCTCGCGGTACGAGCCGCCCTCGATCGTCCGGGCGAGGATCGCGCTGGCCGACGCGGCCATCTCGGCGTCGTCGCGGCGCGCTCGCACGATCACGCCGGCGGCCTGGATGGCGCCCGGCCCCTTCCCGCTCGCGATGGTCACGCGCAGCGCCTCGCGGCCGCCGTTCTCCCAGACCGGCGAGAGCGCCCACGCCACCGCGACGTCCTCGCGGATCGCGTCGTCGCCCGTCGTCCAGAGATCGCGCAGTCTGGTCGCGAGCTCGGCCGCGCGCGCCTTGCCGGCGTCGCCGAGCCCGCGCACGATCGCGCTCGAAGCGCGCAGCGCCTCGTTCCGGAGCAGGAGATCGGGATCGACGCGCGCGGTCTCCATCAGCAGATCGAGATCGGCCGGGTCCTCCGCCTTCGCCGCGGCGCGGATCGCGCTCCGGCGCACGCGGGGGCTCGGATCGACCATCGCCTTCTGACGCGCGGCCCGGTCGTCGTCCCGGTGCAGGGTGCGCGTCGCGACGGCGCGCCAGCGATCGTCGGCGTCGCCGAGCCAGTCGCGCGCGTCGCCCTCCGAAAGCTTGCCG
Source organism: Labilithrix sp. (assembly GCA_039809525.1). Taxonomy (GTDB): domain Bacteria; phylum Myxococcota_A; class Polyangia; order Polyangiales; family Polyangiaceae; genus Labilithrix. The sequence goes on along the minus strand of JBDHVD010000008.1, from coordinate 42,015 downwards.
TCCTCGAGCCGCGAGAGCGCGGCCTCGGCGCCGGCCGCGTCCCGCTTCTTCATGCGCTCGGCGAGCGCATCGTCGAGATCGGCGGCGCAGGCGCGCGTGTCGCGGAGGCGCGCGAGGGCGGAGGCCTCGTCCTTCGCCGTCGCGATCTCCCGCTCGGCCACGGCGCGAGAGAGCTCGGCCGCTTCGCCGTTGGTGAGCTTGCCGCGCGCGTGCCTGTCCGCGATCTCGGCGCGAAGCCTGGCCTCGTCGCCGTGCTCGGCGGCGCGGAGGGCGGCGTTGCCGCAAGCGATGAGCGCGATCGAAAGCACGATCGCCGAGCTCATTCTCATGCTCATGGTGTAGGAAGTACCTCCTTTCGCCGCCCGTTTCCAATGCGCGTCATCGTCGTGGTGAACCGCCTCGCGCGGCACCTGCAGCATCCCGGTCCCGTGCTCGACGCCTTCCGCGAACGGCGCGAGGGCGTGCGGGTGATCGAGACGTCGTCCTTCGCCGAGCTCGACGCGCTCGCGGCCGACCTCGCCCGGGACGTCCCCGACGCGCTGGTCCTGGCCGGCGGCGACGGCTCGTACATGGCGGGCGTCACCGCGTTCGGGCGCGCGCTCGGAGACGAGCGCCTGTCCGCGCTGCCGATCGCGCTCGCCCCCGGGGGCACCGCGAGCACCGTCCCGCGCGACTGGGACTGGAGGCGCGGCGACGCGGTCACCCGGACGCGCGCGGTGTTCGCCGCCCTCCGCCGGCTGCGCACGACCGAGCGCCCGACGCTGCGGGTGCGCGAGCCGGAGGACCCGCCTGCCGAGCGCATCGGCTTCATCTTCGGCGCCGGCCTCGTCGCGCGCTTCTTCGAGGTCTACGAGCGCGAGGGCGCGAACGGCGAGCGCGGCGCGGCGAAGATCGTGGCCCGCATCTTCGCCGGCTCGTTCGTCGGCGGGCGCACCGCGAGGCACGTGCTGACGCCGCAGCCGTGCGCGATCACCGTCGACGGGTCACCGGCGCCGTTCGATCGCGCGAGCCTCGTCTGCGCGAGCGTCATCCGCGACCTCGGGCTGCACATGCGCCTGCTGTATCGCGCGGCCGAGCGGAGCGACCGCTTCCACCTCGTCGCCACGCCCGCGCCGCCGCGCGCGCTCGGCCCGCAGATGCCGCGCGTGCTCGCGGGGCGCCCGCTGCGCGATCCGAAGATCGACACGCTCGCGGCGACGCTCTCGCTCCGCTTCCCCGGCGGCACCGGCGCGTACGTGCTCGACGGAGAGCTACTCCGCCGCGACCTCGTCGAGGTCTCGGCGGGCCCCACGCTCCGCATCGTCGACGTCGACTGAGGGCGCGAGCCGCACGATCACGTCCGCGATCGCGAGCGGCGCGGGCCGGTGGGTGACGATCACGACGGTGCGCTTGCCGCGGAGCGCGGCGATCGCCGCGAGCAGCTTCGCCTCGGCGTCGGGATCGAGCGCGCTCGTCGGCTCGTCGAGGAGCAGCACCGGCAGCGACGTCGCGAGGGCACGCGCGACCGCGACGAGCTGGCGCTCTCCGCCCGAGAGCTTGCGATCGGTCACGAGCACCGCGTCGCCCGCCGAAGCCGCGAGCTCGGAGGCGCCGATCGCCGCGAGCGCTTCGCGCCCGTCGCCGTCCGCCCTCGCGGCGAGACCGACGTTCGCGTCGAGCGTCCCCGCGAGGACCGGCGCGTCCTGCGGCACCCACGCGAACGGGCGCTCGGACGGACCGACGCCGGCGCGGTCGAGGCAGGTCGATGCATAGTGCACATGCCCCGCGCGCGCCGGCTCGAGCCCGAGCAGCGCGCGGAGGAGCTGCGTCTTGCCGATCCCCGTCGGTCCGACGATCGCGGCGATGCGGCCCGGCGCGATGCGGGCCGAGACCGGCGCGTGCGCGCCGTGACGTCCGACCAGCGCGTCGAGGACGAGCTCGCCGTCGGGCCACGCCCGGGCGCCGCTCGCCTCGCTCCGCTCCGGCGCGGGCTCGCCACCGGGCGTCGCGGCCGCGCACGCCGCCTCGCCCCGCGCGCGCACGATGCGTGCGTCGACGAGATCGCGCAGCGGCTTGTACGTCATGAAGAACGCGATCGCGAACGGCACGAGCGCACCGCGATCGACGCCGCCGATCGCGCCGGCAGCCACGAGGGCGAGCGCGAGCACCAGCGCGAGCGCGCCGAGCACCTCGCTCGTTCCGGAGAGGAGCGCCGCGCGCGCGCGGAGGCTCGCAGCCTGGCGCGCGATCGCCGCCCCGAGCGCGGCGACGTGCGAGCGGATCCGCTCCTCCGCGCCGTAGGTCGCCCACAGCTCGGCGTGACGCACCGCTTCGTCCGCGGCCGACGCGAGCCGTCCGCTCGAGGCGACAGCCCGCGCGTGTGCGCGCTTGAACGCGCGCCGCACCGCGAACGCGAACAGGCCGAACGCCGCGAGCGCCACGGCCGCGCTCGCCGCGAGCTTCGGCGCGAGGACGATCAAGAGCGCGCCGAGGGGGAGCAGCTGCACGGCGGCACGGACCTCCGCGAGCACCCCGTGGGAGACGCCGCGCTCCGCGTCCGCGACGTGGGTGGTCAGGGCCGAAGCGAGATGTGCCGATCCATGATCGTCGTGTCGCGGAGCACGCAACGCCGTCAGGGCGAGCACGTCGTCGAGCACCTCGAGCCGGAGCCGCGCGCCCACCTCGCCCGCCACCTTGGCCTCGGCGAACGCGGCGAGCATTCCGCCAACCAACTTGGCGATCGCCGCGAACAGTCCCGCTAGCGCGAGGCCCATCATCGCGTCTCCACGTCCGAGGGCTACGAGCATCGACGACGTGGATCGCGCGTCCATCGGTCCCCCGCCCCCGGCGAGCGCGCGGGCGAGCGCACCGCCCGCGGCAGCGAGGAACGCGTGGCCGGAAGCGTGCATCAGGGAGCCGACGACGATGCCGACCCCGAGCCGCTTTTCCGCCAGAACCGCCTCCGCGGTCCTCGCGTACAGGGATCGTGGGCGCACCCGGTGGATCACTCAGGTGCGCATACATCCTCGGACGCTCCGAGAACAAGACTTGCAGCGACACCCGAAGATTTCGAGCGCACGCGTCGTCGAGGAACTCGGTACGATGACCCATCGCCACCGAGCTCCGACGGAGAGCGCCCGCAACCGACGGTCTGACCGCGATTCCGAGCTTTGTCAAACACCGCACGCTCCCGAGATCCGCAACGCATGCCCCGCACGCCCCGTTCCTCCTCCTCCTCGGCGTCCTCGAAATCCGAGAAAGGCGCCGCGATGAGCAAGAAGAGCAATGCCGCCGTCGCCGAGCCGGTGACCAACCCCGCGCTCGACGAGGAGGGCGACGAGGAGGTCGTCCACTCGACGACCACGCCGAACGCCGAGCCCGAGCTCGTCGTCCTCGACGACGAGTTCGAGTTCGACGAGGTCGCGGCGGATCTCGAAGCCGACGAGCCGCAGGCGCCGACGGCGAAGGAGAAGAAAGAGGCCGCGGGCGAGGGCGGCGGCGACTCCATGCTCGCCCGTTACTTCCGCGAGATGGCGACGCACGCCGTGATGGGCCCCGACGAGGAGCTCGCGACGGCCGTCGACGTCGAGAAGGCGGAGATCGAGCACTGGTGCGCGATCCTGGCGCTGCTGCCGGCGGCCGAGCACGCGCTCGACGTCCTCGAGGCCGATCTGCCCAAGGACGAGGAGGCGATCGATCTGCCGCAGATCGCGGAGCTCCGGAAGTACGTCAAGACGTACAAGAAGCAGAAGAACAAGCTCACGAAGGAGCAGGAGAAGAAGTACCGCACGGTCTGCGAGAGCCTCGCGCGGGCCATCCGCCTCGCCGACTCCGACCGCCTCTGGATCGCGCATGCCGAGGAGATGGTCCGCCGCCTGGGCGAGCCGCCCTCGGTCGAGGACGTCGAGGAGGAGGGCATCGCCGTCGTCTCCACGCCCACGCCGCAGGTCGCCGCGTCGTCGCTCGCGAGCGTGCCCGGCTACAAGAAGTACCTCGAGGGGATCGCGAAGGCGTCACGCCACTCGAAGCACGTGAAGAACAAGTTCGTGAAGGCGAACCTGCGTCTCGTCGTGTCGATCGCGCGTCGCTACAACCGTGGCCGCCTCCCGCTCATCGACCTGATCCAGGAAGGCAACATCGGCCTGATGAAGGCCGTCGAGCGCTTCGATCACACGCGCGGCTACCGCTTCTCGACGTACGCGTCGTGGTGGATCCGCCACGCGATCAGCCGCGCGCTCGCCGACAAGGGCCGCGCCGTCCGCATCCCCGTGCACATGCTCGACACGCACAACCGCGTGCAGCGCGCCACGCAGGCGGTCATCGCCCGCACCGGCCGCGATCCGACGCTCGACGAGCTCGAGAAGGAGACGGGCATCCCGCAGGAGAAGCTCGACAAGGTGAAGGGCGCGTGGGCGGAGACGCCGTTCTCGCTCGATCGTCCCGTCGGCGACGAGGACGGACGGAAGTTCATCGACTTCCTCCAGGACGACAACATGCAGTCGCCCTACGAGTCGCTCGTCTCGCAGAAGTGGGGCGAGGAGGTGCGCCGGCTGCTCGGGCATCTCACGCCGATCGAGTCGCGCATCATCCGCTGGCGCTTCGGCCTCGACGACGAGGACGAGCTGACGCTCAAGGAGATCGGCGACAAGTACAACCTGTCGCGCGAGCGGATCCGCCAGCTCCAGGAGCAGGCGCTCGGCAAGATCCGCAAGCACATGCGCGACTGATCTCAGCCCGAATGCTCGCCCGTCGTGCGGTAGCGCGGCGGGTGCATGCCCGGGACGCGCGTGAGCCGATCGGCGATCGCGTCCCACGGCACGGTCTCGACGCGCGCGATCGCCGTGCCCTCGTCGTTCGGCACGACGAGCGCCACGGTCTCCGTCTTCGGCAGGAGCGTGTCGACGCCGCGCGTCCACGTCGCCATCGAACGGACGGTCCCGTCCTCGCTCTGGAAGACCTGGTACGAGGCGACGAAGACGTCCTCGGCCTGCTCCTCGAGGATCGCCTTCTGCTGCTCGTGCTCGAACATCGCGAGCTTCTCGTGCGCGACGCGCACCGCCGGATCGTCCGAGACGTACGGGACGACGCGGTCCTCGGCGTCGACGGTGTAGACCGCGGGCGAGATCTTGCGCGGCGACGACGCGAACTCGCGATCGGCGATGCCGAGGAGGCGCGCGATCATCGCGGCTCGCGCGCTGCCGCCGACCAGCAGCATCTCGCGCTGGGGCACGATCGCGATCGGCTCGCCCTCGACCCGCCCGCGGAACGACGCGAGCCACCCGGGCACGAGCAGGCGCGAGGACTCGTACGAGTCGTTCGTGGCGACGACGAAGAGGGGACCGTTCACGTCGTCGTAGAGCTGCGCGTCGAGCGACGCGCGGTCGGCGAACGTCGCGAGCGCCGTCTCGAAGACCTCGTCGGCGGACACGCCCCACGTCGTCGCCGTGCCGTGCATGACGTACGTCATGTTCGTCGGTCGATCGACGACCGCGAGGACGTCGACGAAGGGCGCGAACGCCCGGCGGATCGGCGAGTCCTTCTCCTCCTCCGCCGGCGAAGGCATCGCCGAGGCCGGGAGCGTGCCGAAGGTCGCGCCGCGGATCACCGGCAGGACGAGGTCGCGGGCCTCGTCCCACGAGAGCGCGTGCGGCTGGCCGATCCAGGTGAGCGCGTAGACGATGCGCGCGCGCCGCTGGTCCGGGGACATCTCCCGGGTCTCGACGAAGTGGTTGTCGAGGAAGACGCGATGGGTCTCACCGTCCGTGGTCGTGACGTCGAGCGCGAACGCATTCTCGACCGCGCGCACGTCGCCGACCTCGGGCAGCGACCGCGCGACCCCTTCGAGCTCCGCCCGGAACAGCGCCCGAGGGTCGGAGGGCGCCGCGCGCTTGCCGAAGAGCGAGCGGAGGCGATCGAGCATCGCGCCGCTCACCTCTTCGAGGTGATGACCGCGTAGGTGCTCTTGCACTTGCTGGTCGACACCTCGAGGTCGCCCGTCGCCTTGGTCCCCGATTCGTTCCACGTCAGGGTTCCACGGGTGGTGAGCGTCGTGCCCGGATCGGTCGACGGGCAGCTCGTCTCGATCGTCTGCGCGCAGTTGTTCGCCGAGTAGGTGAACGCGCCGGCGCAGGGCGCGGACGGCGCGGAAGGTTGATCGGCGTAGGTCTCGGTCTGGTCGTCCGAGCCGGCGATCGTGCGGTACGCGCCGCACGTCCCGACCTTTTCGGTGAACGACGAGACGAACGTTCCCGAGCGCTTCGCGCAAGAGGTGCCAGGCGACGCGTCGTCTCCTGCGTCCGCCGCGGGCGTCGAGACCGCGGGATCGCTGCCCACGCATCCCGCCAGGAGCAGCAGGCACAGCCCACGCGTCACTTCACGCACCGCGAGGCGAGCCCGTTGCCGCTCTTGATCTGCGGCTTGATCGCGCCGTACGCCACGCTGAAGTCGACCGCGAGCGCGCCGGTGCCGAGGGGATCGTTCGTCTTCGACCAGTACATGTCCGAGACGGTGCCGGGGAACGCCGTCTGGTCGATGTAGGGCGCCGCGGCCGCGGTCGGATCGACGAGCGTGTAGAGCTCCTTCACGGTCGGGAGCCGGAAGCCGCCGCCGAGCGCGGTGCATCCCGTGTCGGCCTGCGTGTAGCCGCCGAAGTCGTCGAAGTTGGCCTGCTTCCAGACGAGCTTCGTCCAGCTGTCGGTCACCTCGCCGTTCGCGACGGTGAAGCGCGGCGTCGTGCTCGCCACCGGCTTCGGCGCGCGCACGCACCGCAGCTTGTACGAGTATCCCGTCGTGCTCTCGGTCGGGTTCAGCCCGGTCGAGTAGTCGATGCGCGGCCAGCTCACGCCCGTCCAGCTCCCGATGATCCCGCTCGCCGGCGTGTCCGCGAACATCGCCGTGTCGATGAAGGGCGCAGCGCCCTTTCCGTAGTCCACGAGCGAGAGGAGCTCGACCGGCGTCGGCGTGTGGAACCCGCCCTGGCCGTCGATCACGATCGTCTCGCAGTGCGCGCGCGTTGCGCCGCCGGCGATGTCGACCTCGTTCGCCGACATCCCGCGCTGCCACTCGAGGCCGGTGACCTCGTCGCGCACGATGTTCGCGGAGACGACGGTGTACTTCGCCGGACGGATCGACGACGACGCTTCGTTCGGCATCGGCCAGCGCGCGAACCGCGCGTCGAGACAGTCACCGGCCATGCACATGCTCGTCACCGAGCCCAGGCACGCGGTCTCTTGCTTCCAGCTCTCCGCGACGCACGTCTCCGGCGTCTTGCCGGTGCAGCGCCGAGAGCCGGTCGCGCACGTCACGCACTTGCCCGCCGCGCAGACCGGCGTGTCGCCCGAGCAGGTGTCCGTCTTCGCCGGGGCGAAGCCGGTGCGATCGGGCAGGCACGCGAAGCGGTCGGCGCCCTCGCACTTCATCTCGCCGCTCGCGCATGCGGGAGCGGCGCACTTGCCGCCCGCGAGCCCGGCCTTGCACAGCGCCTCGTTCTCGCAGGTCTCGAGCGGCGCCGGGAGGAAGCCGGAGCCGTCCGGCGCGCAGCCGCGCATCTCCGCGCCGACGCACGTGCGGTCGGTCGGCGCGCACGCGCGCGACGTCGCGTCGCCGGTGGCCGTCGTGCCTGCGTCGTTCCCGTCGGGCGTCGAGGAGTCCGGGTCGGCGCCGACGCAGCTCACGACCAGCCAGAGAAACGCGCCTGCCGCCCCGAGCCCCCGCTTCATGACGGCCACTATAGACGCAGGCTGCGCGGGAATGAACGAGCCCGTTCGCCGGTCGTCGGGTCATGGGCTCTCGGCTGCGGTTCTTCGTGCAGCTCGCGACGTTCGCGATGGTGACCTTCGCCGTGCGCGCGTCGTTCGCCGATCACTACCGCGTGCCCAGCGGCTCGATGACGCCCACCGTGCAGATCGGCGATCACGTGCTCGTCGCCAAGGCCGCGTACGGGCTGCGGCTGCCGCTCACGACGACCTACGTCGCGCACTTCGCCGCGCCCGACCGCGGCGACGTCGTGGTCCTCGAGAGCCCCGACCCGGACGACCCGGTCGTGCTCCTCAAGCGGGTGGTGGCCGTCGGCGGCGACGAGGTCGAGGTGAAGGACGGACGCGTCTTCCTCGGCGGCGCGCTCACCGACGCGCGCGGAGAGGGCGGCCCCGACTTCGGCCCCGCACGCGTCCCCGACGGGCAGCTGCTCGTCCTCGGCGACAACCGGGGCAACAGCCGCGACGGCCGCACGTTCGGGTTCGTGTCGCGCGACCGCGTGCTCGGCCGCGCGATCGCCGTCGTCGCGCGCGACGGCGCGCTGACGTACGAGCCGCTCTGACCTGACGAGGACGCTCAGCTCTCCGCGACGATCCGCGCCCACTCCTCGGGCAGCACGCTCGACTCGAGCGCGAGCACGTTCACGATCTCCTTCAGGCGCTGCTTCTCGATGTCCGAGACGACGCCGTCGGCCATCGTGATCTTCCACGTCGTCGCGACGAAGTCCTCGAAGACCTCCTTCGTCTCGGCGACCGACAGCCCGCTCGAGGCGAGGTAGGCCTTCAGCTCGGCGCGCTCGGCGTCCTCGACGACCGCGTCCGAGAAGATGCGCGCGAGCATGCCTTTGAGCTTCCGCTTCGGATCCATCGAGGCCCGAGGCTATCACAGGGAAGGGTCCCACCTTTTCCGACGTAAGAGGTGTTCGCTCCGGGCAATCACTCGCACCCGCGGCGTTTTTCCTTCGAGATCCTTGCTTCCGGGCTGCCTCCTACAATCGCCTTGCTTGTGAGTTGGTGTGTGCTAGACACCGCCTCGCCTCGTCGGAGCCGAGTCCTCCTCCTCACCCTCCCCTGACCGCCCGCCGAGGCCCCCTCTCCGCACTCCCCGCCGCCACCCGCCGGGGAGTGCTTTTTCTCGTCCAGATACGTGAAGGAGTCGTCATGCGTTTCGAGCTCGCGCGTCGTTCCGTCCTCGCCTTCCTCCTCACCGCCGGCGCCGCGCTGGCGTCGGGCTGTGCCGTCACCGCAGATGCCGATCAGGTGGAGACCGACGAGACCGGTGCGAGCACCGACGCGATCGTCGACATCAATCACTCGCGCGTGAAGCGGCAGTCGATCGGAAACTGCTGGCTGTACGCGACGGCGAGCTGGGCGGAGTCGCTCGCGAAGAGCGCGACCTCGACGAACCGCGAGCTCGACATGAGCGAGTCGTACTGGACGTACTGGCACTGGTTCGATCAGATCGCGAACGGCGGCGCGCAGGGCGAGATCTCGACGGGCGGTCACTACTCGACGGCGGCGGAGATCATCAACCGCTACGGCCTGATGACCGAGGGCACGTTCATCCCGAGCGAGTCGACCGACGAGATGTCGCTCCGCCAGAAGTCGGCGCTCGCCAAGATGAACGCGTCGCTGAAGAGCGGCGCGCTCGCGACCCCCGAGGCGCGCCGCGACCGCGCGCTCGTCCGCCGCGAGCTCGACAAGGCGTGGGAGCTCTCGGCGAACGTCGTGCGCCAGCTCGATCGCGTCTTCGGCGCGTCGGTCTCCCGCACGCTCGACCGGAGCACGGTCTCCACGTCGTTCACCAGCATCCGCCGCGCGAACACGATCAAGGTCTCGCTGCGCGATCCGGACACCAAGCAGCCGATCACCGCGACGCTCCAGGACGCGATCGGCACGCGCTCGACGTGGGGCTGGCAGCGCGAGGGCCGCCTCGCGTGGAAGCAGGCCAGCTACCCGACGTCGCCGACCCAGCGCCGCGCCATGCTGATCCGCATGCAGAAGGCGATGCACGACAAGCAGCCGGTCGTGATGTCCTGGTACGTCGACTTCAACGCGCTCGATCCGCAGGGCCGCTTCGCCGCGCCGCCCGCCACGCCGGGCCACCAGGGCGGCCACATGGTCGTCGTCGAGGACTACCAGATCAACGACGTGCCCGGCTTCGGCACCCTGAAGGCCGGCGTGAACGAGACGCGCCCCGAGGCGCTCGAGGCCGCGCTCTCGCCCAGCGCGAAGATCGAGCTCATTCGCGTGAAGAACTCGTGGGGCAGCTACCGCATCGACCGGCAGTTCGTGCTGCCCGGCTACCACGACCTGTACATGAAGTACCTCGACGGCCCCATCAAGGCGTGCGAGCAGAACGCGGACGACACCGGCAGCACCGACAACTGCTGGGACGACACCCCGCTGAACGACTTCGTGCTGCCCGCGGGCTACTGATCGATCACCACGCGAGGACGAGCGGCACGCCCGGACGCAGATCGAGCGTCCCGGGTGCCGCCGCGCCCGCCAGCGTGAGCTCGATCAGCGGCTTGGCGTTCGAGTGTGTGCAGGCGACCGGGATCTCGAGCCCCGCCGGAAGGTACGGCGGCCGGACCTGATCGAGGGCGAACGACACCGTCGCCGCTACTTCCACTGGCGATCGTGGATCATCTCCACGAGCTTGTCGGCGGCATGGCGCGCGGCCGCGGCGTGTCCGGACACCTTGTTGAACATGATCGCGTAGGCGATGGTGTTCTTGCCGCCGGGGCCGAGGACGTAGCCCGAGAGCGCGATCGCGTCGTCGAGCGTGCCCGTCTTCGCGCGGATCGCACGGTTGGCGCGGCGCTCGCGGAAGCGCTTGTGCAGCGTCCCGTCGACGCCGCCGATCGCGAGCTGCGCGACGAACTCGTTCTTCAGGCGCGGCTCCTGCCACGCCCAGCGAAGGAGCTTCGCCATGCTCCACGCGGTCGTCCGGTTCGAGTCGAACAGACCGGAGCCGTTCTTCACCACGAAGCCGGCGTCGCCGAGATCGTTCTTCTCCATCAGCTTCATGACGATGTCGGCCGCGTCGCCGCTCTTGCCCGGGCGCGTCTTCGCCTCGGCCGCGAGCGACTTGAAGATCATCTCGGCGTAGAAGTTGTCGCTGTTCTTGCCGAGCGCGTAGAGCAGCACGCTGAGCGGCTCGGACTCGTGGCGCGCGAGCACGCCGCCCCCGGCTTCCCTGTCCGGCTTCGGACCGGCGCCGAGCTTCACGTCGCCGCCGACCTTCAGCCCGTTGTCCTCGAGGATCGCCTTGAGCGCGTAGCCCGCGAGGAGCTGGGGATCGTCCACCCGGCGGGTGTAACGGACGAGCTTCGAGTCGGCGCCGACCGCGCCGGACAGCTTCGCCGCGAGGCGCTTTCCGTTCGGGCTGAGCGCGAGGCCGACGGAGTCCGCGCCCTCCTCGCCCGTCTTCACCGTGCCGTCGACGTCGACGAACCCCGGTGGCTCGAAGCCCACGATCGCCGGCGAGCCGGCGGACGTCGGTCGCACGGTGAGCGTGACGGTGTTGCCGTTGAGCGCGACCGCACTGACCGGCGCGCGGAACGACGCCCACTCGTTCGGCTGCTGCTCGAACGCGGGCGGCGTCGTCATCTCGTCGAAGAACTTCTGATCGACGTAGATGTCGCCGTCGACGCGGCGCGCGCCGCGGAGCTTGAGCTCCTGCACCATCGCCCAGAGATCGTCGCTCTTGAGCGACGGATCGCCGTGACCGCGGAGCGTGAGGCCGGTCACGCCGCCCCCTTTGATGGTCCCGCTGAGCGTGGTCTGGTACCTGTGAGACCCGTGGAGGATCGCGAGCGCCGCGGCGGCCGTGTAGAGCTTCGCGTTGGACGCGGGGTTCAGGACGGTGTGCTCTCCGCTCTGCGCGAGGACGTTGCCCGTCTCGCAATCCATGACGACGACGCCGATCTGCGCGTCCTTGAGCGTACGGTCGTGCACCAGCGCGCGGACGGCGGCCTCGAGCTCGGGCGATCGGCCGGGCGCCGGCGCGGAGGCGGACGCGGAGGCGCCGGCGGGCTGGGAGCGCGCGCCGCCTTCGCCGAAGAGCAGCGCGGCCCCCACCGCGAGAGAAAGACCGAGGAGGCGCGTGCTTCGCAACATCCCCGTGTTCTTACGACAGCCCTCGCCGCGCTCGCAATGGCTTGCGGCGGAGGGACGCCGAGCGCGGCGCCCGAGCGGCCGATCGAGATGCTCGTCGCCACCGACCCGGAGACGCTCGATCCGCGGCACGCCACGGATGCGGTCGCGCTCCGGGCGAGCCGCCTCCTGCACGCCGGGCTCGTGCGGCTCGATCCCGATTCGCTCGAGCCGCGGCCGTACGTGGCGCGCGGCTGGACGTGGATCGATCCGCGCACGCTGCGCGTCGAGCTGCGCGACGACGTGCGGTTCCACTCGGGCGCGAAGCTCGGCCCCGACGACGTGATCGCGACGCTCCGCGCGTTCGCCGCGCCGGAGGTCGGCTCGCGCCACGCGCGCGTGGTCGACGCGATCGGCAGCGCGGAGAGAGACGGCGATCACGCGGTGGTGATCCACCTGCGCCGGGCGCACGCGACGCTCCTCACCGATCTCGAGCTGCCGATCCTCCGCGCAGGCGAGGCGATGTCTCCTCCGAGGCCGGACGGCTCGCTCGACGGGCTCGGTCCGTTCGTCGTCGCCGCGCGCGAGCCGGGGGCGATCGTCTTCGCGCCCGCGAGGGACGGCGCGCTGCCCGCACCGGCGCACCACGTGACGCTCCGCACGGTGCACGACGAGAACGCGCGCGCCCTCCGCATGCACGCGGGGCGCGCGGACCTGGTCGTCAACGGGTTCTCGCCGACGCTCCTGCCCGCGCTCGAGAAGGCCGACGGCGTCACGGTGACGAGCCGCACGGGCGCGAACCTCACGTACATGCTCGCGCGCACCGATCGCGGGCCGCTGGCCGATGCGCGGGTCCGTCGGGCGATCGCGCTCGCCGTCGATCGCGCGACGATCGCGCGCACGCTGCTCGCGGGACGCGCGCGGGCCGCGTCCACCCTCCTGCCGCCGGGGCACTGGGCGCACACCGATGCGGAGCCCTGGCCGCACGATCCCGCGGCGGCGAGGCGCCTGCTCGCCGACGCCGGCGCGACGGGCGTCCGTCTCACGCTGCTCACGTCGACCGACCGGCTGCGCGGCACCCTCGCGCGGACGATCGCGCAGGAGCTCGCCGACGTCGGCGTCACCCTCGAGGTCGTGCCTCTCGAGCTCGGGACGATGCTCGCGCGCCTGTCGTCGGGCGACTTCGAGCTCGCGACGCTCCAGATGCCGGAGGTCACGGAGCCGAACGTGCTGCGCGTGTTCCTCCACTCGTCGTCGATCCCGCCCGCGGGCGCGAACCGAGGGCGACTGCGCGACGCCGAGGTCGATCGCCTCCTCGATGCGGGTGCGGAAGAGAACGATCCGACGGCGCGGCGCGCGATCTACGCCGAGCTCGAGAAGGTCGTGCGCGATCGCGCGCTCTTCATCCCGCTCTGGCACGAGGATCAGGTGGCGGTGACGAGCGCGCGCGCGGCCGGGTTCCAGCCGAGCGCCGAGGGACGCTGGCTGGGGCTCGCGGCGCTGCGCTGATCACAGCATGCCCGGCGAGGCGACGGGCGCCTCGAGCTCCGGCACGCACGCGTCGCCGAGGGCGTCCTGCACCGGAGCGAAGCGCTCGAACACGGCGGCGGTCGCCGACGCGGACGCCTTGCGCTCGCCGCTCGCGGTGAGGCCCGAGGCGAACGTGGTGCGCGGTCGCTCGCCCTCGCCGAGGGTCTCGAAGGGGACGAGCACCTCGTCGATCGCGTGCGACGCGACCTTCGGCGCGATCCATCCGCTCTTCGTCGCGCGCATCGGCCCGTCCTCGGTGTCCGCGAGGAACTCGCAGAAGTACTGGCCGTTCGTCGAGACGCGCGCCTCGAGCATGCCCTTCGTCGGCTCGCCGGCGAAGAAGACGTGCGCCGGCCCGGCCACCCGCAGCATCTGCCAGCCGGCGGGAGATGCGGGGCCGGGCGCGGGGATCTCGCTCTGCGCCAGCTCCGCGACGAACGCGCGCACCTCGCGCGCCAGGCGCTCGGCGTCGGCCCGCTGCGCCACGCGGAGGATGACTCCCTTGGCCGTCACGAGCTCCGCGGCCGGCAGCGGGACGTCGTCGCTCTCCTCGTCCTCCTTCTCTTCCTCGAGCGCGACCGAGGCGGTGAGCGCGTCGACGCCGGCGAACCACTTCGCGAGCCGCTCCGGCTTCGGACAGCGCACGCGGAGCTCGTCGCTGCTGCCCGCCTCCGACTCCGCGCTCGAGACCGTCGCCACGCATCCTCCGCGCGCGACCATCGCGACGTTCCCGCGATCGGCGACGAGGACGCGTTCGATGCGCGGGGTGACCTTCGCCCCGGTCAGCGCGGCCGTTCCCGGCTTTTGTGGCGTCGCCGCCGGACGTGTGGCGGAGGAGCAGGCGGAGACTGCGGCGGCCGCGGCGACGGACAGAACGAACGAGGCTTTTCGGGAGAGCGGAGCGGACATCTTCCGCCCGGCTGCTGCAAGCCACGAGCCCCCGCGTCTCCGCGACGACGAGCCTCACTCCTCGGGAGGCGGCGGAGGAGCGAGCTTCTTCAGCGCGTCGAGGCACGCCTTGTCGCGCGTCTTCTCGCAGGCCTCGTGCAAGAGCTCGATCTCCTCCGACGTCGCGCGCCCCGACTTCACCCGCTTGTCGAGGAGGGCCTTCGCCTTCTTCCAGTCCTTCTTGTCGGCCGCGGCACGCGCGAGCGCGTACTCGCTCGGCGCATCGGCGGCGGTGGCGGTGGACGCGGGAGTGGCCGCCGCGGTCGCCGCTTCCGGCGGCGTCCAGATCGGCGGCGCCGTCGCGGTGCTCGGCGGCGGAGGCGGCGGAGGCGCCGGCTCGGCGCTCGCGGTCGTCGCGGGCGCCTTGTTCAGCACCCTGTTGCACTGCTCGGGCATCTTCGGCGCGAGCGCGGCGAGCACGGCGAAGGCGGCGACGGCGCGGGTGGACATCGTCAGCCGCGGTTCTTCTGGAAGCGCTCGATGCTCTCGAAGAGCGCCCGGAAGTTTCCGTATCCGAAGCCCTCGTCGCCGCAGCGCTGGATGACCTCGTAGAAGAACGGCCCGGCTCGGACGTCGTCGTGCAGCGCCGCTGCCTCGCGCAGGAAGATCTGCAGCATGTACTTGCCGTGCGCTCCGTCGACGAGGATCTGGAGGCGTTCGAGCTCGGCGATCTCCTCCTTCACGTTCGTGATCCCGAGGTTCGCGAGGCGCTCGGGGAGCGCGAGGTAGTACGCCTTCGGCGTCTCCATGAAGTCGACGCCGCGCCGCTTCAGCTCCTCCACCGACCAGAGGATGTCGTCGACGGCGAACGCGACGTGCTGCACGCCCGGCCCGCCGTTGTCGTCGACGAACTTCGCGATCTGCGAGTCGCGGAAGTGCGGGCGCAAGGGCTCGTTCGTCGCGAACTTCACGTGGCTGACGGGGTCCCACATGACGATCGAGCGGAGGCCCGAGCCCGAGACACGCTCCTTCGCCACGTCCTGCGTGTGGAAGGAGATGTCCCAGAACGGCTGGAACCCGAGCACCTCGCGGTACCAGGCGATGATCGGCTGCATCGTCAGCCCGTTCGAGGTGACGTGATCGATCTGGTGGATGCCGAACATGTTGACCGGGTCCACCGCGTGGCCGGATCCCGAGTCGACGAAGCCCGGCGCGAAGCGCTTGTAGCCGTTGCGCTCGACGAAGCGGAAGGCGACGTCGCCGAGCGGCGTCGCGATCTCGACCGAGCGGTACGTCCCGCCGTTCTCGTCCTTGTCCTCGAGCGGATCGGCGAGGAAGGTGCCGCCGCGCTTGTCGAGGAACGCGATCGTCTCGTCGAGGTTCTTCACCCGGAACGAGAGGCTCATCACGCCGGAGGGATGGCGCTTCAGGTAGCGCGAGGCCTTCGACTGCTGCCGGAGGGGCGTCGACACGCAGACGCGCGCCTCGCCCGCCCCGAACACCACCGCCTGCTGGCCGCTCCGCTCGACGAGGCCGTCGCTCGCGCGCGCGACCTCCTTGAAGTCGAACTTCTCGGTGTAGAAGCGGCGGCTCCGTTCGAGGTTCTCGACGACGAAGTGGAAGCTGTCGTAGCCCGTGATTCCGCTGTGCTCGCCGGACATGGACCGTCGAATAACACGGGCGCGGGGAGGCGTCAGGCGTCGCGTTCGCGCATCGGGTCGCGCATGGGGGGCGGCGCGCTCGTCCGGCGCTCGCGCGCGAGGCGGCTCGACGGACCGAGCACCGCGGAGATGCGATCGAGGGCGCCCTCCATCGTTTGCCGCGCCGCGGCGTCGTCCACGTTGGCGAGCACCGCGCGCAGCACGTCCAGCCAGTGGAACGCGTCGAATCCGCGCTCTTGCGCGAACCGCTCGAGGTCGCCGACCGGTCCGGCGAGGTCGTGCAGCGCCCCGCGGGCGGCGTCGAACAGCATCCCGAGCACCTCCACGAGCACGTAGGCGTCGGCGCCCTCGGGCGACGGCTCGCGCACCCGCGCCTCGGCCTGGGCGAGGGCATCCTCGGCGCGATCGAGCTCGCCCGCGGCGAGCGCGTCGAGCGCCCGGGCCACCCAGCCGAGCGCGGCGACTCTCGCCGACGCCGCCGCCATGCGCGCGTCGCCCAGCACGAGCGCGGCCTCGTGCGCGAGCGCGCGCTGCCCGCACGCGAGCTGCGCGACGACCTCGATGCTCGCCGACATCGTCTCGGCGTCGGTGGCGCGCTCGGCGTGAGCGGCCTCGCGCGCGGCGCGCAGGTGCGGGATCGCGTCGGCCCATCGCGCGCGCACGACGAGCGCCGCCGCGCGCTGGTGCTCGGCTTCGTGCTCGAGCCCCGGCGCATCGCCGTGCGCGAGGAGCGTGCTCGCGCGCTCGAGCGCCGCGAGGCCTTCGGCCGCGCGCGTCGGCGACGTCGCGAGGAGCGAGCCGAGGGCGGTGGCCGCACGCGCGTCGAGGAGCGTCGTCCCCGTCTCCGCGGCGATCGCCGCGGCGCGCTCGAGCTCGTCACGCGCGCGCAGGTCGTCGATCCGGGCCGCGGCGACGGCCACCGAGAGCGAACGGACGACGCGGTCGAGCCGCGGCAGCGCGCGTGGCTCGTGCGCGCCGAGCGGTGCGATGAGATCGAGCGCGGCGCCCGGCTCGAGCTCGCCGCTGCGGACGCGGGACGCGACGTGCGCGATCCGCAGCGTGGTCTCGAGATCGGGAGGGACGGTGGGCTCGCGGGCGATCCGCTCGAGCAGCTGCGCGCAGCGGGCCGCGTCGCGGGCGCCCTCTTCGCGCGGGCCGAGCGCGGACGCGAGCGCGCCGAGGAGCGCGCCGAGATCGAGAGGCACGTCGCGGATCCATGCGTCGGCGCGCTCGGGATCGACGCGCGCGCGGGTGACGCGTCGCGCCCGCGGCGCGAGGATGGTGACGCCGATCGCGCGCGCCACCGCGCTCTGCATCGCCAGCGGCTCGACGACGAGCGCCGCCGCGTCGAGCTCGAGCCGCATCGCGAGCGACACCGCGCGGGCGATCCGTCCGGCGGTCCCGCCCCGCTCGCGTCGCGCGAGCGCATCGAGCATGGGCAGATCGAGATGGCGCAGCGTCTGACCGAGCGCCGCGAGCGGATCGGACGGCAGGACGGTGAGCCGCGGCGGCGGCGGCATGCTCGGCGGCGTGCGCGGCCTCAGCGACGACGCGGGCTTGAAGGACGCCGGCGGAACGCTCGCGATCGGCGGGGGGAACGAGACGTTGCGCAGGCTCGCGGGGGCATCGTCGTCGCGCACCACCGAGACCGGCGCGGTGTCGAGATCGACGACCGCCTGATGGGCCTCGCGCGCGTCGGCGTAACGCTTGCCGGGATCGCGCGCGAGCATGCGCGCGAGCACGTCCGACAGCGGCGGGGGCACGCGGCTGACGAGCTCGGGCTCGCCTGCGAGGCGCGCGCGCAGGCGATCGCGCGGATCGTCGACCGCGAAGAGCTCGCCCGCGCCGAGCAGCTCGAACAGCACGAGCCCCGCGCCGTACACGTCGGAGCGCGTGTCGATCGTCGCGCCCGCGAGGACCTCCGGCGCCATCCATCGCGCGGTGCCGATCACCACGCCGTCGCGCGAGACGCTCGCGCCGAGCTCGTCGGCGATCGCCGCACGCGCCGTCGCGCGGCCGAGACCGAAGTCGATGAGCTTCGGCGAATCGAGCGTCGAGGTCCCGAGCGGCACGAGCACGTTCGCCGGCTTCACGTCGCCGTGGACGATGCCGGCGGCATGCGCCGCGGCGAGCCCCTCGAGCAGCCCGCGCGCGACGCGCAGCACCTCGTGCGGGAGCAGCGCGCGCCCGATCGACGCGGGCGCCAGCGGGACGCCGTCGACGAGCTCCAGCGCCATCCACACGCCGCGCGTCGGATCCTCGCCGGCGCCGAGGACGCGTGCGACGTGCCGGGATGCGAGCCGGCCGAGGAGGACCGCCTCGTTCTTCAGGCGCGCGGCGAGCGCCTCCGAGCCGAAGCCGTGCGGCACGAGCTTCACCGCGACGTCCGTTCCGCTCGTGTGATCGCGGGCGCGGAACACCGTTCCGTACCCGCCCGATCCGATCGGCGAGGCGAGCTCGAACCGGCCGGCGAGCAGGGCGCGCTCTCCCACGACAGGCACGGTAACACGACGCAGATCGTTCCGCGGTCACGTCCGTCAGGAGGGGACATGCGAGCCGCCTCCCTCGTCACCCGCACCGCTAGTACCGTTTGCCTCGTCGTCCTCGGATCCACGTTCCTCGCCGCGTGTGCGAGGCACGAGAAGGCCGCTCCCGCGACGGCGTCCGGAGCGCCGGCGCTCGACGAGGGCGCGGACACGCGTGCCGTCGCCACGGCGACCGCGGCGGCGCCTCCGCCCGTGGTCGCGACGACGACGCCGGCGATCGAGGGCGCCGACAAGAAGGAGGAGAGCGCCCCGAAGCCTGCCGCAGCGCGTCGTGCGGGCGCGATGGCCGGCGGCCTCGGCGCCGCACCCCCGCCCGAGGCCGCGGCGAGCGCGGCGACGGGATGGGCGATGCCCGCGCAGGCGTTCGCGGGCGTGAAGGCGGGCGAGTGGGACGACAACGCGAACTACCGCGAGTGGAAGACGTTCCTCTCGCGCTCGCAGGTGGGCTACCGCCGCGTGAACCTCGACGACCGCCGCTTCCTCGTCGTCCGCGACAAGAACGGGCTCGGCGTCCCGCGCTGCAAGGTGACCGTCAGCGACGGCCGGCAGGCGCGCGCCTCGTTCGTCACGACCGCCTCGGGCCGCGCCATCCTCTTTCCCCATGCCGAGGGCCTGGGAGGCGACAAGCTCACCGCGATCGCCGAATGCGCCGAGGGCTCCGCTCAGGTGTCGTTCCCGATGATCGATCAGGACGACGGCGCGATCGATCTGAAGCTCCAGGCCGAGCGCCGTCCGATCGGGATGCGCACCGTCGACGTCGCGTTCGTCCTCGACACCACCGGATCGATGTCCGAGGAGATCGCGGCGGTGAAGGCCACGATCCAGAAGGTCGCGAGCTCGCTCTCGAGCGATCAGGTCACCGTCCGCATCGGCCTCGTCGAGTACAAGGACCGCACCGATCAGTTCGTCACCCGCGTCTTCCCCTTCTCGAGCGATCTGCCCGGCTTCTCGCGGCGCGTCTCGCAGATCTCGGCGGGCGGAGGCGGCGACACGCCCGAGGACATGAACGCCGGCCTCCACACCGCGCTCACGCAGCTCGAGTGGAGCGACAAGTCCGTCGCGCGCCTCGCGTTCGTGATCGCCGACGCGCCTCCGCACCTCGACTACGACGGTCCGGACTACGCGCACGACATGAAGACCGCGTCGCACAAGGGCGTCCAGCTCTTCACCGTCGCGGCGTCGGGCATGGACCAGCTGGGACAGGTCGTCTTCCGCCAGATGGCGCAGTTCACCGGAGGCACGAACATGTTCGTGCTCCGCGGCGGTGCGGGCCCGCAGTCCACCGGCGGCGGCGATCCGGGCTCGAGCTGCGGCGGCACCCACACGAACTACTCGAGCGGCAAGCTCGACGAGCTCATCGTGCAGAAGATCCGCCGCGAGCTCCGCGCGGTCGACGCCGATCCGATGCGCATCGCCGGTCTCCGCCAGGACGAGAACGCGAAGCCCTGCGACCAGCGCATCGTGTTCCGCGACTGAGCCTCACGCCGACGCGTGTGGCACGAGCGTGCGCGAGCGCGTGTTCACCGAGCGGGCGAGCGCGAACATGCCGCCGCCTCCGAGCAGCAGCCCGAGCGGATCGCCCTTCGCCACCGACGCGACCGCCGTGCTCGCCGCGACGAGGCCGAGCACGAGCTTCGTCGCGGGCGTCGTCCGGTGCGCGCGGGGGCGGGCGTGCGACGCGCCCTTCAGCGCGTCGATGTCGGGCGTCTCGTGGATCTCGAGGTCGTTGTCGATGACACGCACGCCACGCACGCGCGAGACCGCCTCCAGCACGTCGTCGACGTCGGAGCGGAGGATCGGGCCCTTCAGCTCGACGGCGCCCTCGCCGATCACCTTCACGTCGATCGCATGCGGATGCGAGCAGTGATGACCGAGCGTCGACCGCACGCGCTCGACGAGGACGTCGGGCGACACGTCGATCGGCCGGCGTCCGCTCCGTGTGCGCGCGACGAGCCCGACGGCGCGATGCGAGAGGTCGCGCACGCCGATGTCCGCCGCGTGCTCGAGCTCGTGCTTCACGTGCACCGACTTGTCGCGGATGAAGGCGCGCCGCGCACCGCCCTGCCGCGGGTCGAGGAGGAACATGACCGCGGCGCCGGCGGCGAAGCCGTAGAAGAACGACGTCTCTTCTCTCATGGGGGACCTCACGGCGAGGGGCGCCAGCAACCCACGGACCAGGAGCGCGAAGGAGGCACCGGGCCGAGCGCGAGCAGCTGCGCGTGGAAGTCGAGGTCGTCGCCCCGGAACGATCGACGGAGCTCCGCGATCGCGTGCTGACCGACGAGGTACGTCAGGCCCTGGAGCGGGATGCGCTTGCTCCTCAGCACCTGCGCGCGCGCCCACCCCTCGGGCATGCCCGTCGCCTCGGCGACGAACCCCACCGCGGCGTGGGCAGGCATGCGCCCGGTGTGCAGCTCGAGGTCGAGCACGACGCGCGTCGCGCGGATGGCGTCGCAGAAGTCGAAGAAGAGGAGCTCCTCGTCCGTGTCGTAGAAGCCGCGGGCGCGGAGCAGCTGCTCCATGTGGACGGCCCAGCCCTCGACGGAGATCGTCGTGCCGAAGTAGCCACGCGCGAACGCGACGTCGTCGGCCACGCCGAGGTAGCGGCACGCGTGCGCGACGTCCGCCTGCCGCTGCCACGTCACGCTCTGGAGGTAGTGACCCGGGACGCCCTCGTGCACCGCGAGGTTCTTCGTCGCGACGGTCGCGTGCGCATCGGGCTGCGTCGCGTAGAGGACGTGCCCCTTCCCTTCCGGATCGAACAGCGGCGCCGGCCAGTTGGTGACCGATCCGCCGTCGGCGATCCCGGAGGGCAGCGGCTCGAGCGCGAGGGCCATCCCGGCGGGCACCGGCACGAGCTCGCGATCGCGGACGAAGTTCGTCGCCTCGACGATCCAGCGCCGGTAGCCGGCGAGCGCCTCGTCGAGCGAGGCCGGGCGCGCCGCGAGGACGCGCATCAGCGCCGCGTGGTCGATCGAGCGCCGCGCGCGAGCGAGCTCCTCGCGCGCGATCGCGAGCAGCTCGTCGATCGGCGTCATCACGCCCATCACCTCGGCGAGACGGAAGCCGACCTCCTCTTCTCCGAGGACCACACCGGCGCGCGCGCTCGGCGCGATCTCGCCGGCGACGACGCCTGCGAACACGCGGTAGGCGTCGCTCGCGGCGCGCGCGGCGTCGGAGAGGCGCGTCACCAGCGCGGACGATCGCTTCTTCGCGCGCGCGGCGAACGGCAGACCGGCGACGGCGTCGGCCGCCCCGGGGAGGATGCGGTCGACGAACGTGCGCACGACTCCGGCGTCGGGCGCGCGGCCGTCCTTCGCGCCGCGCCGCAGGTTCTCGGCGTGCTGCGCGAGGAAGGCGGGCACGCCGGCGGCGCGGGCCGCGACCGCGTCCCAGCCGGCGTCGTCCTTCGCATGGAGCGCGCCGTGCTGGAGCATCGCGTTCGGCAGCGCGGCGAGCTCGAGGTTCTCGGCGTCGCGATCGCCCGCGCCGTAACGAAGGTGAAACGCCGCGAGACGCAGCACCGCGTCGTGATCGAGCCCTCCGTCGGGCTCCTTCGCGATCGCCGCGCACGCGCCCGCGCACCGGACGACCTCCTCGTGCGCCGCTTCGGGCGTCGGAGGCGGCAGCGTCGCGGCCGCGCCCGCGATCCCCAGCGTCCACGCGTCCTCCGGATGCGCCGCCAGATGCGCCCGCAAGAAGTCTTCGACGGGCCTGCGCATCAGCGACGGAATAGGGCATGCGCCGGCAGCGTCAAGCCTACGACGGTCGCGCTTGCCGTGCTCGCGCTGCTCGCGTCGTGCACCACGCTCACGCTGCGAACGGCCTGATCGAACGAAACGAGCGAAACGAGAGAAGAGGTGAAGCGGCCCCTCGAGCCGCGCTTTGCGCGCTCGTTGCAGGCTCGTCGCAAATTGGGGCGGCCAGCGTTGGTTTGCCTGGCGCGTTATGCTAATCGCCCGGCTCGGATCGGGAAAGGCGATCGCAGCACGCCTTTGTCCGAGCACCGACCCGGAGGCATTCGATGAGCCGTAAACCCACCAAGTTCGTGTTCGTGACCGGCGGAGTCGTCTCTTCGATCGGCAAGGGACTCGCGAGCGCATCGGTGGGAGCGCTGCTCGAGGCACGCGGCCTCCGCGTCACGATCGTGAAGCTCGACCCGTACATCAACGTCGACCCGGGCACGATGAGCCCGTACCAGCACGGCGAGGTCTTCGTGACCGACGACGGCGCGGAGACGGACCTCGACCTCGGTCACTACGAGCGCTTCACGAGCGCGCGCATGACCCGCGCGAACAACTTCACCACCGGCCGCATCTACGAGGCGGTCATCTCGAAGGAGCGCCGCGGCGAGTACCTCGGCGCGACCGTCCAGGTGATTCCGCACATCACCGACGAGATCAAGGCGCGGGTCCGCGACGCGGTCGACTCGTCGCCCGCCCGCCCGGACGTCGCGATCATCGAGATCGGCGGCACGGTGGGTGACATCGAGTCGCTCCCGTTCCTCGAGGCGATCCGCCAGCTGAAGGTCGAGGCCGGCCCGCAGAACGCGCTCAGCATGCACGTCACGCTCGTGCCGTACATCGAGACCGCGGGCGAGCTGAAGACGAAGCCGACGCAGCACTCGGTCAAGGAGATGCGCGAGATCGGCATCCAGCCCGACGTCCTCCTCTGCCGCACGAAGACCCCGCTCACCAAGCCGACGAAGGAGAAGATCGCGCTCTTCTCGAACGTCCACGTCGACGCGGTCATCAGCGCGATCGACGTCTCGTGCATCTACGAGCTGCCGCTCCACCTCCACTCCGAGGGCGTGGACGATCTCATCTGCGAGCGCCTCAACATCTGGAGCCGCAGCCCGGATCTGTCGCCCTGGCAGCGCATCGTCGAGCGCTTCAAGCGTCCGGCGAAGGGCGCGGTGAAGATCGGCGTCGTCGGCAAGTACGTCCACCTGAAGGACTCGTACAAGTCGCTCCACGAGGCGCTCGTGCACGGCGGGCTGGCGAACGACGTTCGCGTCGATCTCGAGTACATCGACTCGGAGGAGATCGAGCGCGAAGGCGCGGAGAAGTTCCTCGCCAACGTCGACGCGGTGCTCGTCCCCGGCGGCTTCGGCGATCGCGGCACCGAGGGCAAGATCACCGCGATCGGCTACGCGCGCACGAACAAGATCCCGTTCTTCGGCATCTGTCTCGGGATGCAGCTCGCGGTCGTCGAGTTCGCGCGTCACGTCGCGAACCTCGAGGGCGCCAACTCGGCGGAGTTCGATCGCGACACCGCGCACGCGGTCGTCGACCTCATGCCCGACCAGCGCAACGTGCGCGCGAAGGGCGCGTCGATGCGCCTCGGCGGCTTCCCCTGCACGCTCCTGCCGGGGTCGGTCGCGGCGGATGCCTACGGCACCACCGAGATCAGCGAGCGTCACCGCCACCGCTTCGAGTTCGCGAACGACTACCGCGAGACGCTCGAGAAGGCGGGGCTCGTGCTGTCCGGCACGTCGCCCGACCGCAAGCTCGTCGAGATGGTGGAGCTGAAGGAGCACCCGTACTTCCTCGGCTGCCAGTTCCATCCCGAGTTCAAGAGCCAGCCGACGAAGCCGCACCCGCTCTTCGCCCGCTTCGTCCGCGCCGCGCTCGAGCGGCAGACCGCACGCGGCATCACGCGCAAGCCGGCCGAGACCCAGCCCCGCGCGAACTAGAACGCGCCGCCGACGGAGACGAAGCCACCGTCGCCCGTCGGCGCGAACGACGGGATCCAGCGCAGGAGGCTCGCCGGCGCGCGCGCCGTGCGCGTGCCGTTCCGGTAGTGGATCAGCTTCGGCATCACGTAGCCGTAGAACCATCCGATGCCCGCCCCCGCGAGGACGTCCGTCGCGTAGTGCGCGTCGCTGACGATGCGGAACAGGCCGGTCGCGGCCGCGACGCCGACCGCCCACGTGCACGCCCATGCCTCGACGGGGCCGCCGCCGTAGAGCGGGATGTTCTGATGATGGACGCACGTGAGCCCCGCGCTGGTGAACGCCGCGGCCGCGTGCCCGCTGAAGAAGCTCTTGTAGTCGTTGGATCCGCCGCACGTGCGCGTGATGGTGTGCCCGTCGGGGCTGCAGTCCTGGACGTACGGACGCTGCCGCGCGACCGCGCGCACCACCACGAGCTGCGTGATGCCGGCGAGCGTCAGCGCCTGCGCGTCGATGAGCGCCATCTGCGCGGCGACGTCGGGGTTGCGGTGCACGCCGAGCGCGACCGCCCCGACGTCCACCACGTACGGGAAGAACGCCATCATCCGGAAGCCGATGTCGCTGTACGTGCCGAAGACGTCCTGCACCTTCTTCGTCCGTCCGCGGAAGAGCCAGCGGGCGCCGGGATCGATCACCGGGACCTCGCTCACGACGTGCGGTCCGCTCGGCTCGTCGAGCCGGCGCTCGACGACGAACGAGCCGGCCGTCGCCGCGAGCGTCGCGGCGGCCTCCATCGCAGAGAAGCGCGGCCACTCGTCCTTCCACTCCACCCTGCCGGGCGGCGCCGCGGCGATGTCGAAGAGGAGCGAGAACGGCACGTCAGCGGAAGTGTGCCACGACGGACATGCGCAGCGCGATGAACGAGTCGAGGGACGGAGAGAGCGGCGAGAAGAGATTGGTGACCAAGCCGACACCCATGTCGACGTTGGGGAACGAGAGGCGGAACGACGGACCGACGGTATAGGCGGTGCGCCGATCGTCCGAGATGCGATAGCGCTCGAGCGCCGAGTTGCGCCGCTGCACCGCCGCGCGCTCGTCGGCCGGAAGCGAGGGGTCCGGCGGATCGGGCGGGTCCTCGGTGAAGAAGAAGTAGATCTGCGACGCCTCGATCGAGGCCTCGAAGGTGCGCGACGGCGCGACGCCGGCATGGAGGAGGATGCGTCCGGCCGTGCGCGCGCGCTCGATGCCCGCCTCGTCGATGAGGATGTCGAGCCCCTGCCGCGCCTGGAACACGAACGGTCCGCGCACGAGCCGCAGATCGCCCGCGGGACGCACGGCGAAGTGGCCGGGCAGGAAGTGCGCGTAGTCGGTCGGCTCCATCGAGGCGGCGGCGACCATCGCCGAGGGCATCGGCCCGTTCCGATCGATCGACGACGTCGGCAGCATGCCGCCGAGGACGAAGCCGAACAGGAGACCTTGCGTGAGCGGGAAGACGGCGCGCACGTGGGGCTCGATGTTGCCGAGCGCCGAGTGCCGTCCCGAACGGGCGAGCGGCGTGGTGTCGTCGTTGACGCCACTGTCCGGCGCGAGCGCGGCGGCGTAGTCCCAGGTGATGCCCGCGTAGAGCCGGCGGTAGCCGAGGATGCTCCCTTCCATCTGTCCGCGGACGAACGCGAGCGACACGTCGGGACGCGCGCCGAGGTTCGTCGAGCCGCGTCCCACAGTCCACGTCAGCGCGAGATCGGTCCGCGGGTGCGCGAGCTCCGGCAGGACGAGCGGCGCGGGGAGCCGGGGCGGCGCGAGCACGTTCGGCGGCGGCTCCGGCGGGTCGGTCCGGCGCTGCGCGGACGCGGCGGGCGCGGACGTCGCGACGCACGCCGCGACGGCGAATGCGCATACGCGATGACCGGCCACGCCCGTCCGTTACCACAGTCACGCCTCTGGTAGAGTGCTCGCGTGCTCGCGCGCCTGGGATCCGCATTCGAGCGATTCGTCCGGCGATGGATGCCGGATCCGTTCGTGCTCGTCCTCCTCCTCACGCTCGTCGCGCTGGTGCTCGGCTGGGCGAAGGTCGGCGGGTCGCCGCTCGATCTGATCAAGGCCTGGACCGACGGCTTCGGCAACGCCGAGATCCTGAAGTTCGGGCTGCAGATCATCCTCATCGTGGTGACCGGCGAGGCGATCGCCGCGAGCCCGCCCGCGAAGAAGCTCCTCGCGACGCTGACCGCGATCCCGAAGACCGCGACGCAGGCGCTCTTCGTGGTGACCTGCTTCGCGCTCGTCACCGGATGGCTCCACTGGGGCTTCGGCCTCGTGTCGAGCGCGCTGCTCGCGCGCGAGGTCGGCCGCTCGCTGAAGGCGCGCGGCGTCGCCGTCCACTACGCGCTGCTCGGCACCGGCGCGTACACGTCGATGCTCCTCTGGCATGCCGGGCTCACCGCGAGCGCGCCGCTCTTGATGAACACGGAGAAGAACTTCGTGAGCGACGTGCTCGGCGTGCAGGGCGCCGCGGCGAAGGTCCCGCTCACCGAGACGATCTTCGCGCCGTACAACCTCGTCGCGTGCGCGATCCTCGCGATCATCGTCCCGCCGATCGTCATCGCGATGCATCCGAAGACGAACGCCGTCGGCGTCGAGGGCGCGGAGCTCCCTCCGCTCGCGCCGGAGGAGCGGATCGAGCCGCCGAAGACGCCGGCCGAGTGGCTCGACAAGACGCGCGTGCTGTCCTTCGTCACGGGCGCGATCGGGCTCACGTTCCTCGTCCGCCACTTCCGCGACAAGGGCTTCGACCTCAATCACAACGTCGTCAACTGCGCGTTCTTGATGCTCGGGATGACGCTGCACGAGAGCCCGGTCGGCTACGCGCGCGCGATCGCGCAGAGCGTCCGCGGCGTCTCGGGCATCGTGCTCCAGTTCCCGTTCTACGGCGGCATCCTCGAGGTGATGAAGCACACCGGTCTGTCGACGAGCATCGCGCACGTGTTCGTCGAGTCGGCGAGCGCGCGCACGCTGCCGATCGCCACGTTCTTCGCGTCGATCCTCACGAAGAGCTTCGTCCCGTCCGGCGCGGGCGAGTGGGCGGTCGAGGGCCCGGTCATGCTCCAGGCGGCCAAGCAGCTCGGGGTCCCCTACGGCAAGATCACGATGGCCGTCGCCTACGGGAACATGCTCGGCAACATGTACCAGCCGTTCTGGAGCTTGCCGCTCCTCGGACTCATGGGGTTGAGGGCGCGCGACATCATGGGGTTCTGTCTCGTCCTCTTCCTCGTGTGCCTGCCGATCCTGGGCATCAGTCTCCTCTTCTGACGATCCAGGCGCCGATGTGCGCACGGCCTCTCCGTGCGTCGATTCGCGCGGAATTCGCGCGTGGGCGGAAGGCATGGGCCGTGCTTTGCCGAGCGGCCATGCGGATCTCGCGCTCGCTCGCCGTGCCCTGCCTGGTCTTCGCGTTCGCCGCTGCGGTCGCGTGCACGCAGAAGCAGGCGACCTACCAGGACGGCTACCCCCCTGGCGGCGACGACACGACCGACGAATCGCAGACCGCGCCCGGAAAGAACAGCTCGACCCCGAAGACGGGCGATGGGGGCGCGTCCAAGCCGTTGAACAATACATGCATCGGCCAGGCCGGCTTCACCTTCGACGACGGCGGCGACTGCGACACGTGCATGAGCGATCAGGACGGCTGCTGTCAGAAGCTCGTCGCGTGCTTCAAGGACGACCCGCAGTGCGCCGCGCTCCAGCAGTGCGTCGACGACTGCTCCGGCACGGGCGGAGGCGGAGGCGGCGACGGCGGCACGACCGCCCAGGGGCAGACGGTCTTCGTCAACGAGGTGTATCCGTCGGTCAACCCGACGTGCGGCAGCTGCCACGGCGCCGGCACCGGAGGCGCGCCCATCTACTTCGGGGCCGACGCGCTCTCGACGTACACGAAGTTCAAGCAGAACAACCTCCAGAACGGCTCGTTCCTCAACAAGGGACCGCACACGGGCCCCGCGCTCACCACCGCCCAGCAGACGCTGGTGAAGAAGTGGATGGCCGCCGAGGGCGTCGTCCTCCCCGGCGGAGGTGGCGGAGGTGGAGGTGGCGGCGGCGGCGGCGGCGGTGGGGGAGGAGGCGGCGACGGCGGCGCGGACGGCGGCGCCCTCACCGGGAAGGCCTGCAAGGACGCGTGCAAGACGAAGTACACGGCGTCGCTGCCGAAGTGGGACGCGTATCAGGCGTGCATCACCACCACGTGCAAGACGCAGTGTCAGTGAGCGTTCGCGAAGCCGTGTAACGCGCATGTAACGTGGTCCGAGCGTTTCGCCTCGATACGCTCGGCGACGGAGGGAGAGAGTATGAAGTTCACTCGTAGCGGGTCCGTGCAGCTCATCGCCGGCGTCATCGCCGGCGCGAGCGCGATCGTCGTGGCGTGCGGAGGAGACGACTCGACCGACGGGACCACGACGACCGGCGGAGATGCCGGCAGCACCAGCAGCGGCTCGACCAGCTCGAGCTCCGGCGCGACGTCGTCGTCCTCGTCCAGTGGCAGCACGACGTCGAGCTCCGGCGGCACCGACGCCGGCGGCGACGCGGCGAAGGAAGCGGGCGGCGGCGACGGCGGGCTCAAGGCGAACGGCGAAGCGTGCACCCAGGGCACCGAGTGTCAGACCGGTGAGTGCTTCGTCGGAAACAAGGCGAGCTTCTGCACGATCAAGTGCACGATGCCAGGCAACACCGACCCCGTCTGCCAGGCGCTCGGCGCGAAGTTCAGCGGGAAGTGCAACTCGAAGAGCTTCTGCGAGCTCGCGAAGTAGCGAAGCGCGCAGAGGCAGAGGAGGAGGAGGAGCGGCGCGTCGTCAGCGGTCGATGACCGCGTCGACCTTCGTCCGAGCGGGGAACGTCTCGGGCGGGATCGGCACGCGGGCCTTCGCCTCCACGTACGCGGAGGCGGAGGCCGCAGCAGCGACGCACTCGCCGGATTCGCGACGGGAGACGTTCGCCGGCCGGAGGACCTCGGCCGGCGACAGCGGATAGACGCTCCCGTCCGACGTCTTGAAGAAGCGCGGGGCGGGCTCTCCGCACGCGCCGCCGCCGAGGAGAGGCAGGAGCCTCTGCGTGCAGGCCGCGTCCGCGAAGTCCGCGCTGCCCGCATCGGCCAGCGGAACGTCGGGGACGCAGGCCGCGTCCGAGACGGACGGGCCCGTGCTCGTGACCACGCACGGCACGTCCCATTGCCGGAGGTAGAGCGACGCCTCGCGCAGGGCGAGATCGAGCCCGTCCGCGGAGGTGTACCTGCGCGCGCGCCCTTCGAGCGCGGTCCCGGAGACGATGCCGAGCGTCGCCGGAACGATCTGCATCGCGACCTCCGCGAAGCTCTGGGGCGGGACCTCGGTCAGCGGCTGCTCGGGGTAAAGGTCGCCGGCGGCGTTCGGGACCCCGACCGCCGCGCGACAGGTCGCGTCGACCGATTCGTAGACGGCCGACAGCGGCGGCTGCGCCGGCCGGGTGAAGACGTGCGCGACGGCGCAGCTCCGGTCCGCCGACCGCGCGTCGCGCGGCCGTCGGGGATCGTCTCCGCACGCCCATGCATCGCGCTCGAATCCGACGACGCCGGTCGCGCACGCGTCGTCGGCGAAGAGCTGCGACGAGTGGTCGACGCGCCCGAACGTCGTGAGCAGGCGGCGCTTCTCGTCGGCGGCGAAGGCGATCTCGCCCCACGCGTTCCGCACGCGATCGACGATCCGCGGCGCCCGCGCCTCGAACGATCCGTCGCTGCCGTCGAAGCGATCGACGACCAGCTCGAGCCGCGAGCCGCTCTTCTCGCCGGGGTACGCCGTGGGATCGGACGTGCGCGTGAACACCCCGAACGCGTCGACGGCGATCTCGCTCGGGACGTCGAGCGTCGGGGTCCCGATCCTCGTGACCTTGCACTCCTCCGTCGCCGGGTCCTTCTCGTAGAGCGTCGTCCCGACCTTGGCGCCCATGACCCCGAGCTTCGGCGCGCAGCGCGGTCCCCAGCGCACGTACCTCCCCGGCTCGACGTCGGGCACCGCGATCGCGGGCTTGGTGCATGCCGGATCCGAGAATCCGACCTCCTCGCCGGCGGTGACGAGATCGTCGGGCAAGCACGCGAAGCGGTCGGGCCCCACCTCGCGGATCCCGC
The DNA here is from genome assembly GCA_039809525.1 of Labilithrix sp. Classification (GTDB taxonomy): domain Bacteria; phylum Myxococcota_A; class Polyangia; order Polyangiales; family Polyangiaceae; genus Labilithrix. Next base: position 11,737 of record JBDHVD010000008.1, on the reverse strand, counting down.
ACGGATGACCGAGCTCGCGATCGAAGAAGCCGAAGAACAGGCGCCGCTTCGTCCCGTCGTCGAACGTCTCGAGCGTGTGGATCGTCCGGAAGCGCGTGCCGCTGCCCTCGGTGGGGAGCGACGCGGGCCCGGCGTCCTCCGATCCGCCGTCGCCTCGTCGCGCATCGTTCGCCGCGTCGGGCGCCGCGTCCTGCGTGTCCGGCGCGGCCGCCTCGTCATCCCCGCAGTGCGCGGTCGCGAAGAGGAGGATCGCCATCGCGACGGCGCCCGCGAACGGAGCGGCGGGGTTCTCCCGGAAGGAAGACATCCGGGAGGAGATAGCGCGCCGGACCGAATTTCCCGAATCGTCGCGTCAGCTCGGAGGGCCGCTCGCGGGCGCGAGCGTCCGGAGCTCGGCGAGCTCGCGCGCGAGCTCGTCCGGAGCGACCGGTGCGCGCTCGCGTCTCCACGCCTCGAACCGCTCGCACGCGTCCGCATAGTCGATCAGCGACGCGGGGACGAACAGCTCAGGGCCCCCGCGGACGATCACGCGGATGCCGCCGCGCGCGGCGCGCACGTCGACGATGCGGTCGCGCGAGACCTCGACGTCCGGCGCGCCCGGCATCGTCCGTCGGGCCGCGTTCGGACCGACGGCGAGCACGAACGACGCGGCGGTCGCCCGCGCGGACGCCATCGCGCGCCTCCAGGCGAACGCGCAGCCGATGCCGACGAGCGCGAGCAGCAGCGCCGTCGAGGCCTCCTTCGAAAATCCATCGGGCACGCCGGCCCGTGCCGTCACTCCGGCGACGACCAGCGCCACGAGCGCGAAGGCCACGAGCATGCGGCGGCCGACGGCGTGCACGTACGCGCGCTCGTCGAGGCGATAGGTCCGGAGCTCCCCCGTCTTCGTCATGTCAGTCGCGCGATGCGCCCTCCCACTCCCAGCGTAGACCGAGGAGGATCTGGCGGTAAGGCCCGGGGAAGATCCCCTCGGGTCTCCGTGCGATCACGTAGTCCGCGTCGAGCAGGTTCTTCGCCGTCAGGCGCACGGTGATGCGCGACGGTTTGTGCCGGTAGTGGAGCGTCGCGTCGACGACGTGGCGGGGCTGGAGCCGCCCCACCAGGCCGGTCACGTTCTCGGGGACGGTGTTCTCCGCGTCGGTGTACTGCGGTCCGATGAACGCGTATGCGATCTGACCGCCGAAGCCGGAGCGATGCTCGACGTCGAGGTTCGTGTTGAGCGAATGCTCCGGCGCGTACGGGAGGAAGTTTCCCGCGTTCGGACCGTAGCGGAAGGTCGAGTGCGCGAACGTGTAGCGCACCCCGAGCTCGACGATCGTGGGGAGCTTCAGCGCGCGATCGAAGCTGACGAGCGCCGCGCTCTCCAGCCCGTAGAGGTTCGTCGCGCCCGCGTCGGTGAGCGTGTTCTCGCCCGCGCCCGGACCGGTGGCGATGATCACCTGGTTCGAGAAGTTCGAGAGGAAGCCCGTCGCCTCGAGGCGGGACCAGCGCGTGGGCATGGTGCGCGTGCCGAGCTCGTAGTTGAGGCTCTTGTCGGCGCCGACGTCCGAGGTCTGACCCTTCGCGTTGATCGACTGCGTCACGCGCGGCGGCGCGAAGCCGACGTGCAGGCCGCCGAAGACGTTGAGCTCCTTCTTCCCCCAGACCATGCCGATGCCCGGGATCACCCCGTTCACCGTCTTGCGCCCCTCGTCGTAGACGTCGGCGGGCCCGGTGGAGGTCTGGGTCCGGAGGATCGCACGCCGGAACTCGAGGTGCTCGACGCGGATGCCGGGCGTGACGAGGAGGTCGCCGGGGAACGCGATGCGGTCCTGGAGGTAGCCGGCGAACGCGGTGCCTTCGTGGTTCTCCGCGAGATCGAGCGAGCCGGCGTAGGTCTCCGCGTAGCCGCCCGAGCGCTGCTGGTACTGCGCGGTCTCGCGCAGCACGCGGCCGCCGACGTCGATGGTGTGCTCGACGTCGCCGGTCGCGAGGCGATGCTCGAGACGCGGCTCGAGGCCCATCACGTCGTACGTGCGGTCGAGGATGGTGTTCGCGTTGCTGAAGTAGATCGCGCCGCCGGGCGTCGACACGTCACCCGCGATGTACGAGTAGTCGCCCCCGGACGAGGGCGACCGTGTGTACTCCTGGCGCCGCCAGATGCGATCGAGGCGGTACGCGTAGACGAGGGTCTTGAGCTTCGTCGACGGCGCGAAGCGCTGCTCGTGCGTGAGCGCGACGTCGTAGCGGTTCAGGACGAGGTGGCTGGTCGGCGACAGCGCGCGGCGCTTCGGATCGGCGCGGTACATCGCCGACGTGAGACCGATGTCGTCCGAGGCGGCGTCGTCGCGATGGAAGCCGAGCTTCACCATCGCCTCGCCGTCCTTGCCCGTCGGGATGCTGATCTTCGCGAGGCCGTCGGCCTGCTCGAACGGCAGCGCGCGGAACCCGTCGCCGCGGCGATAGAGCGCCTGGACCACGTAGCGCGACTCGCCCAGGCGATCGCCGTAGCGCGCGTAGCCGCGGAGGTAGCCGAACGTCCCGGCGTCGACGTCCGCGGCGAAGGTCTGCTTCTCCGGCGGCGCGATGGTGAGGAAGTTGATCGTGCCCGCGAGCGTCTGCGGCCCGAAGAGGATGTTGCCGCTGCCCTTCACCACCTCGATCGCGCGGTAGCGCTCGATCACCGGCGCGAAGTACATGTCCGGCTCGGAGTACGGGTTGATCGCCATCGGCATGCCGTCCTCGAGGATGAGGACGCGGCGGCTGCGCCCGCCTTCGAGGCCGCGGATGCTGATGTCGATGCGGTTGCCTCCTCCGGTCTCCTGCCGGACCTGCACGCCGGGCACGCGCCGGAGCATCTCGGCGGTGTCCACGGGCTGCGCGCGATCGAGGTCCTTCTGACCGATGACCGTCCCCGAGCCCGGCACGCGCTGGAGCGCGTCGGCGCGGTGGCCGATGACGCGGACCTCGACGTCCTCGCCCTTCTTCGCCGGGGCGGGCGCCTCCGCTTCCTTCTCCTTCGCCTCGATCTCCGCCGCCGCCGCGGCCGCGGCCGCACGCGATTCGGTGTCCGTCGGCGCGTTCTGGCGCGCGTCGTCCTGTGCGCGCGCGACGGAAGGCGCGAGCACGACCGCGAGGCCGGCGAGGAGGACGCGTCGCCTCACGGACGGCAGACCCCTTTGTTGTTGCAGCCGGGCGACGGCGGCGGACAGTCGGTGGCGGCGGTGGCCGCGGTGCACGGCTTCGTGCAGATGCGCTGCCCCATGCCGAACTCGAAGCAGAGCCCGGAGTCGCACTCCTCGCTCGCCGTGCACGTCGCGAAGAGCGGGAGCTTGCCCGCGTCGACGCTCGCTTCGGCCTCCGGCTGCGCATCGGCGATCGACGCATCGACGCCGGGCGTCTGGCCGTTGCACACGCACGCGGCGTAGCCGTCCTCCGCATCGCGGCATGCCTGATAGCCGCGCTGTCCGTTCGGACAGGTGCATCCGACGTGGTCGCCGCGATAGCACGGCGGTCGATCTTCTCCGCACGCGACGACGATCACGAAAGAGGAGATCGCCGCCGCGCCGATCCGCGCTCGCATGTCCTCGACGCAGCCTACAAGGCTTCAGTCACGCTTGCAGTATCCCTGCTTGTTGCACGAGCCGGTGAAGGGCGCGGCGCACGCGGTCGCCGCGGTGTCGACGGTGCACTTCACCGAGCAGTAGCTCTGGTTGCCGCCGACGAAGCACACGCCGCTCTCGCAGTCCGTGCCGCTCGTGCACGGCCCCTCGGCGTTCTTCTTCTTCGCGCCGGGGTCGGTCGCGCTCGTCTCGGTGGGCGCCTGCGAGGTGCTCTCGCCGGTCCCCTGCCCTCCGCCGGTGCCCGTCCCGCTGCCCGGTCCGGTCGAGGGCTTGCCGTCGTCGCTGCTGCATCCCGCGAGCGCGAGGACCGCGCTCGTTACGAGGATGACACGTTGCGTGATCCCCGAAGGGGGAAACCACCTGGCGCGTGCAGTCTGCATGCGCCGGACTTCAGCAAGCCGCGGGCCGACGCGATCGACGCGCGTCGATCGAGGTTTTTCATGCACGGGCTTCGAGGCTCCGGTGTAGGCGATCCAGGATGCCTGCGGCCTCGGCCCTTCGGACCGCCTCGTGCGTCGCGGCGTGCCCGGGTCGATGCGCATACACGCGTCCGCGGGGCGGACCGCCGTGGACGAAGAGATCGCCCGCGAGATCGAGGAGCTTGTGACGTGCGGGCTCGTCGGGCGAGAAGGGGCGGCCCGCGAACAAGACGGCGTCCTTCGCGACGACGACGACGCTCTCGGGTGCGACGTGCGACGCGAGGCCTCGCGCGGCGAGCGCCTCGACCTCGTGCGCGAAGCCGAACGTCCGCGCGATCGCGATCGACGATCGAAACGACGCCGCCGAGCCGTCCCACGACGCGCCGCGCGCGATCCGCGGATCGTCGAAGTCGATCGAGACCTCGAGCCTCGACGCGGCGCCGGGCTCGAACACGTAGCGGCTCTCGCCGACCGCGATCTCGCCGGCCCGCGCCACCACGAGCTCGGGCGGCGACGGATCGATGCCGAGCGCGGCGAGCGCGTCGTGGAACGCGGCCGCGCCGCCGTCCGCGAGCGGCATCTCGGGGCCCTCCACGATCACCCGTAAATCACGGCGGATCGCGAGCGCGGAGAGCGCCGCGAGCACGTGCTCCACCGTGCCGATCCGGACGCGGCCGTCGCGCGTCGCCAGCGTGGTCGACCGCGTCACCGACGCGACCTCGAGCTCGGCCAGCGTCGCGCCGACGCCGCCCTGCACGAACGTGATCGGCCCCGGCGCGCGCTCGAAGCGGACGGACGCCTGCGCGCCCGTGTGGAGCCCCTGCCCGGCGATCACGTCTCGTCGCGGTCCTTCTTGCGCACGAGCGCCGCCGCGAGCCCGCCGAGCACGAGCCCTCCGAGCCCCCACGCCACGTGCTGCCACGACGGCGGCGGCGGCACGCGCGTGGCGACGCCCTTCGAGCGATCGATCGTCGCCTCGAACAGCGGCTCCCAGCGCGGCGCCTGATCGACCGGGTACGAGATGGTCGCGATCGCCGTGCCCTCGTTCTCGGGGAACACGAGCTGGAGCTTACGCACCTTGGCCTTCGCGCTCGGCATGCCCACCGCGCCGAGATCGACCTCGCGCTCGCAGTCGCCCTCGATCAGGCCGACGCGCGCGCCGTCGGCGCGGACGCGCGTCTCGTGCCGGCGGTGCACCCACGTGCAGTCGTCGAACGCCTGCGGCATCTCCGCGACCATCTTGCCGAGCGACGGCTCGTCGACCTGCATCGCGACCTTCGAGTGGTGCACGACGACCACGGGCCGCGTCTTCGCGTCCTCGCCCGCGATCGCGGGGCCGGGCTCCCAGGCCTTCGCGCCGGTCGCGTCGACCTTGCTCGACGTCGCCGCCCGCTCGACGAAGCCGTCCGGAGGGACGTACGCGAACGGCTCGGACGACGGCCTGCTCGGCGCGGCGACGAGACGCGGTCCGACGAGCCCCGCGGTGACCGCAACGACCACTGGAATCGGCCACGCGCGCATGTGCGGCGGCACGGTAATTCGAGGGATTTTCGTGTCAAGACGCCTGGTAGTTGCATCTCGCAGCCAATCGGATTCTCATCCGCCCATGAGCGCTCGCATCCTTGGTCTGGCCGCGGTTCTCTCCCTGTCGCTCGCCGCCTGCGAGGGTTGCGAGAAGAAGCCCGAGGGGACGGCGGCCGATGCCGGCATCACCACGACGACGACCGACGCGGCGACGACCGCGGCGGCCGATGCAGCGACGGAGGCCGCGGACGCGGCGAGCGCGACGGCCGACGCCGGCGCGAAGCACGAGATGGCCAACTGCCCGACGGCGGTGTCCGGGGCCACGGTCGCGATCAAGGACGTCGAGGGCGGCGTCGAGGTGACCGTCACGGGCAAGGACGAGCTGACCACGAGCACCATCCGCGAGCGCGCGAAGAAGCTCGCCGCGGTCGATCGCGGCGCAGGCGACGCGGGCGCGAAGCACGACCGATCGGGCTCGGGCGGCGGCACCACCGGGCGCTGCACCATCATCATGCGCGGCACCGACCTCGCGATCGCCGACGCTCCGGGCGGCTCGAAGATCACCGTGAAGGCGAAGGACAAGGCCGAGGTCGACTGGGTCCGCCGCGAGACGAAGGAGCGCGACAAGGAGGCGAAGGCCGCGGGCGCAGAGGGCGCCGGCGCGCAGCGCATGGCCCACTGCCCGAGCGCGGTGGACGGCGCGAAGACGGCGGTGAAGGACACGAAGGAAGGCGTCCTCGTCACCGTCACCGGGCCTGCCGACAAGGTCTCCGAGATCCGTGCGCGCGCGAAGCACGCGGCCGAGGTGGCGAAGAAGCCCGAGGCCGCGAAGATCGAGCACACCGGCGGCGGCACCGGCGGCGGCGGCCTCGGTCGCTGCCCGATCGTCGTCGAGGGCGACACGACCGTCGACGTGAAGGACGTCGAGGGCGGCGTCGAGGTCGACGTGAAGGCGAAGAAGGACGTCGCCGCGCTCCAGAAGGAAGCGAAGGCGCGCGCGACGAACTTCGCCGCGAAGTGACCCGCGCGTCTGTCCTCGCGGAATTTTGAACCGCGTTCTTGCGGTCCCCGAGGCTCACCTGAAGAGGCTCGGATCCAGCGATGAACCATCCGCGGATCGCGTGGATCTCAGTCCTACATTGTTGCTGAATGAGGGCCGTTCCACCGCTGGATCTGCCGTTACATCGCGGTTACAGCGGCAAAACACGGGGTCCTCACGGAACGAGCGGGAAAATTCCGTGAGGCCCCGGTGTAGGCATCCGCCGAGAACGTCCGGCACATGGCGTGCAGAGCGTCCAGGCAACGACGATGACCGGTCCCTCCCGCTGCCAGATGATGGCTCTCGTGCTCGCAAGCGCGCTCTTCGCGTGCTCGAAGCGGGCGCCCGAGGCGACCGCCACGAAGGCGACGGTCGCGGCGAAGCCGGCGCTCAAGACCACCGAGATCAACGACCTGCCGGGCGCGTTCGACCCGAACGATCCGAAGCACGGCACGCGCAAGCTGATGAACCTCGACGCGCCCGTCTACGTCGACGGCGTGCAGGTCGCGGTGCTCCGCTACGGCGATCTCGTCGTCGCCCCGGTGGCGATCCTCGAGGGCGGCACGCCGTCCTTCGCGGTCTACGACTACCTGAAGTCGATCGGCATCGCGCCGGAGAGCGTCAAGTCGATCCACTTCCACGGCAACAACGACCGCATCGGCAGCATCGAGGGCGCCGAGCTCCTGAAGGACAAGGCGCGCTTCACGTTCACCTTCTCGTCGCAGACCACCGGCGGCGCGGTCCAGCGCTGGGACACCGAAGGTCTCAAGAACGAGTTCGTCTTCCACGAGATCCGCAAGGTCACCGTCTTCGTGAAGAAGGCGCCCGTCGCGATCCACCCGCAGAAGCGCTGCCACCTCGACGCGAAGGGCGAGTGCACCGACGCGATCCCCTACGCGGAGACCGCGCCCGTCCACGGCACGCGCGTCTACGTCGACGGCAAGATGGTCGGCTTCGTCAAGCGTCGCCAGATCCAGGACGTCGTCCTGATGGGCAAGACCGAAGGCGGCGACCACAAGTACAACGTCGCGAAGTTCATCGAGTCGCTCGGCGTCAAGAACGACGGCATCAAGGCCGTCGAGCTCCTCGCCGGCGACGACGTCATCGCCCGCGCGACGCCCGAGCAGTTCGAGCGCCTCGCACCGGAATTCTACTTCACCTTGCCGAAGCACAATCACGGCAAGGTCCGCGTTCATGTGCCCGTCGAGCTCCAGGCGAAAGAGGACAAGCCTGCAGAGCGCGATGCGCTGGTCTCGAGCGTGCTCGTCTACAAGAGCACGACGCCCGCGCAGCGCGAGCTGATCACGATCTCGGAGGACACGGATTTGAGTGTGCAGCTCGCGTCGAACGCCAACGGTGGCGGCGACGAGGGAAAGGCCCACTGAAGACTCGGCCGAGGGGAGCGATCGCGAGGTCGGCACTCGCACCAACCCATCCGTTCTGGAGGATGCTCGCATGAAGACGTCTCGTATCAGTGCTGCGATCGTGTCGACGCTCGCTCTCACCGCCGCTGGCCACGCGTACGCGGAGCCCGTCGCGACCGACGGCGCCACGGTCCGCCTGGACACCGTCCAGAAGATGTGGGTTGCCGGCGACGACATCGGTCCGAAGCAGAACGGCACGCCGCGCGTCGGCAAGAACACCGGCGCCGGCATCATGGACGCCAACTTCATCTTCGACCAGACGGCCGCCGCGCAGGCGAAGTACGGCACCGAGGTCGTCATCGGCGCGACGTACACGCGTTCGGCGAACACGCCGAACAACAACAACAGCTACATGCAGGGCGGCTTCGCGCTCGCCAAGCTCACCGAGAGCGGCGTGCAGCTCGGTCAGCCGATCGACCTGCCGCAGCTGAACGGCGAGCGCGCGTACATGCGCCCGCTCATCGCGTTCACCAACAAGTACGTGCTCCTCATCGCGGCGAGCGAGGACAACAACTCGAACAACGGCAACCCGAAGCCCGTCGCGTTCCTCGCGGACAAGTCCACCGGGCAGCTGGTGAAGATCGCGAACAACACGCGCGGCAACAACATCAACAAGCCGACCGACCTGATCCAGCAGGCGCTGAAGGACGGCATCAACGTCAACAACCCGAACAACCAGCGCGGTCCGCACATGATCGTGCCGGTGTCGGACAACTCGTTCCTCGTCGGCAACCAGTACAACAACCAGCGCGCCGAGGTCTTCCGCGTCACCGTCAACGAGGACGGCGCCGCCCCCGAGATCCACGTCAACTGGCTCAACGACGACCTGTCGAACAACGCGGTCCACGACCGCCCGCAGGTCGCGTACACGCCGGGCGCGCAGGAGCTCTACATGACCGCGGTCGAGTGCAACGCGCAGCCGGCGAACATCGGCATCCGCGTCAACAAGCTCGACGTCAACACGGGCAAGGCGATCTCGTCGAAGATCGTCGTCCGTGCGGAGCCGAACAAGAACAAGTACGTCGCCGAGCCCTCGATCGCGGACATGGGCGACACCATCGCGATCGGCTTCGCCTACAGCGCGAAGGCGCGTAACCGCGACGGCAACAACGGTCACGCCGGCGGCGCGAACGTCTCGCAGCTCGCGCTCGTGAACAAGGCGGACCTCACGCTGAAGGGCGACATCCTCGCGGCGCCCGCCAACTACCAGCGCCACGCGCACATCTTCGGGACGACCTACGGCCCGAACGGCGAGAAGGCGGTCGCGGTCATCAGCGGCTCGTCGACCGGCACCTCGAAGGGCCTCGTGCAGATGATCCCGCTCAAGCAGGACGGCACGCTCGGCGTCAAGGACCCGCTCAAGATGTACACGGTCTCGACGTACTCGGACGTCGCGAACCTCCAGGCGCGCGGCAAGCGCAACCCGAACAACCAGGCGAAGGGCTTCATCAACGGCATCGGCGGGGTGCCCAACCCGGGCTACGACAAGCCGAACGGGTTCTACCCCGAGGTGAAGACGTTCTCGATGTCGACGGTCACCGGCTACTCGAGCGTTGCGGCCAAGGACATCGGCAAGCGTGAGAGCCTCTGGCTCTCGCTCGTGCCGGCGACCTGGAAGGAAGGCCTCAAGACGACGCCAGGCGTGCCGAGCGAGAACGCGGGCAACGGCCCGGCGCCGCGCACCACCGATCCGGCGACGGATCCGGCGGGCGAGGCGGGTGGTGACGGCGAGGACAACGTCCTCGACGGCACCGAGGCGACGAAGCCGGGCGACGTCGGCGGCGGCGCGAACGCGCGCGGCCCGCAGTTCGGCGGCGAGGCCGAGAGCGGCTGCTCGGTGGCGCACGGCGGCTCGTCGTCGTCGGGCGCGGGCGCTTTCGCCCTCGTGATCGCCGGCGTGCTCGCCGCGATCCGCCGGAACAAGAAGGGCTCGAAGGGGGAGGCGTGAACATGTCCACCGCTCGGTACCTGCTCGGTATCGCCCTCGTCACCGCCGGCCTCGTCGCGGCGTGCGGTGACGCCCCGTCCGACTCGCTCGGCCAGGGCGGCCTCGACCGCGGCAACGGCTCGAGCCGCCTGCCGGACGACGACAACGGCGGCGGCGACGGAACCGGCACCGGCGGTGGAACCGGCGCCGGCAACGGCACGGGCGGCGGCGCTGGACCGACGCCCTCGGATCCGACGAAGGCGCCCGACACCGAGGCGAAGCAGTACTTCGCCGCGAACGTGCACCCGAGCCTCGCGCAGTCGTGCGGCTCCTGCCACGAGTCGGGCCCCGGCCCGGCGTGGATCAAGAAGACCGACGTCGAGGTCTCCTACAAGATGATGTTCCAGCTGGGCTACGTCTCGCTCCAGTCGCGCATCATCCTGAAGGGTCCGCACCAGGGCACGAACGGCACGACGACGGAGCAGACCCAGAAGTTCACCACCTGGGTCAACATGGAGCTCAAGGCCGGCGGCACGAAGGCTCCGCCGAACATCCTCGAGAAGATCGGCGGCTGCTTCGATCGCGCGAAGTTCGACGCGATCGGCCTCGGCAACATGCGCACCGTGCAGCGCACCAACAACAACAACACGAACAACGTCACGCCCTGGAACGAGAACGCGAACAACTGCACGGGCTGCAACAACGCGCCCTGCCGTACCTGCCACTCGGGTGACGACGCGACGCTCTTCGTGAACTCGATCGGCAACCCGAACCTGCCGCAGAACTTCACGTTCGAGCAGTCCAAGCTGACGAACCCCGCCTACGTCACGAAGTACATCGGCGTGAGCCCCACCGGCGAGCCGATCGCGTCGAACGCGATCAAGATCAAGGCCGAGGCCACGCAGAAGGACAAGGCGTACACGCACCCGATGTACCGCGTCGACGCGAACCTCGACACGCGCATCAACGACTTCGTGAACGACGCGATCGCGAAGTACAAGGCGACGAACGGCGCCTGCCAGTAACCACCCACCACTCGACATCACACCGCAAGGGAGAGGCGGCGAGATGAAGAAGGCTGTTTGGACGATTGCATTCGTGTGTGCCGCGTCCGCCGTCTGGGCCTGTAGCAGCGATGCTCCGGACGCCAGCGGCGGAAGCGGCGGCCCGGCGACCTGCCCTGCGGAGAACCCGGAGTGCAAGGAGATCGCCGATGCCAAGGCCGGCGAGCAGGCCGTGCAGAAGCGCCGTTGCGTGAACTGCCACAACAGCTCGAAGGGCACGATGGCGGGAGCGACCGCTCCGCTCCCGCAGCAGCCCGAGGGCGTGGAGCTCTACCCGCCGAACCTGACGAACGACAAGGACACGGGCGTCGGCAACTGGAGCGACGACCAGCTCGCGACCGCGATCCGCACGGGGCTCGATCACGAGGGCCTCAACCTCTGCCCGCAGATGAAGCACTTCGCGGACATGAGCGACTACGAGGTCTACTCGATCGTGAAGTACCTCCGGAGCCTGCCCGTCGTGGTGAACAAGATCCCGCGGAGCGTCTGTCCTCCGCTGAAGACCAAGGAAGAGCAGTAGCGCTCTTCCGCAAAGCTCTCCTCCCGCCTTTGCCCGTACTCTCCCCTCGGCGAAGGCGGGAGGAGAATTTTTGTTGGTTGGGGGTTTAGGGGGTTCGGGGTTTCGAGCTGGGTCAGGGGTTTTGGGTTCGGGGCTGCCGGGCGCCGCGGGGATCGCGCTGTGAGGTTGGGGCGTTCGCGGGGCTGGCTCTGGATCGCGCTGTGGGGTTGGGGCGTTCG
>JBDHVD010000007.1:0-47822 GCA_039809525.1 Labilithrix sp. | reverse complement strand
GCTCGGCGAGGCGCTGGCGAAGGCCAGCCGCGGCGCGTTCGCGCCGCTCTCGTCGGCGATCGCGCGCGCCCGCGAGATCGCCGCGCTCGCGGCCGCGGCCGCCGACGCGCGGGACGTCGTCCTCTCGTTCACCGTCGAGGACGGCGCCGGCGCGCCCCTCGCTCCGTCGCCCGTGGTCGACGTGCTGGTCCGCGCGGGCGTCGCGGTCGAGGCGCCGGCCGCCGATGCGATGCCCGTCGCGGTCGGCGAGGACGTCGCGCGGCGCGCGATGCGGGAGCGGACGCGCGAGGCGTTCTTCCTCGATCCACGCAGGCCGACGTCCGACGTCGTCGCCGATCTGTCGCCGCGTCCTCGCGCGGAGGTGCGCGCGATCCTCGAGGCCGAGACCGGCGGCGGCGCGCGGTCGCTCGCGGTGACCGGCCTCGAGCGGTTCGCGAAGTGCCCGTTCATGGGCTATGCGCACGTCGTCCTCGCGGCGCGCGAGGCCGAGCGGCAGGACGAGCTGCCCGACGCGCGCGAGGAAGGCAACCTGATCCACGAGGCGCTCGCCGCCGCGTTCGTGGCGACGAAGGACGAGTGGATCCGCCGCCCGCGCGACCGGACGATCATCCTCGAGCGCGGGCTCGCCGCGGCCGACGAGGTGCTCGCGAAGGCCGCCGGTCATGCGGCGCTCGCCGCCGTCGTGCGCCTCCGCGTCCGCGATGCGGTCGTGGTCGTCCTCGGCCGCGCGATCGACGACGAGGTGTGGGACTTCGCGCTCGCCGAGCAGGGCTTCGGCAGCAGGCGCGAGGCGGCCTGGCCGGCGCTCGAGCTCGAGCAGGACGGCGTACGCCTCTCCCTGCGCGGCAGCATCGACCGCGTCGACCGCGCGCACGACGCGCAGTCCGTCCGGGTGATCGACTACAAGCGGAGCAAGAGCACGGTCCGCGAGTCGTCGAGCGGCCTCGGCGAGACCGCGCTCCAGGTGCCGCTCTACGCGTGCGTCGCCTCGCGTCGCTACGGAGTCGCGGCGAAGGGACTGTACCTCCCGACCCAGCCGCGCGATCTCGCGACGGATGGGGGGCCGAGCGCGAAGGTCGATCGCCGCATGGATGACCTCGTCGCGCGCGAGGCGCCCGACGCCCTCACCGAGATCGAGCGGCGCGCGCTCTCCGTGATCCGCTCGGTGCGCGAGGGGCGCCTCGTGCCCACGCCGATCGACGAATCGGTGTGTCGCTCGTGCAGCGTCAGCGGCGGCTGTCGCAAGCCGCGCTTCGCGATGGCCCCGGCCGACGAGGAAGAGGAGGGCTCGCCATGAGCGCCGCCGCTCCCGCGCCGTCGATCTACGCGCTGAAGAAGAACCTCGTGCTCGCGGCGAGCGCCGGTACGGGCAAGACGCACGCGCTCGTCGGCGTCGTGGTGCACCTGCTCCTCGCCGAGCGCATCGATCCGTCGCGCATCGTCGCGACCACGTTCAGCCGCAAGGCCGCCGCCGAGATCCGTGCGCGCGTCACGGGCGAGCTCGAGAAGATCGCCGCCGCGCCCGCGACCTCGGCGTACGCGGCCTCGCTCCGCGAGGCGATCCCCTCGGGCGACGCGCAGATCGCCGCGCGCGCGAAGAAGGCCCTCGCGCGCCTCCCGCACGCGCGCTTCGGCACGCTCCACTCGTTCGCGACCGGGATCGTCCGCGCGTACGCCGTCGAGCTCGGCCTCGGACCCGCGTTCGATCTCGCGCCCGAGGCGGACGCCCGCGCCCGCGCCGACGAGGCGATCGCCCGCGCCCTCGAGATCCGGTTCGCCGAGGGGCCCGCGCGGGTGCGCGCCCTCGCCGACGCGGCGGGCGGCATCGATCGCCTCGTCGCGCAGCTACGGCGCCTGCTGGTGCAGCTCGAGGAGGACGGGCGGGCGCCGCGCGATCTCGCGATCGCCGGCGGCGATGCGACGGTGCTCGAGACCGCGCTCGACGCGCTCGTCGACCATGCGCGCGCGCTGATCGACGCGCCGAAGTTCTCCGACGCGGCGCGCGAGCTGATCTCGGCGCGGAAGGCGAACGACGGCGTCGCGCTCGAGCGTGCCGCGGCCGCGCTCTGCGCGGTGCGCATCCCGGCGAAGAAGACGCCGGAGGTCGAGGCCTTTGGCGTCTACCGCGCCGGGCTCGCGGGCACCACGAACGAGGAGCGCGGCCGCAAGCTCGTGCGGACGTGGCGCGCGCGTCATGCGTTCGAGGAGCACGCGCGCCTCGTGCGCGACGTGCTCGCGGAGGCCGCCGCCGAGATCGAGGAGAAGAGCCGCACCCGCGCGGCGCTCGGCTTCGGCGAGATCCTGCGCGCCGCGCGCGAGCTGCTCCGCGATCGACCCGACGTCGCGATCGAGGTGGCGTCCGGCATCGACGCCCTCCTCGTCGACGAGTTCCAGGACACCTCGCGGGTGCAGCGCGATCTCCTCCAGCTGCTCTGGGCGAAGCCCGAGACACGCGAGGCCGGACGCGTGCCTCCGCTCTCCGCGATCCGCGAGCGGGGCCTCCTCGTGGTCGGCGACCGCAAGCAGTCGATCTACGGCTTCCGCGGGGCCGACGTCGGCGTGTTCGCGGAGCTCGCGGTCGGGCTCGCCGGCGCGCCCGCGCGCGAGGCGCTGGGGATCCCCGCGGGCGTGACGTGGGAGCCGGGCGTGCCGCTCGCCGACTTCCACGCGCTCCGGCACAACCGGCGCAGCGTGTCCGCCATCCTCTCCTTCGCGAACGCCTTCAGCGCGCGCCGCTTCAAGCCGGGCGATCCGCCGCCGGAGCTGTTCGAGATCGACTACGTGCCGGCGACCGAGGATCTCCTCGTCCCGCCCGAGCGTCCCGTCCCCGCCGATGCGCCCGCGTCGCGCACGACGTGGCTCCGCGTGAAGCCGAAGGGCAGCTCGTCGACGCGCCTCGAGGAGGCGCTCGTCGTGGCCGAGCGCGTGCGCGCGCTCGTCGCGGGCGGACGGAGCTTCCGCGACGTGGCGGTCCTCGCGACGACGAACGGCATGCTCGACGCGGTCGCGTTCGCGCTCGCGCAGGCCGACGTCCCGTACGTCGTCGCGGGACGGAGCTTCTTCCGTACGCGCGAGATCCGCGACCTGGCCGCGTTCCTCGCCCTCGTCCTCGACCCGGGGGATCGGATCGCGATGCTCGAGGTGCTCCGTGGTCCGTGGGCGGCGGTCCACGACGAGACGCTCCTCGGCCTCACGCGGGAGGGCGAGGGGATCGTCCCGCCGTCGCGCTGGGCGGAGCCGCCGCATCCCGACTCGATCCATCCGGAAGACCGCGCCGCGGTCGAGGCCACGGGCGATCTCGTGATCGCGCTCGCTCGGTCCGCCGGCCGGCTCGGGCCGGGCGCGGTGCTCCGCGAGGGCGTCCGCGCGCGCTCGCTCGAGGCCGTGCTCGCGGCCATGCCTCGCGGCGAGCAGCGCATCGCGAACGTGCGGAAGCTCCTCGCCATCGCCGACCGTCACACCGACATCCGCGCGTTCCACGCGTGGCTCGGCGACGCGATGGACCAGGAGATGGCCGAGTCCGAGGCGGCGACGTTCTCCGAGGAGGACGACGCCGTGCGCCTCCTCACCATCCACGCGAGCAAGGGGCTCGACTTCCCCGTCGTGATCATTCCCGAGATCGGCGCGGCGCAGGCGCGCTCGGAGAAGGGGGCCGCGCGCATCGTGCTCGGCGCCGGAGACGAGCCCAACGAGCTCTCCGTGCGGATCGCCGACGTGGACGGATCGATCATCGAGCCGCCGTCGTTCACGTCCGCGTGGAACGACGCCCGGCGGCGCGATCGCGCCGAGCGCCAGCGTCTCGCCTACGTCGCCGTCACCCGCGCGGCGGAGGAGATGCTGTTCGTGGGCGGCCGTACGAGCGAGACGGTGCTCGATCCGGGCACCTCCACGCTCGCGGTGCTCGAGGAGCTCGCCGGACACCCCTCGCTCGTCGTCGAGGACGTCGAGGTGCCTCCGCCGGTGATCCGCGGCGTCGACGACTTCCCGATGCCCGTCGCCGCCTCGGCGCCCGAGCCCCGATCGCGAAGGCCCGCCTGGCGCTCGCTCCCCATCGCCCCCACCGCGCTCGGCGATTTCGCCCACTGCGCGCGGCGGTTCGAGCTCGTGCACCTCCTCGGTCTGCCCGAGCGCGTGCGCGGCACCGGCGGCGAGAGCGAGCGCGCGCGTGCCGCCGGCCCCTCGCTCGATGCCCGCGCGCAAGGAACGCTCGCCCATGCCGTCCTCGAGCGCTTGCCCGCGAGCGCGATCGGCCGCGGCGACGGCGCGGTCGAGGACGCGATCCGCGCGCTCGTCGCCGAAGGCGTCGCCGTCGATCACCCGCAGCACGACGCGATCGTCGCGCGCGTCATGCGCTTCGTCCGCAGCGGCTACGCACGCGCGATCGCCGAGGCCAACGCCGAGCTCCGCCGCGAGGTCGCGTTCGTGCTCGGCGTCGACGACGAGGCCGGGCGGACGGTCACGCTGCGCGGGAGCATGGACCTCGTCGTCGTCTGGCCGGACGGCGGCGTGGACGTCGTCGACTACAAGAGCGCGCGCAGCGGCGACGTCGAGACGTACGCGTTCCAGCTCGACGTCTACGCGCTCGCCGCGCGCGCGATGTTCCCCGACGCGAAGCGGCTCCGCGCCGGGCTCGTCTTCCTCGGCGGCGGCGCGGGCGAGCCGGTCTGGCGCGCGCTGCCGCCCGAGGGCGAGGTCCGCAGCCGGCTCGCGAGCCTGGGGCAGCGGCTCGTGGACGCGCGCTGGGACGATGCGTTCCCCCGCGCGCCGCTCGAGCGCTGCGAGGTGATCCACTGCGGCTTCATCGGCCGCTGTCATGCGTCTCCGGGCAGCGGCACGCAGGCGAAGCCCTCGCGCGCGACGACGACGTGATCGACGAGCGGGACCTTCACCGCGTCGGCGGCGCGGAACACCGAGCGGGTGAAGGCGACGTCCTCCGGGCTCGGGGTGGGATCGCCGCTCGGATGGTTGTGGACGAGGATGAACGCGCTCGCGTCCGCGCGCAGCGCCGCGCGGATCGTGTCGGCCGCCTGCACCCCGAGTCCGTGCATCCCGCCCTTCGCCACGCAGCGCGCCGCGCGCAGATGGCTCCTCCCGTCGAGCGCGAGCACCCATAGCTCCTCGTGCGTGAGCCCGACGAGGCGCGGCGAAGCCCACCGCGCGACGTCCGTGGCGATCGCGAGCTGCTCGGGCGCGCGCGCCGCCGCGATCGCATGGCGCCGTCCCAGCTCGAAGGCGGCCGCGAGCGCCGTCCCCGCCGGCTTCGCGCCGCGGAACCCGCGCGCGGCGAGGCGCGCCTCGATCGCCGACGGCTCGCACCGGGCCAGCCCTTCGAGCCCTTCGTCCTCGAGCAGCTCCGCCGCGTGCTTCGCGGCGCGCGCGAGCTCTCGTGCATCGTCGCGGCGCGCGAGGACGCGCGCGACGAGATCGATCAGACCGTCCGTCATGGGGCCCGCAGAGAGCAGGACGCGTGCCGGATCCGAGAACGAACGATCTCGCGCGCTTGCCCTTCGTGACCCTATGGCCCGGCCAGATTTTCGGTGGCCCGGGCCAGGTGCTGCGGAATGGGTCGGACGGAGAGGGGCGATCGACGGTCAACCATCGTCGCGGGTGCGGATCGTCCGGAGCGAGATCGAATGGCGAAGCGCCTTCACCTGCGGAATGCGGTGGCGGAGCGCCGTTCGGGCCTCGCCGGCCAGGACGAGGAGCGAACGTCGAGGGAGCGGGACGCGGAAGTCGGGACGTGTCCCGCATTCGTTGAAGTCCATCCGCCAGTCGGATCCGAGCGACAGGGTCATCACGACCGGCCCGAAGACCGGCGCGTCGGTGTGCCAGTTGATCCCGGCGCCCGGGCGGTAGCGCGTGACGATGAGCTGCTCGAACGGTGATGGATCGAGCCCGGCCGCCTTCGCGCAGTCGTCGCGCGTCGTGGCGAGGAGCGGCGGGATCGGAGCACCTTCGCGGAGTCCGCGGCCCTGCGTGACGTAGTCCCAGCCGAAACAGAGCATCTCACGGTTCGCCTCCGGGAGGCCGGGCCGCAGCCGGGGACGCTCCCATGGCCCGGGATGGGCTTCGATCCACGCGAGCAGCTCGCGCTCGGTGTCCTCGCCCACGACGCCTTCGACGAGGCGGAGGCCGCGCGCTGCCGCGGCCGGAGGCACCTGCGGAGCATCGGGTCCGGCGGCGATCACGCGACCTCCTTCGACCACGCATGCCACGCGGTGGCGAGGTCGCGTCCGAGGTCGACCGCGCGTCCGCCCTGCGCGAGCTCGATCCCGTACGCATGCGAGAGCTCCTCGCGCGCAGCCCGCGCGAGCCCGAATGTCGCGTCGTCGCGGAGCGAGGGGTCCTCGCCCGCGACACCCTCGACCGTGAAGACGAGGAACGCGAGAAAAGCGGGTTCCAAGTCCGTTCGCCGCTCTGCCGCGGCGAGCGGCGCGAGACGTTCGTGAAGCCGCTCCAGCAGCGCGTCGATGAACGTCTCCATTGCCGCCGAGCTTCCTCCGGCGGCGTCGAGCATCTCGAGGCACCACTCCGTGACCGTCGCGCACCGGCTCCTCCACTCACGGGTGACCGGCCGACCGCTCGCGCCCAGCGCGACGGGGAAGAGGGCGAGCGTCTCCTGTAGGTAGTCGGCCGCGGACGCCGCGGCGTAGAGCGCGGCGATGCGCCGTTGAATCGGAGAGATAGGTCGGGTCGTCGCCATTTCAGAACATGAGCCCGCCGCCCATCATGGCGGCGTACACGTACCAGTAGATCTTCTCGAGCGGGATGGCGAGCGCCTGCCCGGCGTTGTTCCTGGGCACGTAGATGACGCCGCGCTGGAGGTCGGCGAGGTACGGTCCGCGCGTCGGTTGGTTGAAGCCCTCCGGGATCGGCCACGCGGGATCGCCGCGCCAGTGCGCGTTGAGCCGCGGCGTCCCGGGCATTCCGCCGCCGCTGCTGAAGCGAATCGACCCGCCCTCGCTGACCACGCCGCGTCCGCTCCTCAGCACGTCCTCGATGAGGTCGCCGGTCTCGGCGAACCACCCCGTGTGCGAGCGAGGCGCGTTGAAGATCATCTCCTCGAACGAGCCGGGACCGAAATGCGTCCCGAGCTGGGTTGCATCCACCCCGCCACGAAGCTCGAGGTTGGCCGGGCCGCCCGGTGTGACTTGCGGCAACGGATCGAACGACGTGCCGACGACGCGCCACTCGGGGTTGCGCTCCGCGAGCGCGACCGAGTACTCGAACGAGGAGGATTCGCCGACGACGAGCACGCGGTAAGACTCTGCACTGGCGGCGGCGGCAGCAGCGACGAGGAGACGCCGTCCTCACGCCCGGAGAACGAGCCCAACAGCAGCGAAGAGCCCGGTCCCCGATCGGTGGATCCGCAGGGTGAGCCATTCACCGACCCGGCGCCGCCGAAGTACAGTTATCCCTCGCGTCCGGTCGGCGATCACGTCCTCAATCGAGCTCGAGGCGGGCCGGACACTGAAGCGAACATCGACATCAAGACCTGGGAGGCGAACTCACGAAAGGCGGGTTTCGAGGGCAACTACACGAGAGATCTGGAGCGTTACATGGAGCAAGGCCTGACACGAGAACAGGCGCAGTACGTTCTCCAGGACGAGGCGAATTTCATCGTGCGAGACGTCCATCCGCGACCCGTCGATCCCTTCCTGCTCGACGAGCTTCCGAACCAGTCCGTCGCGCCCTCGCTAGTATGCGAGTAGCTCGATGACGGCGATGGTGCTCTCGATGGATGCGGTGCATGTCGACGGCGAGCGCATCGACGTGCGCGGTCCGCACGCGGCGATGGAGCTGCGCCGCGTGTTGGGCCCCGTCGTCGCGACACGACCGATCGAGGGAGTCAAGCGCAGCGTGTCGCTACTCGCGCGCGGCGCGATCATTCTGAGCGAAGAGCGTGATGATGCGTTCCTCTCGCTCGTCGTCTGCTTCGACCCTGACGACGGCAGCCCGTATCCGACGTTTTTCCCCCAGGTCCCGACGTTCGCTGGAGCCGTCGAATGCGCCGGTCATCACTTCGTGGCCCGCGAGCCGGAAGGCTCGATCTCACGACTGCCCGGAGTCCACGGATTCGCCGGCGTGCTCTCCCTGGACCAAGGCGATCTCCACGTCGGCCTGCATCTGAAGAGGCCTCGAAACCGATTCGGCAAGAGAGCAGGGACGAGGCAACTCGTCTTCGTGGTGGCCGAGTGGGGTGAGGTCAAGCCGTTCCCGAGCGAGACGACTCGTGACCAGCGCGGGTGAGGCAGCTAGAGTCCGCGCGATGTCCGAGGACGCCCGTATTGCAGACAGCGTTCGAAAACACGGGTGGCACGGCATCGCCGTCGAGGGGAAGGACCGCGAGCCCTCTTTCTTCTACACGATCGGCCTCGCTCACTCCTTCGGCCACCCCGAGATCGTCGTCTGCGGCCTCGACCTCCGCGTGATGCACGCGCTCGCGAGCGACGTCGTCGCCGACATCCGTACGGGAAAGCGCTTCGTCGCCGGAGAGACCTACGCCGGAATCATCGAAGGATACTCGGTGGCCTTCCGCGACGTTCATCGCACGCAATGTGTCGTTCGGCTCGGATATGCGATGGGCTTCTACCGCCAGTTCTCGAGCCCCGAGCGGCTCACCGCGCTTCAGCTCTTCTGGCCGGACGAGGCCGGAGAGTTTCCCTTCGAGAGCGGCTGCGACCCCGAGGTCGTAGCGCGCCAGCCGCGGCTCGACATCCCGGTCCCCGACGATGCGCTCCGGAAGTTCTTGGCGCAGTACGGGCGCCCGACGAACTGATGGGCGCATGACCTCTCCTCGCATCGCGACCGTCGACGAGGCGCGTCTTCTCCTCGAGGAGATCGGCGCGCCGCCCCGTCTCGTCGCCCACGGCCTCCTCGTCGCCGAGGCAGCCGAGGCGCTCCTCGTGAAGATGCGCGAGCTCGGCATCGACGTCGATGCGTCGCTCGTTCGCGCAGGCGCCGTCCTCCACGACGCCGGCAAGACCGTCCACCCATCGGAGCTCGGTGCGCCCGGTGCGATGCACGAAGAAGAGGGACAGCGGCTGCTCCTGGCGCGCGGCGTCGACCCGGCCCTCGCGCGGTGTTGCGTCTCCCATGCGCGATGGAACGTGCTTCCCTGCTCGCTCGAGGAGCTGCTCGTGGCGCTCGCCGACAAGCTGTGGAAGGGCGTGCGGGTCGAGGAGCTCGAGACGAAGGCGATCGCCGCCGTCGTCGAGCGCTCGGGTGGGGATCGATGGTCGCTCTTCGTCGATCTCGACACCTGCTTCGAGGCGATCGCGAACGAAGGGCCCGCGCGGCTCGCGCGTAGCGTGCCGTGAGCCGCGCGGGTCTCGTCGATCAGAGCAGCTGCATGTAGGCCGCGATGTCGAGCTTGTCCTGCTCGGTCAGATCGAAGCCGATGATGTTGAAGTACTGATCGTAGTGCTCGAGCATCGCCGGGATGTCGGCCGCCGAGTTGTCGTGGAAGTACGGCGCCGTCTTCTTCGCGCCCCAGATCGTCGGGATCTTGAACTGGTGCGCGTTGGCCGCGTCGCCGGTGATGAGCGCGAGGCCCGGGTCCGCCGAGACGACGTCGGTGGTGGTGCCGTCGGCGTTCTGGAAGCGGAACGTCTGCTGCGCATCGCCGCCCGGGTTGAGCTCGGAGACGAACGCGCTGAAGAAGCGCGTGCCTGCGGGGACGCCGGTGAGGAGCTGGAACCCGGGCGAGGTCTCGTCGAGCATCGGCCCGCTGTGACAGTGCACGCAACGCCCGGCGACGGGGTTGCCGTTCGCCGGGTTGTCGTCGGCGAAGAACACGCGCCCGCGCTTCTCCGACGGGGTGTTGCCCGGAGGCAGCGCCGGCGGCGCGCCGCCGCTCGCGTACCTCCGCAGGCGTCCGTTGTTGAACAGCGTCTTCTCGAAGCTCGCGATCGCGTCGAGCTGCGGGCTCGTCACCTGGCTCGACTGCGCGTGTCCGAAGATCGCGTCCCGCGCTTGCGCCTGGAGCGTCGGCGCGCGTCCGTCTGCCATGAGGACGGGATCGAGCGCGGGCACGTTCATCGTCGTCGGGATCCCGCGGAAGACGGACACCGTGCGCGCGGACGAGCCGACGATGCTGACGTTCGGAGGCAGCGGCAGATCGATGCGCACCGTCGCGCGCGTGCGCAGGCGCTGGAACGTGCTTCCGCCCGGCGTGTCGGCGCCGTCGTGCTGGAACAGCGGGCCGTTCGGATTCTTGGCGTAGAGCGCCTCGATGTTCGACGGCGACAGGGTCCCGGTCGACTTGCTGTGGCACGTCCCGCACGCTCGCCCGTTCCCGCCGAACGTCTCGTCGAAGAAGAGACGCTCTCCCTCCGACTTCAGCGGCGAGTCGATCCGCCCGACGGGCTCGGGATCGTCCTCGGAGCCCGCGAGCGTCCCCGCGCAGCCCATGACGAGCATCAACGACAGCGGCAGCATGTTCCGCATTCCGCGCATCTTCGTTCCCTCCATGTGCACCCCCCGGGTAACGACGTTGGTCGGTACGGTGCACCATCAAGGAGAGCACGGCGCGCGGCGATCGTGCGCCGAATTCTCGGATTCGGCGGAAAGGCCGATCCCGAGCCCGTGGCGCGTGACGCGTCGATCAGGCGTCGTCGCAGACGCCGACGGTCGGATCGCTGAAGATCGTGCTGGTCTGGCACACTTGCGTCGGACCGCACGAGGGCGAGCCCTTCGTCCGGCATAGCTGGTAGCACTTGCGGCTACCGGGCTGACCGAGGCAGGTCAGACCGACGTTGCAGTGCTCCTGGTCGCACGATTCGCCCGCGCGAGCGGCGCCGTTCGCGACGCAGCCCGTCGTGCCGTCCTCGGCGACGATCCCACACGTCTCGGTGTCGGCGCACTCGCCCTGGAGGAACAGCTTGCACGTCTTGATCGGCATGCAGACGGGGACCTTCGCGCCGCCCGTCTGGAGCTTCTGCACGTCGCAGAACGTGTCGCCGCCGTTCTGGGAGCGGTTCGACGCGCAGGTCCCTCCGCAGCAGTAGCGACGGCACACGCCGCCTTCCATCCCGACGACGCAGTCGAACCCGGGCGCGCACTGCGAGCCCTCGGTGCACTTCGCGCCGTCGCCGTTCTCCGGGTTCGCCTCGAGGCACTCGGGATCGCCGGTGGCTCCGCCGAGACGGCATCCCTTCGGATCGGAGATCGTCCCGCCGTCTCCCGGCGCGACCGCGCATGCGAGGCCGCCGCCGGCGTAGGCCTTCGTCGTGCCGTCGTCGTCCGGGTTGCACGTCGCGGCGGTGACGCGGCAGAGCGGGCTGCCGCGGAAGAGCGCGGCGGGAGAGCCGCCGCCGTCGCTGATCAGATCGGAGCCCTGGCCCTCGCCGGGCGCCGTCGGGGCGCCGGCGGCGTCCGGGGGCGATTCGAAGGCCGACGTGGCCTCCGAGTCTCCGCACCCCTGGACGACGGCGAGCGTCGCGACGAGGGCGAGAGAGCCGGCGATCCAGGACGACGACGACGAAGCGAGACGACGCAAGAGCTTGCCTGACGAAGGGGGCCCGCGAAGGCCGTGATCAGAAGCGTACGCTCTCTCCGGCGATCGGTAGAAGCACGCCTCGAAATTCCAAGGGATTCACGCGGCGTGCCGTCCGATGCCGGAGGGCGAAAGTCGGCTATTTACCGGAGATCGTTCGCGAAGTCCTGCGACGTTGCGAGCACGGCCGGTCGTCCGGCCATGACCGCCGTGTCGCGGTCGCCGCCGCGCGTGTCACTTCGATTCGACATCGCGCGCCACCGAGTTGCCCGCCGCGTCGAACGCGCGGACGACGACGATGTGCGGGCCGGGCGGGACGAGCGCGCTCACGTCGGCGTCGATCCCCTCGTCGAGCGTGTCGAAGATCCCGTCGGCCGCGGAGAGCGGCCGCCACTCGAGCTTGCCGTCGACCGCGATCTCGACGCGCGCGATCGGCGACGTGCCGTCGACGACGCGGGCGCGCAGGCGGCGGCCGGCGATCTGGAGGTTGTCGATGCGCGGAGGCGTGTTGTCGACGAGCACCGGCTCGGACTCGAGCGCGTGCTTCTGCACCTGATCGGGCGGGTTCGCCTGCTCGTCGCTCGCCTCGACGCGCACGCGGTACTTGCCCTCGGGCAGCGCCGCGGTGTCCCACTCGAGCTCGGCCTTCGTGAGCACCTCGTCGCTCTTGAGCGCGTCGCGCCAGAGGTTCTGGCCTTCGCGCTTGAAGGCGACGCGGTAGCGGAGCGCGTCGCTGTCCGGGTTGTCGACCTTCCACGTCACCTTGACGACGCTGTCGTGCTTGCCGACGTCGCCGCCGCTCGCGGGCACCGCCTCCTTGCCCGGCTCCTTCGCGGGGGCGCCCTTCGGCGCGGCGCTGATCTCGGTCACCACCGGACGGACGTTGTCGGTGATGAACGGGATCGTCACCTCGGTGAGGACGGCCTTCGGATCGCGCGCGAACCGCGCCCGCACCTGGACGTAGCGGCCCTGCGGCGAGGCGATCGGGCCGGGCGCGGCGAGGGGGTTGCTCCAGGCGGACCACGTCGCGTCGGGCGTCTGCGTGTTGCCCGTGCGCGTGGAGAGCTCGAGCGCGCCGCTCGATCGCCAGGCGAGCTGACCGAACTTCGCGCGCAGGCCCGCGTCGAGGACCTTGCTCGTCCACACCGCGTCCGGACCACCGCGGCCGAGGATGCGGTGGAGCACGGGCGGATCGCTCGTCGCGACGAAGCCCTTTCCGCCCGCGACGAACACCGCGCCGACCTGACGCTCGTCGGTGTCGGCCACGAGCGTGACCGTGTGCGCGTCGTCGACGGTGTACACGCGGCCCTCGACGCCGGTGCCGACGTACGGCTGTCCCTGCTCGTCGAGCGCGAGCGACACGTAGTGCGTGTCGTCGTGCTTCATCATGCGCTCGGGACGGCCCTGAGCATCGAAGCGCCAGAGCTGACCCTTGCCCGGCTTCGGCTTCGGTCCGGTGCTCGGACCCGGCGGCGCGCGGCCGGCGGCGGCGCTGCGCTTCGGGGCCTCCGGCGGCTCGCCGTACTCGTTGCCGATGGCCCACACCACGCCGCCCTTGCCGACGGCGATCGCCTTGACCTCTTCGCCGGGCAGGTTCGCCATCACCGTCGCGCGGCCCGGGCCGGAGATGCGATAGAGCTCGCCCTTGCCGCTCGACCCGGCGAGCAGATCGCCGTTGTCGGCGATGGCGAGCGACACGAGGTGGTTCTCCGCGCTGCGGTAGTAGACCGAGCTCTGTCCGCTCGGCTCGACGCGGAAGACCTTGCCCTCGGGGCCGGTCGCCGCGAAGAGGCCGGTGCCCGCGCGATCGACGACGAGCGCCCAGACGTGGCTGGTGTCCGCGAGCGTCGCGAAGGGCTCTGCCTTACCCTGGGAGAGGCGGAAGATCTTCCCGTCGGGGATGGTCGCCGCGTAGATCGCGCCGTTCTTGGCCTGCACGATCGACGTGACGGCGAGCGCGCCGGTATCGGCGAAGAGCGAGACCGCGTCGCCCGCGACGCGATACACCTTGCCGTCCGGGCTCGTGCCCACGAGCGTCGATCCGTCGGCGAGCTGCGCGGCGGAGAAGGTCGCCGACGCATCCGGGATCGGCGCGTTGCCGAGGGTGAATCCCGCGCGGACGGCGCCGTCGGAGCTGACCGCGACGCCCTTCAGGTCGCCGCCGGAGAGCTTGTCGAGCGTGTCGAGGGTGAACGTTCGCGTGCCGACGGCACCGGCGTCGGTCACCGCGGAAAGAGAAGCGACGAGGATCGCGGCCACGGCGGCCGCGCGCCCGAAGAAACGCATGCGTGGATCCTACATGAGGTGGAGAGGACGGCCTAACGGACGACGGGACGGACCTTGATCCGCACCTTGTCCGATCCTTCGACGTAACGATCGAGCGGCACGACGGTCCGCGCGTAAGCGGCGAAAGCGTCGGGCGCGACGTCCGAGCTCGACGGCCGCAGCGCATCGAGCGCGAAGCTCGGCAGGCGCTCGGCGACGTGACCCTTGTACGCGACGCCGAGCGCGCGCACGCGGTACTGCACGACGAGGCTCTTGGGCATCGCCGTCTGCTTGGTGGAGTTCGCCAGGAGATCGGTGAGGCTCTGCGGGGCGGCGAGGTCCGGCACGACGGTGTAGCCGGGCGCGATCTCGACGTCGACGTCCTTGCCCGCGAGCTCCTCGGGCAGCTTCACCTCGAGGACCTTCGTGACCTCCGGCCCGGCGAAGGGCACGAGGTGGACGCGCAGGCGGGCGGTCTGCCCGACGTCGACCACCGGATCGAGCACGTCGACGCCCCGCAGGCGCCAGAGCTCGCGCGCATAGTCGACGGTGAGGATCGTCTCGACCTTCTCGACGTGCGTGTTCTCCCAGGGGTTGTTGAGCGTCTCGCCGACCGCGCGTGCGATCTTCGAGTGCGCGAGCTCTCCCGCGTCCGGCATGCCGCCCACCGCGACGCCGAAGTCCTCGAGATCGATCGTGCCGTGACCGCGCACCGACAGCTTCGACTTGAGGCGCCAGGTGACGTCGCGCCGCTCGTTGACCGACGCGTCCACGATCGAGCCGAGCACCGTCGCGACGAGCGAGCCGCTCATGAAGCGCTCCTCGGCGACCTCCACGTTCCACGACTTCTTCGGGATGCCGTCCGCGCCGCGGATCTCGACGCTCATCGGGAAGATCGGCGCCGTCTTCGTCTCGTCGACGACGATCGCGCTCTGGCGATCCTGCACGAGCGCGCCGAGCAGCCGCGCCGCCTCGCCGATCTTCGACGAGTGCTGATCGCTCGCGAAGATCCAGTGCACGCGGCCGATCGCGGCGGGGAGCGCGGTGACGCCCGCCTCCATCATCGGGTGTCCGAAGCCGCAGAGCCTCGTGCCCTCGACGTGGGTGACCGTGCCGAGGCCCATGAACGAGACGTCGCCCCGCGCCATCTGCACGCCGAGGCCGCCGCCGTTGACGTAGTGCTGCGGCGTGCTCGCGTCCGGCTTCGCGTTGCCTCCGCCGCCGGCCTGGACCGGCTCGAGGCCGAGCGGTCCGAAGAGCTTGCGCACGAGGGCGATCGACCGGTCGGTCATGCCGGCGAGCATCAGCGGGGTGGACGCGGGGACGACCGGACGCGACGGATCGAGGCCCATCGTCATGCGCGACGCGACCTGGGCGGCGTGGGCCTCGACGTCGTACGTGCCGGGGGCCCCGGCGAACGCCGTCGCGCCCGTGTGCGGCGCGGGCTCGTTCGACGCGTGCTTCGGGACGTCCTTCTTCGCGCCCGCGGGCAGGGGAGCGCCGCCCTCGAGCGGCCAGAAACCAGGCGGGATCGGGCGGCGCATCTCGGCGAGCATCGGCGCGATCGGGGTCACGCCCGCGACCGGCTCGACCTGGAACGCGGCCCACGAGTACGCGTAGGCGCCGGCGAGACGGCCGTCGAGATAGATCGGGCTGCCGCTCATCCCGCGGACGTTCTTCGTCACGTTCAGCCGGGGGTGCGGCGTCTTCACCAGGATCAGCTCCTGCGAAGGACGGAAGTTCCGCAGCACGCCGACGACCTCCACGTCGAAGCGCTCCGGCTCGGTGCCCTTGAAGACGGTGAGGCCGTAGCCCTTCATGCCGTCCTTGATCTCGTCGACGGAGATGGTCGCGGGCTTCGACTGTCCGTGCGCGAGCGGGATCGTCAGGAGGAGGCCGGCGCCGAGACCGGTCGCGAGCGCGCCGATCGAGAGGAGGTCTTTCCGCACGGCCTCATCGTTGCGCGCCTGGCGTCGTTGGTAAAGAAGTTCACTCGTAAGGGTTCGGCGGCATGTCGGGCGCAGCGGCGCTTGCGCTCGCGCTCGCGCTCGCGTCGGGCTTCGGCGCCTCGTGCACCTCGCGCGCGCGTGCGGTGGAGGTCGGCTGGGCCGGGACGAGCGCGACCTGGATCTCGTCGGGCGTCGCCCGGTCGATGATCACGAGCGTGTCCTCGTACTGCTCGGCACGGACCACGATCGTCGTCGATCCCCCGTCCTCGGGACGCGCGACGGCCGACGTCCCCGGAGGCAGGGCGACGCCTCCGACGAGCACCGTCGCCGTGCTCGGCTCGAGCTCGAGCCGGACCGTGGGGGCGGGGGCCGGAGGCTCCACGACCTCGATCGTGGCGGCCGGCTCGGCGGACGGAGCGCTCGCGAGCGCGACCGGCGCGGACGCGGACGCCGGCGCAGCGATCGCGGCCGCCGGCCGAGGTCTCCGCGTCGCGCGCAGCCATCCGAGCACGCCGAGCCCGAGCCCGGCGCCGAGCATCACCGCGAGCACGAGCCAGATCGTCCCGTTCGTCGAGGCGGCCTTCGGCGACGTCCCCGGGCGGCGATCGATCTCCATCGCCCCGCTGCCCGAGTCGGTCACCGCCTGCGACGGACCCTGCGGGGCGATCGACGCGACGGCGCGCGCGCGGTCCGCGATCTCGCCCCCGAGGCGCTCGTGGAGCAGCGCGGCGACGTGGCGGGGCTCGATCGGCGGGCCGCTGGTCCGGAGCCACTGCTCGAGCGCGACCCGCAGGTGCTCCGCGCTCGCGAAGCGCTGCGCCGGATCGGCCGCGAGCGCGCGTCCGAGGATCGCCTCGAGCTCGGGCGGGTAGCCGGGGACGATCTCGCTGGGCGGTGCGAACGAGCCCATCATGATCGCCGCCATGACCTGCGGATCGTGCTCGCCGCGGAACGGTCGCTCGCCGGTCGTGATTTCGTAGAGCACGCACCCGAGGGCGAACACGTCCGATCGGCGATCGACGCCGTCGCCCATCAGCTGCTCGGGCGACATGTACGCGAGCTTGCCCTTGATCTGCCCGGCGATCGTCATGTGCGACTTGCCGAGGGCCTTCGCCACGCCGAAGTCGGTCATCTTCACCGCGCCGCCGGTGGTGAGGAGCACGTTGTGCGGGGACACGTCGCGATGGACGACCGCGAGCGGACGGCCGTCGTCACCGACGGTCTCGTGCGCCGCGTGCAGCCCGGCGCACGCGTCGGCGACGATCCGCACGGCTTGTCGGAACGGAACGGGGACCCGCGGCCGCCCTTCGTCCGCCTCCGGCCCCGGCCGGAGCAGGCGCATCAGCGAGGCGCCGTCGACCCACTCCATCGCCATCGTGAGCACGCCCTCGTGGTCCGCGAGCTCGAACGTCGCGCAGACGTTCGGGTGGCGGACGCGCGAGGCGATGCGCGCCTCGTCGAGGAACATCTCCTGGAACGAGGGGTTCTCCGCGATGTGCGGGTGCAGCATCTTCAGCGCGACGATCTGGCCCGTGGCCCTCACGCGCGCGGCCCACACGCGGGCCATGCCGCCGACGCCGACGGGGACGAGCAGCTCGTACGGGCCGAGCACCCGACCGGGCCGGAGGTCGTCGTCGCTGGCGGAAGAAACGGGCCCCACCTCAGCCGCGAGTATAGGGCACCGCATACCGCGCGCGTACTTCGCCGAGCGGTCGGGCTAGGTCGTCCCAGTAGTCCCACGACGCGGAGAGGTCGCGGTTCATCGCCATGCCGCGGCCGAGCGCCGTGAGCACGATCTCGGGATCGAAGTGCCCGCGCAGCGCGGGCGAGTAGGGCGACACCTTGATGCCGAGGTGGAACTGGAGCGCGATGGTGAAGAGCCAGAAGAACGGATCCTCGCGTCGATAGCCCGCGATGAAGCTCACCACCGACACCTCCCCCTGCGGATCGATGCCGTAGCCGCCGAGCACGTGCGAGAGGTCGTGCCACACGCCCTCCTCGGCGACGACGCCCTCGCCGGGGAAGCCGAGCTCGTGGTCGACGATGAAGCGGAAGTACGCGTGGCCGAGCGTGTCCTCCGGGAGCTTTCCGAGATCGAGATAGCGGCGCGCGAGATCGGGATCCCTGCCGAAGCCGATCATCGGACCGACGATCTTCCACAGGCCGGCGAGGCCCCGCGCGCGGAGGGCCTCCTCGAAGATCGGCCGCGCGAAGGACCGCCGCGCCAGATCGAGCCACATGCGCCGCACCTGCCCCCGCGCGAGCTGGCGCAGGTTCACGATCCGCGGCTCGTCGATCCCGAGCACCGCGCCGAAGCGCTCGACCGCGCGGAGCTCCTCCTCGCGGACCTGCTGATCGATCATCGCCACGAGGATCGTCGCCTGGACCGCACGCTCGCGGACGCGTGGATCACGCAGCGCGTCGACCACCTCCTCCGGAGCCGCCGGTGCGAGATCGTCCGTCCGTGTCTCGATCCCGAGCGTGCGCGCCGAGGCGTCGATCAGCGCGCGCTCCTCGGCCGACAGCGCGCCGTCGGCCGCGGCCACCGCCTTCATCATCCGGAGCGAGGCGAGCGCCTCCTCGGGGCCGAGATCGAGCCGGTCCATGCTCCGGGCTGCATGATACGCCCTGTTCTGCGATAAGAGCATTCCATGCACGCCGCGTGGTGGATGCTGGGGACACTCGCCGTCCTGGCGATCGCGTACCGCTACTACTCGGCCTTCGTCGCGGCGAAGGTCCTCGTCCTCGACGACACGCGCGTCACGCCGGCCCACGTCCACGACGACGGCCAGAACTTCCATCCCACCAACCGCTGGGTGCTGTTCGGGCATCACTTCGCGGCGATCACCGGCGCCGGTCCGCTCATCGGCCCCGTGCTCGCGGCGCAGTTCGGCTTCTACCCCGGCTTTCTCTGGATCCTCTTCGGCGTCGTCCTCGGCGGCGCAGTGCACGACTTCGTCATCCTCGTGGCGAGCACGCGCCGCGGCGGCCGCTCGCTCGCCGAGATCGCGCGCGAGGAGCTCGGACCGGTGCTCGGCCTGGTCACCGCGATCGCGATCCTGTTCATCGTGGTCATCGCGCTCGCCGGGCTCGGCAACGTCGTCGTCGGCGCGCTCGCCGAGAGCGCATGGGGGGTGTTCACCGTCGGCTCGTCGATCCCGATCGCGCTCGCGATGGGGCTCTACATCTACCGCGTGCGCGGCGGCAGCACGCGCGGCATCCGCGAGGCCACGGTCGGCGGCGTCGCGCTCCTCTTGTTCGCGCTCGTCGCCGGCAAGTGGATCGGCGACTCGTCGCTCGCCCATCACCTGAAGGTGTCGAAGACGGTGCTGGCGCTCGCGATGGGCGGCTACGGCTTCGTCGCGAGCATCCTGCCGGTGTGGATGCTCCTCTGCCCGCGCGACTACCTCTCGAGCTACATGAAGATCGGGACGATCCTCCTCCTGGTCGTCGGCGTGATCGTGGTGAACCCGCGCATCCAGATGCCGGGCGTCACGCCGTACATCCACGGCGGCGGTCCGGTGATCAAGGGGCCGCTCTTCCCGTTCGTGTTCATCACCATCGCGTGCGGCGCGATCAGCGGCTTCCACGCGCTCGTCGCGAGCGGCACGACGCCGAAGATGATCGACAAGGAGAGCGACTGCCGTTCGATCGGCTACGGCGCGATGCTGATGGAGGGCCTCGTCGGCATCACCGCGCTCATCGCCGCGTGCGCGATGCCGCAGGACGACTACGTCGCGATCAACACGAACCCGAAGGTCGCGATCGTCGCGAGCGAAGGGGCGGGCGGCACCGGCCTCGCGCGGAGCCGCGCGCAGCTCGCGTCGCTCGAGGGCAAGCTCTCGAGCCACGACCGGAGGCTCCTCGGCCTCGACGCGTCGGCGCCCGTCGAATCGCTCGCGGGCAAGAAGATCCCGCTCGCGAACGCGCTCGCGCTCTCGAACCAGACGCTCGCCGCGCTCGACTACCACGTCGATCCGAGCGCGCCGCGCGCGACCATGCTCGAGGACGCGG
The DNA here is from genome assembly GCA_039809525.1 of Labilithrix sp. GTDB lineage: Bacteria > Myxococcota_A > Polyangia > Polyangiales > Polyangiaceae > Labilithrix. The sequence continues at coordinate 28,097 of JBDHVD010000007.1, read as the reverse complement.
ACTTCGCGCGCCTCGGCGTGAAGGTGAAGGAGCTCCCGGCGCTCGCGCAGCAGGCCGACGAGGTCGTCGTCGGGCGTACCGGCGGCGGCGTCTCCCTCGCGGTCGGCATGGCGCGGGTCTTCAGCGGCCTGCCCGGCATGGGGACCCTGCTCGCCTACTGGTACCACTTCGCGATCATGTTCGAGGCGCTGTTCATCCTCACCACGATCGACACCGGCACGCGCATCGGCCGCTTCCTGGTGCAGGAGTTCCTGGGGCGCTTCTCGCCCGAGATGGGCAAGTCGACGAGCAAGCTCGGCGGCGTCGTCGCGACGTTCGTCGTCGTCGCGGGCTGGGAGTACTTCATCCTCACCGGCAGCATCCAGACGATCTGGCCGATGTTCGGGATCGCCAACCAGCTCCTCGCGTGCACCGCGCTGTGCGTCGGCACGACCATCATCCTCCGCGAGGCGAAGAAGAAGAGCTACGCGCTCATCACGCTCGCGCCGCTCGCGTTCGTGGGCACGACCACGATCGCCGCGGGCGTGGAGAGCGTGCGACGCATCTTCCTTCCGATGACCGCCAACCCCGAGACGAGCACCACCGGCTGGGTGAACGTCGTCGTCACCGTGCTCCTCCTCACCTGCGTGTCGATGGTGATCGTCGGCAGCGCGATGCGCTGGTGGGGCCTCGCGCGCGCGCCGAAGCCGGCCGCGATGCTGGCGAGCTGAGCGTTCCGTCCGTCCGTCGTCGCCAGGGAGCTCGAACGCCCGCTCGTCGATCGCGTCGACGGCGAGCACGGCACCGTTCGCGAGCTCGAGGCGGCCGTCCGGGCCTGCGACGCGATGGGTCCAGGCGCCGTCGGCACCCCGCCGAACGTGCTCGATGCGAGGGATCCGCTGGGAGACGAGCACGTAGTCGGCCAGTGCCGGGATGGTTTGATCGTCCTTCCACTCGTCACCCCGGTCGTAGGATTCCGTGCTCTTCGAGAGCACTTCGACGATCGTCGCCGGGTTGACCACGGCGTCGCTGTCGTCGTGGCGCTCGAGAGGTCCGCAGATCACCGTGACGTCCGGGTGGACGAAGTTGCCGCTCGCGGGGATGAGGCCCTTCTGGTCGGAGGTGAACGGGCCGCTGGGGCCGCCGCGGAGAGAGGTGCCGAGCTCTCGCAGCGCGTTCGCGTCTTTCCGAGCGCGAGACGGCACAAAACGAACATGCTCGCGATGGACCGGGCGGCCCACCACGAGCATGATCTCTCCGAAGCGGCGGCTTACTTCGCCGACTTCTTCGCGTCAGGCGCCTTGGCGTCGTAGCCGGCCTGATGGATCGGGAACGCGGGCGTCCCGAGCTTGCGGCGCTCGCGCTTGTTGCGCTTGCCACTGGTGGTCTGCTTGCGCTTGCGGATGCGCTCGAACTGCTGGGTCGACGAAACCATCGCTATTCCTCGTTGAACGGGCCGCGCACCATGACGAAGAAGGGCCCGGCTGTCAAGCCGAGCCTGCTTCCGATGTCGTGCTCGATCCGATCGCGCCGTTGATCTGGGGGAGCAGGTGTGTTCCCCGTCAGGGGAGCTCGAGGGGCGGAGCCCCTCGAACATGACTAATTGTGCCGGACCGTGATGCGCGTCGAGTAGCTCGGCTCGGCGAACGGGCCGACCTTCGCCTTCGACAGCGCGCCCTTGATGCACGCCTCCGCGGGCTTGCCCGCCGCGGCGCCGCTGACGTTCACGCTCTGGACCGCGCCGTCCGAGCCGAACACGATCGTCGCGTGCGAGACCGGATCGTCCGGGCCGAGGCACTCGCGGGCATTGCGGAGCACGGCGCCGATCGCGCCGGTGACCGCGCCCTGCGAGGGCTTCTGCGGGACGCTGCCCGCCGGGACGTTCGAGCCCGCCGCGGGGACCGGCTCCTGCGCCTTCGTCTTGCCCTCGTCGCCGACCGCGCCGGCCATCGCCTTGCCGAGATCGCCGCCCGGGCCCGTGGGCGCCGACGGGAGGTCCTTCTGCGTGAGCTTCGCCTCGGCCTTGGCCTCGGGCGCCGGGGCAGGGGCCGCCTTGGCCGCGCCGGTCGCCGGCTTGGCCGCGGTCTTCGGGGCCGCCGCGAGCTTCTGGTCCGGCGTCGCCGTCGGGAGGCTGTTCGGATCGAGCGTGGGCTCGCCGGTCTCCGTCGGGGCTGCCGCCGCCTCGGTGGCCGCCGGGGCCGCGGGCGTCGTCTTGACCTCGGGTGCGGGCGCCTGGGTCGCGGCGACGGGCGCCGTCGCCGCCGCCGGATGCGACTTCAGGTAGAAGAACGTGCCGGCCGCGGCCGCGCCGAGCGCGACGACGCCGCCGAAGACGAGCGCGATCACCGCGCCGTTGCCCTTCTTCGGGTTCGCCTGCAGCGCCGGCTGCGAGGCCGACGCGAGGGCCGGCGCGACGGGCGCCATCGAGGCCGGAGCCGGCGCGATGGGAGCCAGGCTCTGCGGCGGCATCGACGCCGGCATCGGCGGGATCGACGGCACGGGCTGCACGAGCTGCGCCGACGGCGGCGGGCGCACCGACTGCGGATCCTCGTCGAAGAGGCCCTGGCTCGCGAGGCCTGCGGAACGCATGGACGCGGGGGCCGGGGCGGGCTCGGCCTGCGCGCTCATCGCGCCGAAGTCGATGAGCCCCGAGTCGTCGCCCTTCGCCGCGCCCGCAGGCTCGGACGCGCGCTGCACGCCGCTCGGCGCCGGATGGACGGAGGGCGGCGGGGGCGTCAGGCCGGCAGAGGCCATCTTGGCCAGGTCCTGGAGGCTGCGTCGATCACGCTCACGGTCGGCGGGCATCGTCATCTTTGAAACCTCGGGGGCTGCGGAAGCCGCGGAGTTATGACCGTCTTCGACGGATTGTCCAAGCGGGGTCCCCAATAAATTTTCATCGTCGAGGTAGGCGGCGCTGGCCGCCGGCTGCCCCGATCGCACCCGGTCGACGATGGCCTGGGCGGATTCATCCAGTTCCATCGGGGACTTCTCGACCTCGGGCCACGCGCGGAGCGCGGCGTCGAGGTTCACTTTCTTCCGCGTCTCACTCACGTCCCATCTCCCTCGGAGTCGAAGCCCCGGGTCTTCAGGTGCTCTCTCAGTTTGCGCCGCGCCTCGTGGATGCGCCACGCGATGGTGCCCTCGGGCGCGCCGAGGATGCCCGCCACGTCTTCGTGGGAGCGACCGTCGATGCACACGAGGATCAGGGTCGTTCGGAGCGTGTCACTCAGCTGATCGATGCCGGAGCAGAGCGTCCGATAGAGCTCCTTCCGCTGCGCCGACGTCGACGGATCGGCCGAGTCGGGCCGCTTGTCCGTGAGGAGCGCCTCGAGGCGCGGATCGTCGGTGTCGTGCGTGGTCCGCGCGGTCTTCCGCGAGCGGATGCGGTTGAGCGAGAGGTTGATCGTGATCCGGTAGAACCACGTGTACGGCTCGCTGCGGCCGTCGAAGCGCGCGAGCGCCTGGTAGGCGCGGATGAACGTCTCCTGGGTGACGTCCTCCGCCTCGGCGCGGTCGCGGAGCATGTGCACCGCAAGTCGCTGGATCCGTTGCTGATGGCGGCGGACGAGCTGCCCGAACGCGTCCTGATCGCCGCCCCGGGCGCGGTCGACGAGCTCACGATCGGTCGGCTTGTTCATCGGACGCTTCGTCGCCCTCGGCGGCGCGCTGGCCGGCGTGGTCGGCCGGACGTTCGAGGGCGGCGGCTTCCTGCCGTCCGCGCCCGCGCTGCCGTCCGAGAAGAAGCCGAAGAATTCGTCCTTCTCGGCGCCGTCCGCGCCGCCGAAATCCGCAAGGGCAAGCGACGATATCGCGTCCACGGACGATGGACCCAAAGACTTTCCGTTCCTTGGGTCGACAAGCGCGAGCGAGCGGAAACGCGCCCTCCGGCATCGGAGAAAGGAGGCCCCCGGGTTTGCGAAGCCGGGAGGAATATCTATCCTTCGCCGCCTCTTATGGCGCGCGGCGACATCCCCGAAACCCCTGCCCAGGCCGCACGTCCCTTGATGCCCGACTCCCCGGCCGAAGGCCGCGCCGCGATCGACCGAGACGTCCGCCGGGCCCTCGCCGCCGAGGAGGGCGGCCGCCGCTGGCTGAGGCGCGTCGCCGTCCTCGGCGTCGTCACCGCCCTCGTCGGAGGCGGCCTCGTCTACCGGGCGAAGCACCGGCCCCCGCCCCCCGCGCGCTACGTGACCGCGACGCCCTCGACCGGCGACGTCGCGGAGAAGGTGCAGGCGACGGGCGCGGTGCAGCCGGTGCTCCAGGTCAACGTCGGCTCGCAGGTCAACGGCCGCGTCGCGAAGGTCCACGTCGACTTCAACTCGTTCGTGAAGAAGGGCGACATCCTCGCGGAGATCGATCCGATCCAGTACGGCGCGCAGGTCAGCCAGGTCTCGGCGCAGGTGGCCGCGCAGAAGGCGCAGCTCGAGAGCGCGAAGGCCAATCACGCCGCGGCGAAGGTCGCGTTCGAGCGCACGCAGCGCCTCTATCAACAGGGCCTCGCGGCGAAGGGCGAGCTCGACACCGCGCAGGGCCAGTACGAGGTGACGAAGGCCCAGGTCGCCGCGGCCGAGGCGCAGATCGGCGCGATCCAGGCGCAGCTCTCGCAGTCGCAGACCAACGTCGGCTGGACGAAGATCTACTCGCCGGTCGACGGCGTCGTCGTCTCGCGCAGCATCGATCCGGGCGCCACGGTCGTCGCGAGCTTCCAGGCGCCCGTCCTCTTCGTGATCGCGCAGGACCTCCGGAAGATGCGCGTGATGGCGGACGTCGACGAGGCGGACGTCGGCAAGCTGAAGGAGGGGATGGAGGCCGAGGCGGTCGTCGACGCGTTCCCCGGCGAGTCGTTCAAGGGCGCGGTGCAGCAGGTCCGCTTCAGCCCGAACAACGTGCAGGGCGTCGTCACGTACTCCGCGGTCGTCGAGGTCGAGAACCCCGAGGAGAAGCTCCGTCCGGGAATGACGGCGACGGTCACCATCAAGACGAAGGAAGCGAAAGGCGCCCTCCGCGTGCCGAACGCGGCGCTCCGCTACAAGCCGACGCCGCCGATGGGCCCGAACGGAAAGCCTGTCCCGCAGCCGCCGGAGCCGCCGCTCGTGAAGGGCTCCGGGCGCGTGTACCTGCTCGTGAACGACAAGCCGGGCGAGGAGAAGGCGGAGCCGAAGATCGTCCAGGTCGGCATCACCGACGGCATCAACACCGTGGTGACCGGCGGCCTCGACGCGGCGGCGAAGGTCGTGACCGACGAGACCGACGAGAACGATCCGAAGAAGAAGAAAAAGGGACCGTTCTGAGGGGGACGCGATGAGCGACGCGCTGATCACCCTCCGCCGCGTCTCGAAGGACTACGAGTCCGGCGCCGGTGTGGTGCGCGCGCTCAAGGAGATCGACCTCGAGATCGCGCAGGGGCAGTTCGTCGCCATCGTCGGCACCAGCGGCTCGGGCAAGAGCACGCTGATGAACATCCTCGGCTGCCTCGACCGGCCGACGCGCGGGCACTACGAGCTCGCGGGCTTCGACGTCGGAAGCCGCTCGAGCGACGCGCGCGCCATCCTGCGCAACCGCCTCATCGGCTTCATCTTCCAGGGCTTCAACCTGCTGCCGCGCACCACCGCGCTCGAGAACGTGGAGCTGCCGCTCGTCTACCGCGGGATCTCGGCGGGCGAGCGACGCAAGCGCGCGCTCGAGGCGCTCGACGCCGTCGGTCTCGCGGGACGTGTGCATCATACACCCAATCAGCTCTCCGGCGGCCAGCAGCAGCGCGTCGCCATCGCGCGCGCGCTCGTCACGCGTCCGCCGATGCTCCTCGCCGACGAGCCGACGGGCAACCTCGACACGCGCACCTCGCTCGAGGTGCTCGCGCTGCTCCAGCGGCTGAACCGCGAGCGCGGCATCACCATCGTCCTCGTCACGCACGAGCACGACATCGCGGCGTGCGCGTCGCGCGTGGTCACGTTCCGCGACGGCCGGATCCAGAGCGACGTGACGAATGCGCAGCCGCTCGACGCGACCGCCGAGCTGGAGAAGCTCCCGCCCGAGGGCGCGGGCGCGGCGTCGACCGACGAGGACGAGGACCCGGCCGTCGCCGCGCGGCGCCGCCTCGGCGGGCCGGTGCCGGTCGCGCTCTACGCGCTGATGGCCGCGGCCGGCCTCGGCGGCCTCCTGCTCGGCGGGATCTACGACCGGGCGATCCTCGACGCGACGACGCCGGTCCCGCCGCTCGCGTTCGCCTTCGTGCTCGAGGCGCTCGTCGCCGCCTGGTACGGGCACAAGCGCTTCGGCCGGTCGCTCACGCCCGATCAGCGGGCGCGGATCTCGATCTTCTACACCCTCGGCGTCGCGGTGCTGCTCGCGCTGCCCGCCGCGCTCGGCTGGCTGCCCGGCAGCGAGCGGGCGCTCGATCGGCTCGCGCAGCTCTCGTCCGGCGGCGTCGCGCTCGTCCTGTTCGTCATCGCGCTCGCGCTCGCGACGGTGGCCCTCGCGCGCTTCCTCGTCCTCGCGCTGGTCGCGCCCCTCGTCGGCAAGCGGAGCAGAGAGAGCGCGGCATGACGCTCGTGCTCGGCGCGATCCGCCTCGCGCTGTCGGCGATCGCGCGCAACAAGATGCGCGCGGCGCTCACGGTGCTCGGCATCCTCATCGGCGTCACCGCCGTGGTGCTCGTGACGGCGCTCGCGGGCGGCGCGTCGCAGAGCGTCGGCAGCCAGATCGACTCGTTCGCCGCGAACGCGCTGTTCATCAACCCCGAGAGCGTGCAGTCGTCGGGCGTGCGCGGGAAGGCCACCGGTCGCCTCACCGAGGCCGACGGGCGCGCGATCGCGCGCGAGGCGGTGAGCATCTCGCACGTCGCGCCGTGGCTCTCGACCACCGGCCAGGTGATCTACGGCGACAAGAACGTGGCGACGCTGCTCGTGGGCACCACGACGTCGTACTTCCCCATCCGGCGCTACGCCGTCGGCCGCGGCGAGATGTGGACCGAGAGCGACGAGGCGCTCAAGTCGAAGGTCTGCATCGTCGGCACCACCGTCGCCGAGAAGCTGTTCGGGACCGAGGACCCGGTGGGCCGCACGATCCGCATCGGACGGCACCCGTACCGGATCATCGGGGTGCTCGAGCCGAAGGGGAACTCGCCGTTCGGCGAGGACCAGGACGACCGCATCATGATGCCGGTCGGCAGCTTCCGTGCGCGCGTGATGCACACGTCGCCCGGACGCGTCGACATGCTCCTGGCGAGCTCCACGTCGGAGCAGACGACGCAGCGCGCGCAGGAGCAGGTCACCGCGATCCTCCGCCAGCGCCACCGCATCGCCGAGGGGAAGGACGCCGACTTCCGCGTCAACACCCAGTCGGAGTTCCGCGAGACGCAGCAGGCCATCGCCGGGGTGCTCTCGGCGCTGCTCCTGTCGGTCGCCGCGGTGAGCCTCGTCGTCGGGGGCATCGGCGTCATGAACATCATGCTCGTGTCGGTCGCCGAGCGGACGCGCGAGATCGGCATCCGCCTCTCGATCGGCGCGCGCGAGCGGGACATCCTCGTGCAGTTCCTGATCGAGGCGGTCGTGCTGTCGATGGCCGGAGGGATCCTCGGCATCGCCGTCGGCTCCGGCGCGACCATCGCGCTCGGCAAGGCGCTCGGGTGGAACGCGGTGCCGAGCATGGAGGCGATCGGGATCGCGGCGGCGACCAGCGCGCTCATCGGCGTCGTCTTCGGCTTCTTGCCCGCGCGGCGCGCGGCGAGCCTCGATCCCATCGAGGCCCTCAGGACGGAGTGACGCCGCCGATGCTCGCCTCGCTCCTCGTCGGCATCCGGCTCGCGCTCCGCGCCATTACGCGGAGCACGCTGCGCGCGTCGCTCACCATCCTCGGCATCCTCATCGGCGTCGCGGCAGTCGTGACGGTGACCGCGCTCGGCGCGGGCGCGCGCGATCAGGTCTCGGACCAGATCCAGAACATGGGGTCGAACGTGATCATGATCGCCCCCCAGAGCTCCGGCGCGTCGGGCGCGAAGGCGGCGCTCGGAGCAGGCCCGCGGCTCACCGAGGACGACGGCAAGGCGATCCTGCGCGAGGCGGTCAGCGTCACCGCCGTGGCCCCGGCGCTGCGTGCGCGCGCGCAGATCGTGGCGGCGGAGAAGAACTGGTCGGCGCAGGTCATCGGCTCGAACCGCGCGTTCTTCACCGTCCGCAACTGGAAGGTGAAGCGCGGCGAGCCGTGGGACGACCACGACGAGGCGACGAAGGCGAAGGTCTGCGTGCTCGGCACCACCGTGGCCGAGAAGCTGTTCGGGAGCGAGGACCCGGTCGGACGCAGCATCCGCATCGGCCGTCACGGTTACCGCGTCGTCGGCGTCCTCGAGTCGAAGGGCGAGGCTCCGTTCGGCGGCGACCAGGACAACATGGTGCTGATGCCCATCGGCTCGATGCGCGGGCGCGTGATGCGCACGCCGCCCGGGTTCGCCGGCGTGCTGCTCGTCTCGGCGAAGAGCGCGGACACCACGCAGCGGGCGGTCGCGCAGATCGACGCGATCCTGCGCCAGCGCCATCACATCGAGGGCGATCGCGAGCCGGACTTCTGGATCCGCTCGCAGCAGGAGTTCCAGCAGATGCAGAGCGCGATCTACTCGCTCCTCACCGTGCTCCTCGTCTGCATCGCCGCGGTGAGCCTCGTCGTCGGCGGCATCGGCGTGATGAACATCATGCTGGTCAGCGTCACCGAGCGGACGCGCGAGATCGGCATCCGGATGGCCATCGGCGCGCAGGCCGGCGACATCCGCACGCAGTTCCTCGTCGAGGCCGTCGTCCTGGCGCTCATCGGCGGGATCCTCGGGGCCGCCGTCGGGCTCGGCGCCATCCGGGCGCTCGGCGACGGGCTCGGCTGGCCGATGAAGCTCGATCCGGTGGCGCTCGGAATCGCGGTGGCGACGAGCGCCGCGACCGGGATCGCGTTCGGTTTCTTCCCCGCTCGCCGGGCTGCGGCGCTCGATCCGATCGTCGCGCTCCGTCACGAGTAGGAAGTGGGAGGATGCCGCATACTACCTAGGGCGTATCGACGGGGGCCGGGCACCAAGGTAGATCCGATCAGCCGATGCTCGCGGACGGGATGACGCAGGAGGCCTTCTTCGAGCTCTCGTTCTCACCGGACGTCGCGCTCGTCGCGAGCGTGCGGCGCTTCGTCGGAGACTTCTACGTTCGCCTGCTCGGCGACAAGGACCTCGCGGCCAACGTCGCCATGGCGACGCACGAGCTGCTCGAGAACGCCGTCAGCTACTCCTACGACCAGCGGTCCGAGTTCCGCATCTCGGTGCGGCGGAATGCCGGCAGCGCGACGATCGCGCTCGAGACGAAGAACCGCGCGACGCCCGAGCGGCTCGATCTCGTCCGGCGCGCGCTCGACGAGGTCGTGTCGGCGAAGGATCCGGCTGCATTCTACATCGATCTGATGGGGCGCGCGGCGAAGCGCCGTGACGGCGGCTCGGGGCTCGGCCTCGGCCGCATCCGCGCAGAGGCCGATCTCTCGCTCGAGTACGAGATCGCCGACGACATGCTGACGTTGACCGCGAGGGGGACCTTCCCGCTGCCTGCCGCAGCGGCCGCAAAGGAGGCCGGATGACTGCCGCGCCAATCCCCTCGATCGACGCGAATGACCTACGTGCCGAACCTCGCATCGAGGGCGGCCAGATCGCGCTCCGCTTCGCCGGGAGCGCCGATTCGCGCTCCGAGGTGGCGATCGAAGAGCTGCTCGCGCGCGTGCACGAACAGGCCGTCCACCTCGCCGTGCGCGAGGTGTCGGTCGATCTTCGTGACTGCGACTTCGTCAACTCGTCCTGCTTCAAGGCGTTCGTCGTATGGCTCGAGCGCATCCAGGACCTGGCGCCGAACGAGCAATACAAACTCTGTTTCTACTCGGACGAGACGAAGGCCTGGCAGCGGCGGAGCCTGGGCGCCCTGAGCTGCTTCGCGATCGAGCTCGTTCGCATCGAAACCAAGGCCAGTGGCGCAAGCCGTTGAGCTGCCCGAGCAACTCGTAGCGCAGTTCCGCGCCACGAGCCTCGAACGTCTCGAGCGCATCGAGGCGTCGTGGGCGGCGCTCACCCAGCGCCTCGCGACCGCCGACACCGAGCGCGAGCTGTTCCACGACGTGCACACGCTGAAGGGCGAGTCGCGCCTCGTCGGCTTCGCCGACGTCGGCCTCATCGCCCACCGGCTCGAAGACCTCCTCTTCGCCGCGCGCCGCCGGCGCTACCGCGTGCACGAGGACGTCGAGGTCGTCGTGACGATGGCCGTGCAGTTCGCGCGCATGCTCGTGCGCAAGCGGGCGGGCGCCTCGCAGGGCGGCATCGATCTCAGCGGCTTCCTCAAGCACATCGACGAGGTCCTCAGCGAGTGGCCGCGCCACTCCGAGGGGCCGGAGTCGATGGCCGTGCCTTCGGCCGCGCGCGCCGAGCCGGGACGCGTGTCCGTCGCGATGAAGCAGCGGCTCGGCATCGCCGCGACGGAGGTCTTCCTCCAGTCGCTCGCGGCGCCCGGCTCGCGGCGGCTCCGCCGCGCGTGGGAGACGCTGGCGGGCGAGCTCGCGCACCTCGACGTCGTCGCGCTCATGCCGCTCGTGCGCCGGCATGCGAACGGAACGAAGGACCTCGCCACCGAGCTCGGCAAGGAGATCGACATCGTCATCGAGGGCGACGATCTCCGGGTCGGGGCAGAGGTGCTCGACGCGCTCCACACCGCGCTGCTCCACACGCTGCGCAACGCCGTCGATCACGGCGTCGAGCCGCCGGACGTGCGCATCGCCCGGGGCAAGCCGCGTCGTGGGATGGTGACGATCCGCGCGGAGGCCGACGCCGAGGCGATCCGGCTGACGATCGAGGACGACGGCGCGGGGCTCGACCGCGAGGCGATCAAGCGACGCGCGGTCTCCCTCGGTCTCCTGCGGGGAGAGGTCGCCGCCGCGGCGACGGACCCCGAGCTCGTCGATCTCGTCTTCGCGCCCGGCTTCTCCGTGCGCGACGCGGTGAGCACGACGTCCGGTCGTGGCATCGGGATGGACGCCGTCCGCGCGACGGTCGAGAAGATCCGCGGGACCATCGCCATGCAGCCGCGGGAAGAGGGCGGCCTGCGCGTCGTGCTCACGGTGCCGCAGACGTGCAAGACGATCGACGTGCACCGTCTCCCCACGACGCGTCCGGACGTCGTCCTCGCGATCCCGACGACGTGGACCATCCGCCGCGTGGGCGAAGGCGACGCGACCGATCCGCTCGAGATGCTCGAGCTGCCGGGCGGCGAGGGGATCCGCTCGCGCGTGGTGATCGCGCGCGACCGCGAGGAGCACATGCTCTACATCGGCGGCGCGGTGAGCCGGGCCACCGCCTTGCGCGGGTGCCCGACGCCTCCGCAGGAGCCGGTCGAGATCGTCACCATCGGCGAGGAGACGGTGATCCTGCTCCGGCCCGAGTCGTTCTTCGCGCCTACGTCGGGACGCTGACGTCGCGCCGCCGACGCCTCGACCTGTTCTCCCACTCATCTGCTGTCCACCCGCGAGCGCGCCGCGCACTTGCGATGTCGCAAGTAGGCGTGCACGCCGTGACCGTCGCTACCCGGACGCTCGGATCCTTCGTCGACCTTCTTCGCGGCGGCGTCGTCGTTCGCAGGGAGCAGCGTGTCGCGTAGAAGAGGAAGATGCGATCGGCAGCGGCTCGTCACGCGTCTCCGCCGCTGCCGTCCCGAGCTGTTCTCCCTTCACACGTCCCTGTCCATCCGCGAGCGCGCCGCGCACTTGCGATGTCGCAAGTAGGCGTGCACGCCGTGGCCGTCGCTACCCGGACGCTCGGATCCTTCGTCGACGTTCTTCGCGGCGGCGACCTCGTTCGCAGGGAGCAGCGTGTCGCGTAGGAGAGGGAGATGCGATCGGCCGCGCACTTGCGATGTCGCAAGTAGGTCGTGGTGCACGTTGGCCGTCGCCACACGGACGCTCGGATCCTTCGTCGACCTTCTTCGCGGCGGCGACCTCATTCGCGGCGAGCAGCGTGTCGCGTAGAGGAGGGAGATGCGATCGGCCGCGCACTTGCGATGTCGCAAGTAGGCGTGCACGCCGTGGCCGTCGCTACCCGGACGCTCGGATCCTTCGTCGACGTTCTTCGCGGCGGCGACCTCGTTCGCAGGGAGCAGCGTGTCGCGTAGGAGAGGGAGATGCGATCGGCCGCGCACTTGCGATGTCGCAAGTAGGTCGTGGTGCACGTTGGCCGTCGCCACCCGGACGTTCGGATCCTTCGTCGACCTTCTTCGCGGCGGCGACCTCGTTCGCAGGGAGCAGCGTGTCGCGTAGGAGAGGAAGATGCGATCGGCCGCGCACTTGCGATGTCGCAAGTAGGTCGTGGTGCACGTTGGCCGTCGCTACCCGGACGCTCGGATCCTTCGTCGACCTTCTTCGCGGCGGCGACGTCGTTCGCGGGGAGCAGCGTGACGTCGTCGTAGGAGAGGAAGATGCGATCGGCCGCGGCTCGTCACGCGTCTCCGCCGCTGCCGTCCCGAGCTGTTCTCCCTTCACACGTCCCTGTCCATCCGCGACCGCGCACTTGCGATGTCGCAAGTAGGCGTGCACGCCGTGACCGTCGCTACCCGGACGCTCGGATCCTTCGTCGACCTTCTTCGCGGCGGCGACGTCGTTCGCGGCGAGCAGCGTGACGTCGTCGTAGGAGAGGAAGATGCGATCGGCCGCGGCGATCACTGCCTACGCGGCGTCGCCGGTCAATCCTCGAGCGGCGCGAACGCGCGACGTGCTCTTGCCCATCGCATGCCCGGCCTCGGACATCGATGCGCTGCTCCTGCTTCGGCGGTCGCCGGCGAGCGCGGCGTGGCTACTACGTCGGTCCGCCGACAGGTACGTCGCGCCCGAGGCGGGCGCCGATGAACGTCGCGTCGTCGCCGATGCCTCCGGCGGTCGCGAAGTCGACGACGGCTGTGTGGAGCGCCTCGCCCGCGAGCCGGCCGGCGCAGTGGGCATCCAGGACGATCTGCTTGAGGCGCTCGTCGCCGAACTGTTCGCCACCCTCGCGCCGGGCCTCGGAGAAGCCGTCGGTGAAGAGGTAGACGCCGTCGCCGTCGGAGAGCTTCATCGTGTGCTCCTCGAAGCGCATGCGCGCGCGGAGCCCGAGGAACGCGCCGCCGCCCTCGAGGAGCGTCGCCCGACCGTCCTGGACGATGCACACCGGCGGATGCGCGGCCGAGGCGAACGCGAGCTCGCCGGTCGCGAGGTCGATGTCCACGCAGCCGGCGGAGAAGAGCATCTCCGCGCTGCCGTACGCGCGCGAGATGTTGTCGTTGAGCGCCTCGAGGAGCGCCGCCGGGCCGCTCGCGCTGCCGCGCACCGCGTCGTAGCCGCTCTTGATGAACATGGTGGTGAGCGAGGCCCGCACGCCGTGGCCCGTCGCGTCCGCGATGAAGAGGCGGAGGCGATTGCCGTCCGACGACACCGCGTACAGGTCGCCGCCGACGAGGCCGAGCGGGAGGTACACGACCTCCACCGATGCGCGGTCGACGCGCGGCGGCGCGCCGAGCATCCGCCTCTGGAAGTGCCTGGCCTCCTCCAGATCGCGCTGGATGATCGCGTCGCGCTCCTGGACCTCGCGGAGCATGCCCACGAGCTCGCGCTCCTGGATCTCGAGCATCGCGAGCTCCTCGGCGCGGAGGTGCGCGACGAGCCGGGTGGAGAGCGCGCTCTCCACGTCGAACGCGAGCTCCTCGTGGATCTCGGGCGGCAGCGTGCGACCCGCGACGAGGAGGATGCCGGCGAGCTTGTCCGGCCCGCCGCGCAGCGCGAGCGCCGTGGAGCCGGCGATCGGCTCGGCGTCGTTCACGCTCGGCGCGGCCGCGAGCTGCTCGACGAGCGCGGAGTCACGGGCGATCGCCTCCGGCAGCGCGGTGCCCTCGTCGCTCGCGCGGATGAGGCGATAGTCCTCCTCCGCGCCGAACGCGCAGAACAGCGAGGCGTGCGCGTAGCCGAGCTCGCGCGTCGCGAAGCGGACGGTCTCGGCCGCGACGTCCTCCACCGTCTCGGCGGTCCGCAGCGCACGCCGCAGCGCGCCGAAGCTGCGCAGCGTCGCGATGCGTTCGTCGACGTCTTCGCGCGAAGCCGCCACGCTCACCTCGCGTGCTTGCGCATGGTGACCGTCGTCCCCTGTCCGTTCGGCCCGGTGACGACGTCGAAGTGGTCCATCAGGCGCTTGGCACCGAGGAGCCCCTTGCCCATGCCGGTGCGCGACAGGTAGTTGCCGCTCATCACGTGCTTGAGATCGGGGATGCCCGGTCCCTTGTCGCTCGCGATGATCTCGATGCCGGGCCGCGGCGCGCCGAGACGGCGCAGGATCACCGTGCCGGTCTTCGCGTAGTGGAAGATGTTGCGCGCGAGCTCGGAGATCGCCGTCGCCACCTTCACCTGGTTGATCTCGTTGAAGCCCAGCTCGCGGCAGATGTCGCGGCCCGCGCCGCGGGCGCGCACGATGTCGCTCTCGACCGTGATGGCGATCTCGATGACGTCGTTCTGCTGCGGTGTCGTCCGTTGCATGGGAATCACGATTCTGCTCTACGCGTCTCGCCGACGCGAATTCGCGGATAAGGTATCATCGGGTGGTGTCGCCCCGCCGAAAGGTACTCCTCGTCGACGACAGCGAGCTGGTCCGCGCTCTCGTCGTGCACGCGCTCGGTAACGCGGGCTTCGAAGTCTCTACCATCGACGATCCGAGCGGCCTCGCGGCCGCGCTCGCACGCGACACGCCGGACCTCGTCCTCGTCGACGCCACGTTCCCGGGCACCGACGACAGCCGCCTCGTCGAGCTCGTCGCGCCGCACGCCGCCGGCCGGCGCATCGTCGTGTTCTCGGACCGACCCGAGGCCGACGTCCAGGCGCTCGCCGCGCGCATGGGCGCATCCGGCACCGTGCCGAAGGACGACGTCTCGCGTCTCCCCGGCCGTCTCGATGCGCTCTTCGCCGCTCATTGACCGCATGTTCAATCCAGGGCCGACGGCGGCGCCGTCGTCTTGGAGCTCGCGTTGGACACCGTCGCCACGACGAAGTCGGCGAGCATCTCGCTCGGCATCGTCCGCGACACCGCGCGCGCCTTGACCGCCGCGCGGGGGAGATCCGGCACGTGGGCGGAGTCCGGGCTCTCCGCGAGCGTGAGCGCGCCGGCGGCGTGCATCGCCTCGATCCCCTCGAGCCCGTCGTCGCCCGTGCCGGAGAGCACCACGCCGATCGCGTTCCGCCCGTAGGCCTCGGCGATCGACCGCAGGAGCAACGTCGCCGACGGACGGTGCCCGGCGTGAGGAGGCGCGTCGAGACCGACGACGACGCCCGGTCGCGGACAGTAGATGTGCGCGTCGGTTCCCTGCGAGAGGACGATCTCGCCGGGGACGAGATCGTGGGGCATCGCGTCGACCAGCACGACCTTCAGCGCGGTCTGCGCCTGGAGGTACTTCGCGAACGACGACGTGAAGCGATCGGGCAGGTGCTGCACGACGACGATCGGGCACGCGAAGTCCTCGGGGAGGGCCGCGGCGATCTGACCGAGCGCCTTCGGCCCGCCGGTCCCGGACGCGATCGCCACGACCGCGTGCCGCGTGACCGCGCTCGCGGGCGAGACCGTCACGCGCTCGATCTCCTGCGGGCGCTCGCCGGCGTGGAAGAACACGGGAACGCCTGCGAGCGCGCGGACCTGCTGGCGCAGGACCGCCGTGCTCGCGGCGTCGGTGATCGGCGGCTTCGCCATGAAGTCGAGCGCGCCGAGCTGGATGGCGCGGAAGCCGACGTCGCTCTCCGGCCCGAGCCGTTCGCCGGTGACGACGAGGATCGGCACGGGGCACGTCTGCATCACCTTCTCGATGGTCTCGAGCCCGTTCTGGCCGGGCATGTCGATGTCCATCGTGACGAGGTCGGGCGAGTGCTCCTGGATGCGCGGGATGGCCTCGAACCCGTTCGCGGCCTGGCCCACGACGGTGATGTCCCCGTCGGACTCGAGGATGTTCTTGAGGATCGCGCGCGAGAGCGCCGAGTCGTCGACGGTGACGACGCGGATCATCAGCCCTCGCTCCGCTCTTCCACCGCGCGGATGGCCACGGCGAGCTCGGAGAGCAGGCTGCGGAGGCGTCCGGCGTCGCCGGTGCGCGCCGCGTCCTCGGCGACCGTCGCGAGGTCGGAGACCTTCCCGAAGTCCAGCATGCTGGCCTCGCCGCTCAAGCAGTGGAGCTCGGAGGCGGCTCCACGCAGGTCGCCGTCGACGAGGCTCGCGATGTGATCCCACCGCTTGCGGGCGATCTCCACGAACTGTGCCCTGAACATCTCGCGCGGATCCATGTCGCGATTTCCAAGCTAACCGACGCAAGATGCCGATGCCCATACTCCCTAGGGGGAATACGGTGGTGTGCTCGGATGTGGAATCGCGCGAATCGGCGCGGTGCGGGTTGTCCTCGCGAAGGGATCTGCGGTTGAATTGTCGCGGGTGGGGACGGCAGGACGCGATCGCGTCCTCCGGTGGTGCTCGATCGACCGCAGCATGACGCACGCCCCCGCCATCCACGTCCTCGTCGTCGCATCGGACCCCGTGCGCCGTGCGGAGGTCTGCGTGCGCCTCGGCGCGCGGGGCTTCGCGGTCACCGCGGTGCCCGACGGTTCGTCCGCGCTGGCGCGCATGGAGACGACGCGCTTCGACGTCGTCGTCGACGACGCGTCCGAGGCGCACGTGCGGTCGCCGGAGATGGAGCGGGCGATGTCTCGCGGCGCGCCGGTGCTCACGATGAAGAGCGGCGCCTTCGCGGACATCGTCGAGCGCGTCGCGCGCGTCGCCTGCGCGGCGACCGAGCGCGCCGAGCGCACGACGCAGGTCCCGAAGTACAGCGGCGCCGACAAGCGCTCGCTGAAGCTCCTGCTCCTCGACGACAGCGAGGTCACCCTCGAGCTGACGCAGGCCGCGCTCGTGCAGGCCGGCTTCGATGTCCGCATCGCGGCGGCCGCGACCGAGGCGCTCGCGCTGGCGGTGGCGTGGCGGCCGGACGTGGCGGTCATCGATCTGCGCCGCCCCGACACGAGCGATCGTCCGCTCTGCGCCGAGCTGAAGGAGCGCGGCGTCGCGCTGACGCTCGTCGCCTCCAGCCTGACCGACGCGGAGCTCCTCCGCGCGAGCCGCGAGGCGTTCGCCGACGGCTACGTCTCGAAGGCGAAGGGCGTCCGCGGATTCGTCACGCGCATCGAGGAGCTCGTCGCGCGCTCGCTCGGAGGTCAGGCATGACGACGGCCGCGCCGCGACGGAGCGCGCTCCTTCGCGTGGAGTGGGGAGCATCCGGCGTGCACGAGAGCACGACGGCGATCGAGGTCACCGAGACGTCCGCGTTCGTGATGACCGAGTCGCTCCCGCCGGTCGGCGCGGAGGTCGATCTCCTGCTCCGGTTCGCGAGCCGCCCGACGATCCACGTGCGCGGCATCGTCCGCCAGGTGCGTCTCTCGCTCGAGCCGGGCGTCCCTGCCGGCTTCTGCGTCGACTTCGTCGGCGACCCCTCCGAGCTCGCGAAGCTCGCCGTCCTCGCGAGCGATGCGCCGCGCGCGCCGCGTCGCACGTCCCGCACGCTGCACGTCCTCCACGTCGAGCGACAGCTCCTGCTGCGCGACATGTTCGCGTACGCGCTGAAGCGCTACTTCGGATCGCGCGGTCTGGGGATCGAGCTCGCGCAGGCGGCGGCGCTCGCCGGCGCGCGCGGTGCGATCGAAGGCGAGCGCCTCGACGCGATCATCGTCGACTTCGACGCGAACGACGTCACCGGCGACGAGATCGCGCGGTATGCGCGCGCGCATGCTCCGGCCGCATGCTGGATCGTCGGGGTGGGCGGCGACGCCACGCGGAATCGCGATCGGATGCTCGAGGCGGGCGCGGACGTCTACCTGCGCAAGCCGCTCGTCCTGCGCGACCTGTTCTATTCGATGGAGCTGCTCTCCCTGGAGGATCCGGACGATGGCGTCGGGCTCGGTGCAGCGTAGGGCGCTCATCGTCGACGACAGCCCGCTCGTGCTCGAGATGCTCAAGGGCAGCCTCGAGGCGGCGGGTGTGGCGGTCGACACCGCGATGGACCTCGGCGGCCTCGAGTCGCTGCGCGCCGCCGCGCCCCCCGACATCATCGTGCTCGACGTGCAGATGCCCGAGGCCTACGGCGACGACGTCGCGACCACGCTGCGCGGCGCGTACGGCGTCGCGGTGCCGATCCTCCTCATGTCGACGATCCCGCAAGAGGAGCTCGAGCAGCGCGCGGCGTCCGCCGGGGTCGACGGATGGGTCTCGAAGCGCGACGGGCTCGATCGCGTCGTCACCCGCATCCTCGAGGTCCTCCGATGACCGGCGGCGGGATGAAGTCGTTCGTCGCCCGCTTCGCGGAGCTGTCCTCCGCCCGCATCCGCGAGGGACGCCAGAGCGTGGGCGCGCGCGGCGGCGACCTCGAGCGCATCGCGCGCGAGCTGCATTCGATGGCCGGCGAAGCGGGGCTGCTCGGTCTCACCGAGGTGATGGCCTTCGCCCGTGCGGCCGAGCAGGCGGCGATCGCGCTCGCGACGAGCGCCTCGAGCGAGCGGTGGGGGGCCATGGAAGCGGCGCTCGACGACGTCGAGACCGCGCTCTTCAACGCCACGCGCGGAATGCGCCCGGAACCCCGTTCTTGACCCTACGATCCATCGATCACCGAGTCCTGGCGCGTCACGGCGAGCACGTCTGCGGCGACGCCGTCGTCGTTCGCCGCGAGGACGACTTCACCCTCATCTCCGTCATCGACGGCCTCGGTCACGGCACGAAGGCCGCCGCCGTCGCCGTTCGCGCATGCGAGCTCCTCGAGCAGCAGTCGCCGAAGTCCGGCGTCCTCGCGATCATGAACGAGGTCCATCGCGGCCTCGCCGAGAGCCGGGGAGCATGCATCCTCGTCTGCGTCGTGTCGCCGGGCGAGGTCGAGGTCTGCAGCGTCGGCAACGTCGAGCTGCGCGCCCACGGCATCGAGCTGCCGTTCGTGCTCACGCCCGGCGTCGTGGGCACGCGCATGTCGCGACCGCGCGTCGCCCGCGCGGCGATCGCCGGCACGTCGCGGCTCGTCATCTACTCCGACGGCGTCTCCTCGCGGTTCCACCTCGCCGAGTTCGCGTCGCTCTCCAGCGCCGACGCGTGCAAGACGATCTTCGAACGCCACCGGCGCTCGCACGACGACGCGACGCTGGTGGTCGCGGATCTCGGATGACGCCCGCTCGTCGCGGATCAGAGCGCCGGGCTCGATCCACGCCGCGGCCTACGCTCGAAGCGTCGGACCACGATCCGCTTGCCGCCGCCGTGGGGGACCTGCTCGATCGAGTCGCTCAGGCGCGAGACGGCGCCGAGCCCCGCGGCGATGCCGCCGCGCTTGTACACGCGCGCGGGGTCGAGCTTGCCGTTCACGTCGTGCCCGTCGACGAGCGCGCGGTTCAAGTCGAACGGCGGCGTCTCGTCCTCGGCGACGATCATCAGCCCGCGCCCTCGCTCGGGCGTCTCGACCATCGAGACCTCGATCCATCCGCGGCGGCCGTACTTGAGGATGTTCGACGCGAGCTCGGAGACGACGACGACGAGCTCCTCGCAGACCTCGGGGACGAAGCCCTGCTCGCCCGCGAAGGTGCGCGCCATGCTCCGCGCGGCGAAGATCGAGATGTCCTCGTACACCTTGCAGCGACGCGACGCGTTCGTCATGAGCCGGGCTTGGTACAACCACACCCGCAGGCCCCCGTGAAGGGCGTCTCGCCCATCGGGCAGAGCGGCGGCGTCGCCTCGCACTTCGCCGGGTCCCGGCTCACCCAGGTGATCCGGGGATCGTCGACCGGCGGGCAGAGCGGATCGCCCTTGTCGATGCATCCGCACCCGCACGCGTTGTCGAAGCCGTTCTGGTCCGTCGTGCAGTCCAGCGTGAGGTCGGCGCATGCGTTGGGATCGTGATCGCGGTAGTGCACGCGCGCGTCGTCCGCGCTCGGGCAGCCTTGCAGCGGGTCGGTCCCGCCGTCGGGTGACACCGATGCGTCCGCCGGCGCAGGCGCGGGATCGTCCGCCTTGCACGCCGCGATCGACGCGAGCACGAGGAACATCGCCATCGTCGTCTCGAGCTTCATCCGCATCCCGAAGATAGCCCCGAAAGGAACCGTTGGTGCAACGGACCACCGAGCCCGACCCGAAAGACGATCGTGAGCCGCGCGCCGCGCCGACCGTGCTGGTCGTCGCGACGCCGGGAGACAACGTGCGTGGCCTGCACTCCACCCTCGCGCGGCGAGGCTATGCGCTCGCGCTCGCGGAGACGGGCGAGCAGGGCGTGCGAGCGCTGGCCAACGAGAAGACGACGCAGGTGGTCATCCTCGTGCTTCCCCTCCGGGACACGACCGGGCGCGACGTGATGCGCGCGCTGCGCGAGATCGACAGCCACGTCCCGGTCATCGTGATGGGGAAGGACTCGGAGATCGACGGCGCCGCGTCCGCGATGGAGAACGGCGCGGCCGAGCACGTCGGGGTCGACGCGAATCCGCAGGAGCTGCTCGGCACCGTCGGCTTCCTCATCGGCGCGCGTCGCGGCGATCGCCACCTCAAGTACCTCCACGCGAAGCAGCTCTCCGGAGCCGGCTGGGAGACGCTGATCGGCGAGTCGGCGCCGCTCCGCAACGTCGTGTCGATGCTCCAGCAGGTCGTCGCGCGCACGCAGCGCGGAGCGACCCCCACCATCTTCCTCGGCGGCGAGACCGGCACGGGCAAGGGCTTCATCGCCAAGTGCGTGCACGCCAACAGCGTCCGGCGAAACCGCCTCTTCGTGGAGGTCAACTGCGCCGCGCTGCCGGCCTCGCTCATGGAGGCCGAGCTGTTCGGTCACGAGCGCGGCAGCTTCACCGACGCGAAGACGGCGCGTCCGGGCCTGTTCGAGACCGCGGACGGCGGGACGCTCTTCCTCGACGAGATCGGCGCGGTGCCGCTCGATCTCCAGGCGAAGCTCCTCACGGCGATCGAGGAGAAGCGCGTTCGCCGCCTCGGCGCGCGCCAGGGCGCGAACGTCGACGTCCAGATCATCGCGGCGACGCACGAGGACCTGCGGCGCAAGGCGCGCGAGGGGACGTTCCGCGAGGACCTGTTCCATCGCCTGAACGTGGTGTCGGTGACCATCCCCGCGCTCCGCGAGCGCGGCGACGACGTCGTCCTGCTCGCCGAGTCGTTCCTGCGCGCGTCCTGTCGCGAGTACGGCATCCCCCCGCGTCAGCTCTCGGCCGCCGCGAAGAAATGGATGCGCGGCTACGGCTGGCCGGGCAACGTCCGCGAGCTGCGCAACCAGCTCGAGCGCATCGTCCTTCTCGTCGACGACGACCTCGTGCGGGCGGAGCACTTCCAGACGTCCGCCGACGGCCCGAAGAGCACGCGCGTCGGCGTCACGCAGAGCGCCGAGGGACGGCTGCGCGTCGAGCTTCCGCCCGACGGCGTCGATCTCGCCGAGCTCGAGCGCGCGATCCTGGCGGAGGCGCTGAAGCAGACGGACGGCAACGTCTCGCGTGCAGCCCGTTACCTCCGGATCAGCCGGCAGACGTTCATCTACCGGATGAAGAAGCACGGGCTGGACGCGGACGGGAAGTAGCCCTGCGCTTCAGCGGAACGCGACGCGCTCGAGGACCTTGTTGCCGACGCAGACCCCGAGGTCGTAGCCGTCATCGTCGTCGAACGGGTAGTGGATGCCGCCGTAGAGACGAGACACGACAGCCTCCTTCGCGGCCTCCGTGAAGTTGGCGAACGAGCGCGGAGCGAATCCTCGGCGCACCTTCGTGTCGTCGACGACGGGGCCGTCTCCGAACGCGGCCGTCGCCAGCACGCCTGCCGCGCCGGAGACGCCCGAGTGGCCGGACACGTAGCTCGGGAACTGCGGCGTGCCGAGGAAGGGCCGCCAGTCGGAGCTGATGTAGCGCCGGATGTACGTCTCGGGCCGCACGACGTTGTACTCGTACTTCGACTGCCAGACGGCGATGAACGAGTCGAAGTGAGCGAGAGAGCTGAGGGTGTATCCGCGGGCGGCTTCGGCGAGGTTCTTCGATCGCACGTACTTCGTCGCGATGGCGACCCAGTGACCGGCCGGCGTCGCCGTCGACTTCGGATCGTCGGCCCAGAAGCGTGCGATCTCCCGCGTCTCGTCCGTCGAGTGCAGGTCTTGCTCGTAGACCTCCTTCGCGGCTTTGTAGAAGGT
Source organism: Labilithrix sp. (assembly GCA_039809525.1). Taxonomy (GTDB): domain Bacteria; phylum Myxococcota_A; class Polyangia; order Polyangiales; family Polyangiaceae; genus Labilithrix. Next base: position 5,883 of record JBDHVD010000007.1, on the reverse strand, counting down.
GGAGCTCGGATCCGTCGAGAATGCGGGCGGACCGTGCGGCGGTTTGCACTCGTCGGGCGAACGAAGCACGACCGGACGGACGATCTTGCCGAACCAGGGCTCGGCTGGGTTCGCGACCTTGTCCGCGTCGCTGAACCCGGTGGGCACCCACTTGTCCTCGCCCTTCGGTGGGATCCAGCCCTTGAAGCGTGCGTTCGCGTACCCGTCGGAGGCCATCCAAGGGATGAGTGCATCGGCGAGCGCATTGGCGTAGTCGATGGAGCGGTCGATGACGTCCTGCGGGACACCATCCATTCGCCGGTACGCGATCTGGATGGGGCCGAGCTCCTTGATGGGGGCTTCGCTCTGCGTCGTGAACTCGTAGAACACGCGAAGGGGGAACACGTACGCGCCTTCGGCGACGACACGGCTCATGGTCTGCGCGAGGACGGTCGGCCAGTCGTACGCCTCGCCGGCGTTCGGCTTCGGGAGCGCCCCGAGGCCATTGAGCTGACCGCCGAGCGACCGATAGCCGGGCATGCCGTTGACGACCGACTCGTAGATCGCGATCGCGCCGTACGTGTACGCACGCGCGGCAACCGGCGGGCTGATGCCGTCGCCCTTCACGCAGTTTGCGAGGTTCGTCATCCACTGGCGGGCGTACGTCGCCGGGAACGTCGACGCGGCCGGCGAGCTCGCCGCCTGCTCGGTCGACCCGACGGGCTCGTCGTCCTCCTCGCCGGCGACGGCGCAGCCCGAAGCGAAGATGCTCGCGGCGAGCGCAACACAAGGCACGAGGTGGGCGCGGAACGCGCCGCGCGCATTCTTGATCGGCATGAAGAGCCTCCCGACGCCCGATGCACGGGCGCGTCGTCCGATGCTCTGCGAGTCACGTGCCAGGGATCGGCGCGTCCGGCAGCTCCAACAAAACCCTTAAATCCGTGAAACCAGCGCCGTCCTCATCCGTATCCGGATGGAGCGACCGGTGACGGTTGCTTCATCTGAAACAGCTGACTCAAATGCAACACTTCGATGGTCGACCTCGGTCGATCCGCGGTGTCGTTCGTCCACGCGCGATGGACGGCGCACGGCGGTCGCTCGAGTGACCGTCTGAAATGAATCAGTGCGGAGACCGTTCGCTACTCCTCGAGGAGTATGCGCCCGAACATCCCGCGCAAATCTCCTCGTGGCACGCGCCTCGCTAGATGCCGTCCGCCCGCGGATCCCTTCGTGGTGCATCCGGGCGTTGGAGGGCTTTTCGATGATGACTCCCAAGGCGCGTCGTCTCCTGGTTGGTCGCTTGCCGTTCGCGCTCCTCGCGGCTGCCGCCGTCGTCGCGCCCTCCGTCGCGAGCGCGGACCCGATCACGTACGACGACATCACGATGAGCACCGGCTCCGGCATCACTTACCGCCGCGCGCCGTCCGCCACGAAGGCGAACTGGGACGCGGTGAAGATCAAACCGTTCATGTCCCAGGCGGAGCTGAACGCGACGCCCTTGAAGTGGCGAGGCGCGCCCGGCGTCGCGGTCCTCGACTACGACGACGACGGGGACATGGACCTCTACGTCACGAACGGGCCCGGCCGTCCGAACAGCCTCTACAAGAACCTGCTGAAGGAGACGGGTGACCTCCGCTTCGTCGACGTCGCGCAGCATGCCGGCGTCGCGGCCGCGGACATGGACGGCACGGGCGTCTGCTACGGCGACATCGACAACGACGGCGACGTGGACCTCTACGTGCTCGGCCGGATGGAGCCGAACCGTCTGTTCGAGAACAACGGCAACGGGCGCTTCAAGGAGATCACCTCGAAGGCCAAGGTCGGCGGCACCATCGCCGGCCACTCGTCGTGCGCGTTCGGCGACATCAACGGTGACGGCCTCCTCGACATCGTCGTGTCGAACACGTTCGACATGGCGCGGCAGGAGGCGATCTTCACGAGCTCGTTCAGCTACAACCATCCGAACCAGGTACTGGTCAACAAGGGCGGGAACGAGTTCGACGACCGGACGGCGTCGTCGGGCATCCTTCAGATGTACGGCGTGCCTCCCGGCGACGCGACGATCTCCTGGTCGGTGGCGCTCGTCGACTACGACCAGGACGGCGACCTCGATCTGTTCTTCGCCGACGATCAGGCGGCGATGCCGCCGTCGCAGTTCGCGGGCAAGGACCGCGGCTTCCTCCAGGTGTTCAGGAACGACGGCACGGGACGATTCACCAACGTCACCCAGCAGGCGGGGACGAACTTCGCTGCGCAGCACATGGGGCTGTCGTTCGGCGACCTGAACTCCGACGGTCACCTGGACGTGTTCTCCACGAGCCTCGGCGACTATCTGATCCCGCAGATGGGCATCCCGGTTCCGCCGGGCATCGCGAGCACCCGATGGTACCTCGGCCTGGGCTCGCCGACGGGCGCGTTCGTCAACCCTGGTCCCGGACCGCTCGGTGCGACGCCGTTCGGCTGGTCGACCGGCATGTTCGACTACGACAACGACGGCGATACCGACATCGTGTTCTACGGTAACCTCGACGTCGGGCCGTTCGTCATGGCGGACAACCCGGGCGTGATCCTCGCGAACGACGGCAACGCGAACCTCAGCTGGGACAAGGCCGCTACCGCGCAGACGCAGGACAAGGTCGCACGGAGCGACGTCAACGCGCTCGCGGTCGGTGACCTGAACGACGACGGCTTCACCGACATCGTGCACGTCTCGGGTCACTACGCGAACCCGACGAAGCTCCCGCTCGTGTCCTCGAACCAGAAGTGGGGAAGCGTCTTCGACCAGACGGCACGGGTGGCGCCGAGCTTCTTCCCCATCGGGCCGAACGAGTTCGAATGGGCGGGTCGCGAGACCGACGAAGGTATGATGGGCGTGCAGATCTCGAGCGCGTCCACCGGCAACGGCTGGGTGAAGGTCAAGGTGAAGGGCACGAAGGACCTCACCTCGCGCGGCAAGAGCAACCGTGACGGCATCGGCGCGATCGTGAAGTTCACGCCGGAGGGCGGGCGCACGGTGATGTCGCCGGTGCTCGGCGGCTCCGGCCACTCGTCGCAGCACTCGCTCGTGCAGGGCTTCGGCCTCGGCACGAAGACCAAGGGCACGGTCGACGTGCTCTGGCCGGGCGGCGTGAAGAACCGGCTCTACGACGTCGCGAACGGCGAGACGGTGAACGTCCCCGAGGTCCCCTGCGACTACGCGATCAACTGGCCCGGCGGGCGCACCGGCTACCGCGCCTGCGTGAACGGCGCGGTCGACCAGCTGTACTTCCGCGGCGTGGTCAACGGCTCCGAGGCGACCCGGCTCCGCCAGAGCGCGATGCGCGCGTACGACGAAGCGCACTGAGCGGCGCGCGAGGGGACGTCTCTAGAAGACGTCCTCGTCGGCGCTCTCGATGACGAAGCGCTGGAGCGCGTTGCGCATGGTGCGGTGGGTGATGACCCCGCTGAGGTCCATGCCCATGTGGATGATGGTCTGGGCGATCGCCGGATTGATGCCGGTGAGCAGGCAGTTCGCGCCGAGCAGGCGCACCGCCCGGGCCATCCGGAGGAAGTGATCGGCGGTGCCGGTGTCCATCACCTGGATGCCGGTGATGTCGATGATCGCGCAGCGCGCCTTCTTCTCCACGATCGCCTGGAGGAGCGCCTCGGTCATCTCGGCGCTGCGCGTGCTGTCGAGCACGCCGACGACCGGGAGGCAGAGGACGCCGTCCCAGACCTCGATGATCGGCGTCGAGAGCTCACGGATCGCCGCGCGCTGCATCTCGATGGTCGCGAGCTTCTCCTCGAGCTCGCGCTGGTAGGCCGCGGCGCGCTCCTGCTCGGCGCGCAGCGACTCGATCATCTGGTTGATGCCCTCGTAGAGCGTCGAGAGCGGATGGTCCTCCGGCAGATCGCTCTTGAGGCGCGTCAGGTAGTCGCCGCTCCCGACGCCGGCGACCACCAGCAGGATGTCGGCGATGCGCTCGAGCATCAGCTCGTCGAGGTTCTGGTTCTCTTGCGCCATGCTCACGTCCTCCAGTGCAGCTCGATCGTGACCGACTCGGGATCGGGAGTGTCCACCGTCCAGCCCGTGATCTTCCGCTCGGAGAGCTTCTTGCCCATCGACTCGAGCGCGAAGATCACCCAGCCGGCGGAGACGACACCGACGTGCGCGCATCCGCCGATCTCGTCGATCCGGACGATGAGTCGATCCTCTTCGACGTCGACGCTGACCTTGCCCCTGCTGTTGTCCCGCTCGTAGAGCGACGGGAGCTTCTTCGCGAAGAGCGTCGGCGTGAGCACCTTCATGAGGAGACGGAGGAAGCTGTTGGTCGCCTCCTGCGCGGTGAACTTGCCGACGCCGATCAGCGACTCCTCGACGAGCGCCGGCTCGCGGGCGCAGGCGTCGACGATCGCTGCGTAGATCACCTCGGCGTGCGTCGCTGGGTACCACTCAGTGGACTTTGCGGTCTCCGCGAGCTTGATGATCTCCGGCGGAACCTTCGCGAGCGTCCGGTCACGCAGGTTGGGATCGAGCCCCTCTCGCACGTACTTGAGCAAGCTCGTCAGCGAATAGCCACGGGTGTTGAATTCCATCGTCATGCTCCACGAACGAAGAGGCGGGCGGATCAGGAGCGGCGATCGCGGTTGCGATCACGCTCTCTTTCGCGCCGGTTCTTCTCCCTGTCCTTGCGTGCGGCGCTCGTACGAAGCCTGGTGAGGACGTCGTCCTTCTTCGGGATGACGCGGCCGATCCCGAGCGAGCGGAACGCCTCTTCGAGCGTCAGCGCGGTGCGGACCTGACCCATGTCGATGCCCATCGACTGGAGGGTGATCGCGATCTGCGCGTTCATCCCGCACATGATGCTCTCGGCGCCCATGAGGCGCGCCGCGGCCGCGAGCCGGGAGAGCACCGCGCAGAGATGGCTGTCGATCATCCAGATGCCGGTCAGATCTATGATCAGACCCTCGGCCCCGGACTCCTTGATCGTCTCGAGGACCTGATCGAAGAGCCGCTCCGCGACGGCGTCGCTGATCTCGCCTTGCAGCGGAACGAGAACTTGGTCCCAGACCTTGATGACGGGAAGACGATCGACCTCGCTCACGCGCCGCACGTTGTCACGAGAGGCTCGGGGGCGTCGAGAAAATCGAACCGGGATTTTCGCCGTATCCGCCCTAGGGGGTATGTTCGGGACGGTCGGCGGCCGGATCACCGGCCGAGGGAGGCCAGGATCGCGGCCACGTCGTCGTCCGGGAGCACCTCCCGCGAGCAGGGCGGCATGCTCCGCGACGTCAGCTCGCCGCGAGCACCACGGGGAGCCTGCGCGGCCCCCACGATCCGGGCGCGCCCCCGAACACGCCGGCGCACGCCTCGCCGCACGCCGCGCACCGACCTCCGTCGTCGAGCCCCCAGCCGGTGAGCCGGTAGCGGTCGCGTCCGACGAGGAGCGCGTCGCACGCGGGACAGTGCGTGCTCTCGCCGCGAGGGTTCCGCAGATTGCCGGTGTACGCGTGGCGCACGCCGTTCTTGCGGGCGATGGTCCATGCGCGCTCGAGCGTCGCGAGGGGCGTGCTCGGCTTCTCCGTCATGCGGTAGTCGGGGTGGAAGCCGGTGAAGTGCATCGGCACGTCCGGCCCGAGCGCCTCGACGACCCACTGGGTCATCTCCTCGAGCTCCGCGTCGGAGTCGTTCTCGCCCGGGATGAGGAGCGTGGTCAGCTCGAACCAGACGCGGGTCTCCTTCTTCAAGTAGACGAGGGTCTCCTTCACCGGCTCGAGCCGGCCGCCGCACACCTTCTGGTAGAAGCGATCGGTGAAGCCCTTGAGATCGACGTTCGCCGCGTCCATGTGCGCGTAGAGCTCGGCGCGCGGCTCCGGGCACACGTAGCCGGCGGTGACCGCGACGCTCTTCGTCCCTCGTTCGCG
>JBDHVD010000006.1:0-53106 GCA_039809525.1 Labilithrix sp. | reverse complement strand
GGCTCGCGTAGAGGCGCGTCCCGTCCTCGGTGGCGAACAGGTGGTCCCCGGTGAACAGGGCGAGATCGCGGTAGAGCAGGGCCGCGCTCCCGCGCGTGTGGCCCGGCACCGGCACGACGACGAGGTCGCTCGCGAGGCGCACCGGCTCGTCACCCTCGATCACGCGCTCGACGTCGCGCGTGCCGCTCGTGATGTCGGCGGCGTGCATCACGCGCGTGCAGCCGAAGCGGCGCGCGATCTGCGCGTCGTCGGCGACGTCGTCGCGGTGCGTGAGGAACATCGTCGACACGCCGCCGAGCTGCTCGATGCGATCGAGCAGGCGCGGCACCGCCCGCGGCGAGTCGACGAGGACGTTGCCGCCGTCGCGCACGACGAGGTAGCTCTGCGCGCCGTACGAGCTCTCGGCGGCGAAGCCGCAGAAGTGGATGCCGTCGCCGAGCGCCTCGGGGAACGCGTCGATCGCGTCGTCGAGGGGCGGCTTCGACCGGGCGCCGATCGCGCTCGTCGGACAGGCGACGAGCGCCATCTTCGCCCGCAGGAGCTCGCGCGGCGAGCGCGGCTGCGCGGCGACGATCGCGGTGCCGCTCGCGGCGACGAACGTGTCGGGCGCGAGCGTGCGGCACACCTGACAGTCGATGCACGAGGCGTCGACGAAGAAGTCGCCGTCGGCGTTGCCGGGGAGGCGGTCGGACAGGCGGGCCACGTCGTCGAGCATGGCACGACGCGGCAGCGCCTGCGGCCGAGCTTCGATCAGAACGTGGCGACCGCCGCGAGCCCGCCGCCGTTCGCCCCCGCGTACGGCACGACGATGGGCTTCGCCGACGCGCTCTTCGCGCCGACGTCGCGGTGGTACCAGAGCCACATCGCGGCGCCGGCGACGAGGAACACGCCGCCGGACGCGACGCCGATGAGACCCCACGAGCTCATCTGCTGCGAGTCGCCCGCGTCCTGCTGGTCCTGCTGGAACGAGGCCTCGCTCTGCCCCGGCTTGCGCACGCAGGTGCGCGTGCCCTCGTCGCAGTTGGCGGGCATCGACGGCGCGGCCACGAGGAGGACGGTGCCGGCGATGAGCTGCGCGGCGCCGAGGCCGCCGACGACGATCGGGAGCACCGTCTTCTTCGCGGGATCGCCGTCGGCCGACGGACCCGACGACGTGCCCGCGAAGCCCGACGACGTCGAGAAGCCGGCGGACGCGGACGCCCCTTGTGCCTGCTGCGCGGACGACGTGGACGAGGCGGTGAGGGCGACGGCGACGACGGCGAGCGGAGCGAGGATCTTCGAGCGCATGGGTTCCCCTCGATGCGAGCGGTTGAGCTTCCGGATCGGAGATTACTTGCGGTTCATTCGCACGTCGACCACCCCGCGTCGGCGCCGGGAGGGAAGGGCCGTCGCCCGGCTTCGATTATTTTTCTTTAACCCGTGACGCGCCGGCAGGCCCGGCGCGCACTGGAGCCCGCGTGGAACATCGAACTTCCTCGCGGACTTCACGCAACGGCTGCGCGGCCGGGACGCTCACGCGACGTATCGACGGTCGAGCCCGTGCGCTATGAGGGCGCCCGCACCATGCGCCGCCTTCACTCGTTCCTGGGAGGAAGCGTGATCGCCGCCGCGGCAGCCGCCGGCTGCTACACGGGGCCGTCGATCGACGGCAAGCGCGCGGCGGCGACGCAGACCGACGTGGCCGGGACCGAGCCGGCGACGACGGAGGCGGCGACCGCCGATCTGCCGTGCGACGTCGCGAACGTGCTCGCGAGCGCGTGCTCCTCCTGCCACGGATCGACCCTCGCCGAGGGGGCGCCGAACCGCCTCGTCTCGTGGGGTGATCTCGCGGCGACGCTGAAGGGCAACGACGCGGTGACCCAGGCCGAGCTCGCGCTCGCGCGGATGAAGGACGAGCTCAAGCCGATGCCGCCCTCGAGCCCGGCCTCGCCCGACGCGATCGCGATCCTCGAGAAGTGGATCGCGGCGGGGATGCCGAAGGGGTCGTGCGCCGCGACGGGCATCGACTACTCCGTCGAGGAGACCTGCACGAGCAACGCCCGGTGGACGCGCGGCGACCGCGGCTCGGAGAACATGCACCCGGGCGACGCGTGCATCGCGTGTCATGATCGGGAGCGCGGAGCTCCGGACTACACCGTCGCGGGCACCGTCTACCCGACCGCGCACGAGCCGATCGACTGCAACGGCGTCAGCGGCAAGGCATCGAAGACCACTGTGGTGATCACCGACGCCGCCGGGAAGACGTGGAACCTGGCGGTCAACCCGGTCGGCAACTTCTTCAGCCAGTCGGCGATCAGGAAGCCGTTCCGCGCGAAGGTCGTGCGCGGCGACGCGGTGTTCGAGATGCAGGCGCCGATCACCGACGGCGAGTGCAACGGCTGCCACACCGCCGAGGGCACCTTCGACGATCCCGACAAGCCCCGAGGAAGGATCGTGCTGCCGTGAAGGCCCTCGTTCTCGCCCTCGCGCTCGTCGCGTTGCTCGCGCTCGCCGCGTGCCGGCACGTCGCGGTGTACGAGCGCTCGAAGCTTGCGCACCCGACGATGTCGACGGCGAGCGCCGGCGGCGTCGCCGAGGAGCACATGTACTCCGTCCACGAAGGCGCGGTCGGGGGCAGCGCAACCGCGGAGAGCGGCTGCGGATGCAACTGAGAGCAGGCGCGGCGCTCGTCCTCGTCGCGCTCTTCCTCCCTGCCGCCGCGCGCGCGCAGGACGGACCTGCAGCGCCTCCATCGCCCGCACCCGCGAAGGACGGCAACGTCGACGTCCACCTCTCCGGCGAGGTCGCCGCCTACCAGGACTCGGTCGCCGTGTCGGTGCTCACGCCGAGCGTCGGCGCGCGCGTCGAGAACCCCGTCTCCGGATGGGGCGTCAGCGGGCGGTACCTCGTCGACGTGGTCAGCGCCGCGTCGCCCGACATCGTGTCGACCGCGTCGCCCCGGTGGAACGAGACGCGCCACGCGGGCAACCTCGGCGTGAAGTACAAGCCCGGCGACTTCGGCGTCTCCGCCGGCGGCGCCGCCTCGTACACGCCGGACTACCTCGCGCTCAATGCGAACGCGCAGCTCACGCAGGATCTCGACGAGAAGAACTGGACCCTCGTCGAGGGCTACGGCTACGGCCACGACGTCATCGGACGCGTGGGCACGCCGTGGTCGGTGTTCTCGCGCAAGCTCGACTATCACTCGTTCACCTTCGGCGCCTCGCGGGTCCTCAGTCCCTCGGTGGTGGTCGGTCTGTTCGCCGACGGGATCGTCGAGCGCGGCGATCCGTCGAAGCCGTACCGCTACATCCCGATGTTCGACGCGGCGACGTCGCTGAAGCTCCAGCCCGGAGCGTCGGTCGACCAGGTCGCGAGCTCGCGCATCCAGGCGCGCCCGCTCGAGCAGCTTCCGCTCGAGCGCGAGCGCGCGGCGGTCACCGGCCGGCTCGCGTGGCGCTTCAGCCGCTCGACGCTCCGCCTCGAGGAGCGGCTCTACGCGGACACGTGGGGGCTCCAGGCGACGACGACGGACATGCGCTACTTCGTCGACCTGTCGGAGCGCGTCGAGATCTGGCCGCACGTGCGCGCGCACTTCCAGAACGGCGTCAGCTTCTGGGAGCGCACGTACGTGGCCTCGAGCGCGCTCGACCTGCCCGCCATCCGCACGGGCGATCGCGAGCTGTCGCCGCTGTCGAGCGGCGGGCTCGGCGGCGGGATCCGTCTCGGCCTCGGCAAGCCGGGGAGGGTCGACGACTTCGTCCTCCAGGCGACGCTCGACGGCGTGTACACGGCGTTCCACGACGCGCTCTACGTGAAGGAGCGCTTCGCGGGCCTGTTCGCGACGTCGGTGGAGGTGGCGTTCTGATGGTGCGCACGCTCCTCTTCGCCCTCGCGCTCCTCGGCGCCGCGACGGCGTCGTGCATGGACCCGGTGCACTCCGACGACGTCGACGCGCTCGGCCCCGAGGTGAACGGCGTCCGGGAAGGACCCGAGCACCGGCCGGGGCAACCCTGCACGACCTGTCATGCGAGCGCCGGACCGGGCGAGCCCGAGTTCAGCGTGGCCGGCACGGTCTACGCGCGCATCGACTCCGACGAGCCGGCGGTCGGCGCGACGGTGACCGTGACGGACGTGAAGGGCGACAAGCGCTCGTTCGGGACGAACTACGCCGGCAACTTCTACGTCTCGAAGACGGCGTGGGACCCGGTGTTTCCGCTCTCGATCGAGGTGTCGTACGAGGGAGTGAAGAAGCAGATGCTCACCAAGATCCGCCGCGACGCAGGCTGCGGCCTCTGCCACCAGAAGGCGGGCGATCCGAACCACGCCCCGCGGGTGTACGTGCTGCCATGAAGCGCGCGTCGATCCTCCTCGCGCTCCTGTTCGCCGTCGGGTGCTCCTCGCCCGACGAAGGCGCGCGCGTCAGCGCCGGCACCTTGCCCGACGAGCGCGATCCGAAGTTCGCCGCGTTCTCGTCGGCGCTCGTGTACGGCTGCGGGACGCTCGACTGCCACGGCAACCACTACCGGAACCTGCGCCTCTACGGCTACGGCGGCCTCCGCGCGAGCGACGTGCGCTCCGACTTCGGCAACCCCACGCTCCCGTCGCCGGCGGAGATGGCGAACAACTACCAGGCGCTCATGGGGCTCGAGCCCGAGAAGATGGCCGAGGTGGTGCGCGACGGCGGGAGGAACCCGGAGCGGCTCACGCTCGTGCGCAAGGCGCGCGCGACGGAGAACCACAAGGGCGGGCCGGTGGTCGTCGCCGGCGACGATCTGGATCGGTGCCTGACGTCCTGGCTCACGGGGCAGATCGACGACGGCGCGTGCCGCGCGTCGGTGCCGTGGAAGTTCCCGTAGATCGCCGGGCGTCGCGAAAATCAATTGCGCACAACTGAATAGCGTCTTATCTGATTGGGCATGAGCAAGCCCATCGACAAGGTCCTGTACACCGCCTCCGCCACCGCCACGGGAGGCCGCGAAGGGCGGGTCGTCACCGACGACGGCACGCTCGATCTCGGGCTCGCGCTGCCCAAGGGCCTCGGCGGCACCGGCGCGGCGGGCACGAACCCCGAGCAGCTCTTCGCCAGCGGCTACGCGGCGTGCTTCGGCAGCGCGGTCGCGCACATCGCGCGCCTGCAGAAGGTGCAGACCGGCCCGGTCCGCGTCACCGCGAACGTGAAGATCGGCCCGACGGGCGGCGGCGCGTTCGGGCTCGCGGCCGAGCTGGTGGTCGATCTGCCGGAGCTGCCGCGCGACCAGGCCGAGGCGCTGGTCAAGGCCGCGCACGAGGTCTGCCCGTACTCGAACGCGACGCGCGGCAACATCGACGTCGTGGTACGCCTCGCCTGATGTCCTCGCGCGACGTCCTCTCCCTCGACGAGCAGCTGTGCTTCGCGGTCGTCGCCGCGTCGCGTGCGCTGACGCGCGCGTACGCGCCGCTGCTCGAGCCGCTCGGCGTGACGTATCCGCAGTACCTCACGCTGCTCGTGTTGTGGGAAGAGGACGGCGCGTCGGTGAAGCGCCTCGGCGAGCGGCTGTCGCTCGACTCCGGGACGCTCACGCCGCTCCTGAAGCGCCTCGAGCAGCAGGGGCTCGTCGAGCGGCGCCGGAGCGAGACGGACGAGCGCGTGGTGCACGTGCACCTCACGGCCGAGGGCAAGGCGCTGAAGGCGAGGGCGAAGAAGGTGCCGGGCGCGCTCGCGCGCTGCGCGGGCTTCGCGCTCGACGATCCGAAGCAGGTCGCGCACCTCCGCAAGCTCCGCGAGGAGCTCAAAGCGCTGAGCGAGCGACTCGCGTCAGGGGACGGAGGCGCGGAGCGCGACGCCTGAGTGCGCCGCGTCGATCGCCTCGAGGATCGCGCTCTGGAGCTCGAGGAGCCGGTGCTGCGCGACCGCGCCGCCGTCGAGCTCCGCGAGCTGGAAGCGATCGACCGCGCGTCCGCGCTCGCTCTTCGCGTGCAGGCCGACGATCTGCATGCGGGCGAGGAAGATGGTCTTCGTCATCGCGAGGAGGAGGCCCGGCCGATCGGCCGCCTCCACCGTGAGCACGGTCGTGCCGCCCTCCTGCTCGAAGCGGATCCGGGTCGCGGCGCCGATCCGGCGCGGCGGTCGGTACGGGGCCTCGAACCGGACGACGCCGCGGACGAGCGCGTCGATCATCGCGCCGATGGCCGCGATGTCGCGCGCCCCGAGCGGCGCCTCGCGTCGGATCCAGAGGAGGTCGACGGCCTCGACGGCGCCGCCCTCGCGGCGCCGGCAGTAGGCCTCCGCGGCGACGACGTCGAGGTCGTGCGCGACGAGCGCCGCGCTGATGCGCGAGAAGAGCCCGGGGCTGTCGTCGGCGACGATGCAGATGGCGGTCGCTCCGTCGCGGTCGCCGTTCCACGTCGCCACGAGGGACGCGCGCTCGCCGCGCGCACCGGCGATCTCCGCGTGCTCCGCCTGCGCCTGCTCGTCGAAGGCGGCGCGGTACTCGGCGGGCATCGACGCGAGGAAGCTGGCTACGTCACGCATGCCTTCGAGCGTGACACGGCGAATGTTTCGTCCGTGTTGCGGCCGCGTCATCCGGCGAAGATCGCCGCGAGCCGCTCGTAGGATCGGCGGCGCTCGACGTGCGCGTGCACGGCCGTCGTGACGATGAGCTCGTCGGCCCCGGCGTCCTCGACGAGGCGGCACAGCCGCTCGCGCACGCGCGAAGGTCCGCCGACGATCGCGGCGCTCCGCTGCTGCGCGAGGAGGGCGCGCTCGTCGTCGTCGTAGGCGTACGCCTTCGCCTCGGCCACGGAGGGCAGCGGCAGATCGCGCACGCCACGACCCGCGCGGAGCCAGAAGAGCGCGCCGCTCGACGCGAGCTCGTCCGCCTCGTCGTCGTCCGCGCCGCACACCACCGCGGCGGCGACCAGCGCCCGCGGTCCGGTCCGCCAGGGCGACGGCGCGAACGCCGCACGGTAGGCCGCGAGCGCCTCGGCCGCGCCGCCGGGCGCGAAGTGATGCGCATAGGCGTAGGCGACGCCGCGACGGCCGGCCTCGCGCGCGGACTCGACGCTCGCGCCGAGCAGCCAGAGCTCGGGCGGCGCGACGCCGACCGGGGACGCCTTCGTCGGGGCGAACGCCTGCGCGGGATCGGGATCGAAGCGGAGGTAATGACAGAGCTCGTCGAGCTGCGCGCCGAAGCCGTCGGTGCTCACGAGCGCCTCGGAGCGGCGGAGCGCGAGCGCGGTCCGCTTGTCGGTGCCGGGCGCGCGGCCGACGCCCAGGTCGATGCGTGCAGGATGCAAGGCCTCGAGGACCCGGAACGCCTCGGCGACGCGCAGCGCGCTGTGGTTCGGGAGCATGACGCCGCCCGACCCGACGCGCATCGCGCGGGTGACCCCGGCGACGGCCGCGATCATCACCTCGGGCGACGAGCACGCGAGCCCGCCGGCGCTGTGGTGCTCCGCGAGCCAGTAGCGCGCGAAGCCGAGCGACTCGACGTGGCGCGCGAGATCGAGCGTGTTCGCGATCGCCGCGCGCGCGTCGCTCCCGGACGGGACGGGCGAGAGGTCGAGGACGCCGAGCGGCACGCGCATCGCGCGCACGACTCTAGCGCGGCGCGGGAGGGGGAGGCGCGATGAGCTTCAGGTTCAGGCCGCCGGGGTACTGGTAGCTCGTGTACGCGCCGTAGCCCATGACCTGGAGGCCGACCGGCTCGTCGGAGGTGAGCGTGTGCGCGCCGCCCTTGCCCTTGTCGAGCGTCGGCCGCCACACGCCGAGGCCGCCGCCGACCGCGGTGAAGCCGGTCGCGGGATCGCCGTCGAGCATCGGCTTCGCGTCCTCCGGTCCGACGATCACCGCGTACGAGACGTCGTAGTCGTCGGGCGCGAGGAACACGTAGCTCTTGCGGAACTGCTCGGTGGACGCGAACGAGCTCTGCGAGGGATCGCCGCGCGGATCGTCGCCGCTCGGATCGTAGACCGACGAGCCGACCTGGAAGCTGCTGATGCCGAGCTCGGCCGATCCCTCGACGACGAAGTCGCTCGAGAGCGGGCCGCACTCGACCACGTCGCCCGCGTTCAGCGCATCGGGGCAGCCCGCGGGCTTGCTCGGCGCGTAGGTGAGCGTCGTGCCGTCGCGGTTGCCGTAGAAGCGCACCACGTGCTGGCCGGGCCCGCCGGTCGGGCGCGTCGGCGTGGTGACGACGTAGCGCTTGCCGAGCGCCTCCGCGGGGACCACCGACTCCTCGACGTGATCGCACGCGCTCTGGTCCTTCGGCACGAAGAGGCAGGGGATGCCCGTGAGGACCTGCACCGGCTTCGACGAGGTGACGAGCGAGCCCGAGAGATCGTAGGCCTCGCCCTTCGGCGTCACGAGCTCGACGGCGTCGCCCGCGTTCAGCGTCACCTGCACCGAGCCGCCGGCGCTCGCCGCGTCGACGCCCGAGCCCGCGAGGACCTGACCCTTCGCGCCGAGCGCCATCGACACGGTGGTGCCGTCCTCGGCCGCGGTGATCACCACGTACGCGCCCATCACGTTCGGATCGCCGAGCGGGGCGCCCGTGCTCCAGCCCTTCACGCCGGTGACGCGGTAGCTCGTGGTCCACGCCGTGCTCGGCAACAGGAGCGACGCGTCGTTCGAGTACGAGAAGCACGCGAGCTTGTTCGGGCAGCTCGCCCAGCTCTTGCCCGGCGGGCCGCCCTTGCCCTGGTACTCGAGCGCGTTGAACTGGTAGACGACGACGGGCGCCGACGCGACGAGGTGATACGCGCCGCCCCTGGCGAGCGCGGAGGCGGTCATCGGCGTGGCGGCGCCGGCGGCGTTCGCGTCCGGTCCCTTCAGCTCGGGGACCCACGGCAGGTAGATCTTCTCGAGCGCGCCCGAGGCGACGGTCACGCTCTGCGAGACGCCGTTCGGGCCGGTCACCGTCACGTCGGCGGCGGTCTTGCCGGTGTTCGAGACCACGACCGCGTAGTCGAAGACCGACCACACGTTGTTCGCGGTGACCGTCGGCCAGTAGTCGCAGCCGATGTACGTGCGCGCCTGCTTCGCCTCTTCGCAGGTCTCCGGGTCGCGTCCGAGATCGACCGATCCCGAGCCGGCGTCGTTCGGATCGAAGCGATCGCCGGGGAGCGTGGGGCTCTTCGACGAATCGTCGCCGAAGCCTCCGCGCTTGTCGGACGAGCCGCACGAGACGGCGAGGGCGAGGAGCGCGAGCGCGGAGAGCGAACGCGCGCGGAGGAGGCGGGTGGGGGGTGACACGGCGGCGCCCCGAACAAGGACGATGCCGACGTGCGAAAGTGCCCTACAGGCCCATTTTTCCGTGGGATCGTCGAGGAGCGGGAGGATGATCCGGGTCGCGCGCGAACCGGATCAGGAAGGCTGGATGCTCCGACCGACGCATGTCCTGCACGATCCCGGCGATCGTGGGCGATACTCGGCCCCGATGCGGCGCCTCCTCCTCGTCTCGGTCCTCCTCGGCGCGTGTCGCGAGTCGCCGGGCAAGGCGAACGTCGACGCGGGGCCGGAGCGCGCGCGCCTCGACTTCGTGGAGGGGAGCAAGCGCGCGATGCCCGCGGACATCGCGGTCTCCGGCGATCTCGGCCGCCTCGAGCTGACCGCGCCGTCGGGCACCCTCGCGTTCGACGTGGTGGGCAAGGACGGGACGCAGGTCGCCGCCGAGGGCGCGAAGGTGACGCCGCATCCGCGCGGGCGCGCGACGGTCGCGATCGATCTGCGACCGCTGCTCCTCGAGGCGCCGGCGAACGCCGCCGCCGAGCCGGGGAGGGGATCGCTCGCGACCGACGTGCACCTGACGGTGACCGAGCCCGGGACCGAGCCGCGGAAGGCGGCGGTCCACGTCGACGCGGGCCGCTACCTGAACCGGGGCTTTCGCCTGATCCTCGACGACGTCGCGCGAGGCACGCCGCTCGCGAGCGCGAGCCCCGCGCAGGCCGCGCGATCGCTCGTGTACGTCGGCGCCGACGGCGAGACGGTGCAGCACCTCGGCAAGGTCGTCCCGCTGCACGGCGTGGACCTCGTCGCGCACGGCAAGCTGGGCGCGCCACGCAAGGGCGCGAAGTGCGCGTACCCGCGCGCGGGCAACCCCGCGGTGAAGGACGAGTGGGCGCGGGTGGAGCACGACCTCGAGGTCACCGTGCGCCTCGCCAACGACGGCACCACGCTGGCGTCGAAGACGTTCTCCGCCGCGGACGTCGCCTGCCCCGAGGACGTCCCCCGCGGCCAGCTCGTCGTCGGCGTCGTGCCGAGCGAGCGATCGGTTCTCGACTGGCTGGCGACGCTCGTCACGCGTGATTGACGGCATCGCGGGCGGGCGCGGATACTCGCTCCGTGCATCGTCATCTCGGGATCGGGGCCCTCTTCTTCTCCCTCTTCTGCATGGCGGCGTCGTGCCGGACGCCCGAGACCGCCAAGCGCGACATGCTGCGGGAGGCCCGGACGAAGTGCGAGCGCGGGGACGGTCCGGCGTGCTTCCACGCGGGCTCGCTCGCGGCGGAGGAGCCCGGCGGCGCCGGCCGGGCGCTGCCGCTCCATGCGCGGGGATGCGCGCTGAAGCAGTTCGCGAGCTGCGACGCGATCTGGGCGTCGAAGTCGCCCGATCGGGCGGACGCGCTCGGCGAGGGATGCAACGCGGGCGATCTCCTCTCGTGCGCGCGCGTCGCCGAGGACTTCGCGCAGGATCCGCAGCGCCTCGCCGAGGCGAAGGCGCTCCGCGAGCAGACCTGCCGGATGGCCGCGGCGGTGAAGAGCGACACGCCGGCGCGCGACCTCTACGCGTCCGCCGAGGGATGCAGCGGCCTCGCCCGGATGCACGCGAAGGGCGAGGGGACGAAGGTGGACACCGTCCTCGCGACGAAGCTCGACGTGCTCGCGACCACCCTCAGGACCGAGGCGCTCGCCCGCTTCGATCGGATGAAGCCCGAGTCGGCGAAGCCCGGCCCGAAGGGCGCCGTCGCGGAGGCCGACAAGGACCGCACGCAGCGCCTGAACGACGCGAACGCGAGCACGCGCGATGCGCTCGTCGCCTCGATCGACGCCGCGGCGAAGGCGCAGGCGAGCGAGTCGACCGCGCCGCCCGCGAACCACGCCTCGCCGGCCGAGCCGGTGTTCTGGCCCGCGTCGGCGGCGGCGAACGCGCCGGTGAAGTGCCAGAAGTGCGTCGAGGGCTGCGGCGACATGAAGAAGTGCGCGGGCACCGACGACTTCGACGGCGGCCGCTGCGGCGCGCTCAAGGGCACGGACAAGTTCGAGACCTGCGTCGCCGAGTGCACCGCGAAGGCCGACGCCTGCGCCAAGGGATGCGGCGAGTGCACCGCGGCGGCCCCCGCACCCGAGGCTCCGGCGGGCGCGGACGACACCGCGCGCTGCCGCGAGACCGGCGATCGGATCGCGTGCGCGGTCGTCGGCGCGGCGCTCGAGAAGACGGACCCGAACGCCGCCGTGGACCTCTACGCCGCCGGCTGCGCGAAGAAGGCCGACGCCTGCGCGAACCTCGTCGTCCTCGGCGAGTCGCTGTTCAAGCGCCGCGAAGGCGCGCGCGCCGCGCCGATCCTCGACAAGGCGTGCGAGCTCAAGTCCGGGCTCGCGTGCACGCGCCTCGCGATCGAGCTCGAGGAAGGCGAGCGCGGCGTCCCGCTGGACCTCGCGAAGGCCGCACGGCTCTTCGACAAGGGCTGCGAGCTCGGCGTCGCGCGGGCGTGCATCGGGCTCGCGGCGATGATCGACGACGGGCGCGGGACGGCGAAGAACCCCGCACGCGCCAAGACCGTGCGCGCGCGCCTCGAGGCGCGCTCGACAAGACGACGCCGCGCGCGATCCCGCCGGCGGCCCAGACCGCCGCCGACGAGGAGGCGTGCCGCAAGTCGCGCGACGCGGCGCGCTGCGCGGCGGCCGGCGCCGCGATGCAGGACGTCGACGCGGTGAAGGCCGAGGAGCTGTTCCGCATCGGTTGCATCACGAACAAGGCGACCTGCGGGCTCTGGTCGTTCGCCGTCGATCGCTACCGGAAGGACGACGTCGGTCGGGGCACGCGCATCCTCGAGCAGGGATGCCAGGAGGGCAGCGCGCTCGCGTGCCTGGTCTTCGCCGACGTCAGCCGGTTCGGATACCGCACGGTCGCGCGCGCCGACGGGCGGGTGCTCGAGCTCACGATGCGCGCCTGCGAGCTCGGCGAGCCGGCCGGCTGTCGCACGGCGGCGTCGCGGATGCGGAACGGCATCGGCGTCGCGAAGAGCGCCACGCGCGCCGACGAGGTGCGGGAGAAGGCGTTCAAGGCCGACGAGGAAGCGGAGCGGACGCGGCGCGAGGCGTACGACAAGTGGATCGAGCGCGCCGCGGGCGAGCGTGCCCGCGAGCCCTTCGCCCAGGAGCTCGCGCGGCGGCAGGCCGATCTGCGCGCGGCGCTCGAGCGATCGCGCGGTCGCGCGGCGCGCGAGGGCGCGCCGGCGGAGAAGGCCTCGCCCCCGGAAGAGGTCGATGCGAGCGCGCTCCGCGAGGGGGCGATCCGCCGGATGGCGAAGGTGCTCTTGCTCGCCGGCCCGCCCGCGGTGAAATGATCGCGTGAACGGCGCACGGACGCGCGTTGCGCCGTGGCGGAACGCGACCGTGTGCCGTTGCCCCACGCCCAAGTGCGCGATCGTTCGTGCGAGAGCGTGAACGATCGGCCGCGATTCGTGGCTCCGGCGGCGCTTCTCGGTCTGGCATCTGGATTGCGACAGGTGGCGCGCCGTTTGGACCGCGCTCTCTCGTCGGGACCGCGCTCCTCCCAGGAAACGGCGTCGTCGGCGTGGCGACGAGCGAGCACGGCATTCCGGCGGACTCGCTCGTCGCCGCGTCGTCATCCAACGCTTTCGGGGTGATATCGTGCGCGCATGCGTCTCTACGCCGTGCTCGCCGTCGGGGTCCTCGTTGCCGCGTGCGATCCGCCACCGCCGATCAAGTCGTCGTCCGGGGAGCTGATCGACGGGGTGTCGTTCGAGGAGAGCTTCCCGCTCTCGAACGACGTGAAGGAGGCCACGCTCCATGGCGACCGGCTCCGCAGCGGCGTCGCGCTCATGGACAAGCACGGCGTGCTCGGCCTGAAGGGCGACTACCGGGCGAACGGCGTCCTCGACAAGAGCACGCTCACCATCGTGATCAAGCCGGTGGCCGGAGCGGAGCGTCGCGTGACCTTCCGGAGCTGCGCGCACGAAGCGGTCTGTGCGTTCTTCGACGAGGCCGCCGCGCAAGGCGTCGTCGAGCACAAGCCGCTCGTCTGCCGCAACTCGACCCCCTGCGACAAGCCGCGGTGAGCCGCGCCGAGCGGCGCGTCGGTTGCAGCCGCGCCCGGCGATGGCGCTGTCGCTCCCGAGATCGCTGCTCTTCCAGCCGCCGGCCGAACGGAGGCGTGAGGCGAACGGCCACGATCGGCACGCACGGAAGCGAGACCGCGTCGTCGCGCAGCTCCGGGCGCATCCTCCGGGGCGTCCGGTCTCGCTCGCGAAGAAGGCCGTCGCGCACCAGGTCCCCAAGCGCGACGACAAGCGCCGCAGCGATCCGAAGATCGACGTCGGCGATCTCGACGAGATCCTCGAGATCGATCCCATCGGGAGGACGTGCACCGCCGAGCCCGGCGTCACCTTCGCGCGCCTGGTCGACGCGACGCTCGCCCACGGTCTCGTCCCCACGGTGGTCCCCGAGCTCCGGACGATCACCGTCGGAGGCGCGGTCGCCGGATGCTCGCTCGAGTCGATGTCCTTCGTTCATGGCGGGTTCCACGACTCGTGCTTCGAGTACGAGGTGGTGACGGCGAAGGGCGACGTCCTCCAGTGCACGCCGGACAACGAGCACGCGCTCCTCTTCCAGATGATCCACGGCTCGTTCGGCACGCTCGGTGTGCTCACGAAGCTGCGCTTCCGCCTCGTGCCGGCCAAGCCGTTCGTCCGGGTGACGTACGAGAAGTACGCGACGCTCGCGCAGTACAAGGACGCCATCCACCGCCGGTTCGTCGACCGCGACGTCGACTTCATGGACGGGATCATCCACTCGCCCTCCGAGTGGGTGCTCTCGCTCGGCGAGTTCGTCGACGACGCCCCGTACACGCACGCCTACGACTGGACGCGGGTGTACTGGAAGAGCACGGCGAAGCGGCGCGAGGACTACCTGAAGACGCCGGACTACTTCTTTCGCTACGACCGCGGCGTCACCAACGTCCACCCGAGGTCGTTCGTCGGCCGCCTGCTCCTCGGCAAGCTCATGGACTCGTCGCGCCTGCTCCGCCTCGCGCAGAAGCTGCACAAGGTCGTGTTGCCGAAGGACGCGCCCGAGGTCACGCTCGACATGTTCATCCCGTTCTCGCGGCTCGACGACTTCTTCGCGTGGTACCGGGACGCGATCGACTTCTTCCCGCTCTGGTGCGTGCCGTACCGGCGCGTCCGCGACTACGAGTGGATCGATCCGCGCGTCTTCGGCCACCTCGACGACGAGCTGTTCGTCGATCTCGCGATCTACGGCTGCAAGCAGCCGCCGGGACGCAACTACTACCGCGAGATCGAGGAGGCGCTCGCGCGGCTGAACAGCGTCAAGACGCTCATCTCGTACAACTACTACTCGCCCGAGGAGTTCTGGCGGACGTTCAACAAGCCGAACTACGACGCGGTGAAGAAGATCACCGACCCCGACGACATCTTCCGCGATCTCTACACGAAGACGGTGCTCGCGGCGCGCGGGCTCTAGCCGCGACGCGCGCGAGGGAGGGTGAAGCGGAACGTCGAGCCTTCGCCGATGCGCGACTCGACGGTGATGGTGCCGCCGAGCAGCCGGGCGAGCGCCGCCGCGATGTAGAGGCCGAGGCCGTGCCCGCGCCCTCCGCCGCCGGGTACGCGGTGGAAGCGATCGAAGATGTGCGGGAGCTGATCGTCCGAGATGCCGATGCCGTGATCGGTGACCGAGACGAAGGCCGACACGTCGGAGACGTCGACGTCCACCTGCACCGTCTTCGCCGGTCCGCCGTACTTGACCGCGTTCGACAGCAGGTTGTCGAGGATCTGCCGCAGGCGCTCCGGATCCGCCTCGATGTCGACCGAGGGGCCGCCGGCGAGCTCGAAGTGCACGTCCCCGTGGATGTCGCGAAAGTCCGCGATCGCCGACTCGACGTGCTCCCGCAGGTCCAGCGGCACGAGGGTCATCGCGATGCGCCCGTCCTGCAGCTGCGCGGCGTCGAGGATGGTGTTGACCAGCTCGTCGAGCCGCGTGAGCTGCCGGATGATCTTCAGCAGGCGCGCCTCCGTCCCCTCGGGCGCCTCGCCGGCATGCAGGCGCCGGATCGCGAGCTGCGCGCCGGTCAGCGCGGCGCTCAGCGGCGTCTTCACCTCGTGCGCGACCCAGCTCAGCATGTCCTCGCGCGCGAGCGTCTCGCGGGACACGTCGGCTCCCGGCCGCGGGACGAAGCCCTCCTTCCGGCCGCGCTGCCTCGCGACGTCGAGTCCCTCCTCGATCGCGGCCTCGAACGTCGCGACGTTGATCGGCTTGGCGAAGAACTTCCACGCGAGCGCGACCTCTTCGCCCGGAGGGCGCGCGGCCGAGACGAGCATGACGGGCACCTTCGCGAGCACCGGATCGCCGCGGAGCGCGTGGATCAGCTCGATCCCGGTGCGGCCGGGCATCATGTAGTCGGTGACGACGAGATCGGGATGCTCGCGGCGCGCGAGGTCGAGCGCCGCGTCGCCGTCCGCTGCCGCGATGCAGCGATGGCCGAGCGCGCTCACCACCTCGCTGTAGGCCTCGAGGAGCGCGGGCTCGTCCTCCGCGACGAGGATGCTCGCCATGTCACTCCTCTCCGTCGTTCGTGGCGCCGACCGCGCGCGCCACGCCCGTGAGGAGCCCCTCGCCGTAGCGGATCGGCCCGAGCACGCGGATGCCGTTCTCGGTGATGTCGAACTCGCGGACGTGCGGGTCGTAGCCGCTCTCGCGCATCTTCAGGATCGACAGGATGCGCCGCAGCCGGCCGCGGAGCTCGATGTGCCGGAGGAAGAGGACGTTCTCGGCGGTGACGGAGATCGGCGTGTCGCTGAAGTCGACGTCGGGCCCGGCGATCTTCGCCACCTCCTTCACGAACACCGCGGTGACGTCGCGGTTGCGGAGCTGGATGATGAGCGCGGTGAGGAGCGTGCGCACGCGCTCGCGCTCGAGGATGCTGTGCTCCACGTCGCTCACCCCGTCGATGACGACGCGCCTGGCGCCGGTGGCCTCGACGCGCTCGAGGATCTCGCTCACGAGGTCGTCGCCTTCGACGTTCGCCGTCGAGCGATACCCGAGATGGAGCTTGCCGGCGTCGACGTACGGCTGTACGTCGAGGCCGATGCGCTTCGCGCGCGCCACCAGCCGCTCGACCGGCTCGGAGTACGAGATCAACAGAGCGGGCTCGCCGTGGCTCGCCCCCGCCGCGCAGAAGCGGAGCGACAGGAGCGTCTTCCCGACGCCGGTGCTGCCGGCCAGCATCGTCGTGCTCTTCCGCGGGAGGCCGCCCTGGAAGATGCGATCGAGCTCGTTCAGATCGAACGACGCGCGCTCGAGGCTCGGCTCGAAGTGTCGCTCGGGCTCCGTCGTCTCCTCGAGGCGCGGGACGATGCGGATGCCTTCGCCCGTGATGTGCATCAGGTGCTCGCTCGTCAGGTGCGGCCGGCCGCGGAGCTTCACCGTGCGCGCGCGGCGTACCACGCGGCCGCCGGTGCGCAGGGTGGAGAGCCCGACGATGCCGTCGACGGTGGTCGCCTCCGGATACTCCAGCAGCTTGTCGATGCCGTACTCGGTCGTGAACAGGGCGATGGCGTCGTGCTGGGCGATGCCGACGTTGAGCTCGTAGAGGAAGTCGCGGAGCTTCGCCTCGTCCTGCCAGAGGTCGCGCAGCGAACGCATGCCGTCGATGAAGAGCAGGGACGCCCGGCGGTCGCGCAACGTCTTGAGGAGCAGGTCCTTCGCCTCCTTCGGCCCCTTCTTCACCCACGGATAGGCGCTGAGCACGAAGATCTCCTTGCCCACGCGCTCGGGACGGAAGAACGAGAAGCCGCGCAGCTCGTCGAGGAGCTTGTCGTGGGGCTCGGAGGCCACCGTCGCGACGACGACGCTCTCGCCGCGCTCGGCGAACGCGAACGCGATCTGGCTGCAGAGGATCGTCTTGCCGGTGCCTGGCTCTCCCGTGACGACCACCGACTGACGTTGCGGGATCCCGCCCCCGAGCAGACGATCCAGGCTCGGGACTCCCGTGGTGATGACCTTGCTCGCCTCTGCCAACGTCGCTCCTTTCCTGGCGAAGGGGACGACGCTGCAAGAGCGGCGCCGGGCGATTCGCGGTCGGATCGCGCACGAGCGCGTGCGGACGCGGGGCGGTGTGCCTCATCCCCGCGGCGCGTGCGTGGCAGAGAAGCACGGTCGCACCCGCGCGACGTCAGGGATGGAGGACGCACCCGCCGACGACCTCGCCGCTCCACTTCGCGCGCATGCCGTCGGCGAAGCGCTCGAGCGGGAAGACGTGCGAGACGTGCGGGCGGATCTTCCCCTCGCGCGCCCACGCGAGGACCTGCGCGAGGCGCGGCGGTCGGCTCGCCGGATCGTGCGCCGTCGAGATCGCCGTCGGGCAGCCGAGGACGTCGAGGCCCTTCATCATGATCAGGTTCGTCGGCAGGGCGTTCGGGTCCTTGCCCTTGCGCGCGACGAACGGCGTCGAGGCCCAGCCCACCACGAGGAAGCGCGCGCCGAACTTCACGCAGCGCATGCTCTCGATCGACACGTCGCCGCCGACGCCGTCGTAGACGACGTCCACGCCCTTGCCGCCGGTGAGCTGCTTCACCTCGTCCTTGAAGCCCGACGTCGACGTGACGACGTGATCGGCGCCCTGCTCCTTCACCACCGCGAGCTTCGCGTCGGACCGCCCGGTCGCGATGACCGTCGCGCCGAGGAGCTTCGCGATCTGCACCGCCGCGAGGCCCGTCGCGCCGGCCGCGCCGTGGACGAGCACCGTCTCGCCCGCGCGGAGGCGCCCGCGCGTGACGAGGCAGTGGTACGCGGTCTCGTAGTTGCCGAGCAGGTTCGTGCCCTCGTCGAACGAGAGCGCGCCGGGGATCGGATGCACCGCCTCGGCCGGCGCCACCGCGTACGACGCGAAGCCGCCCCAGCGCTGGTACGCGCCGAGCGAGCGCGGGCCCGCGAGGAAGCCGTCGACGAGCACGCGATCGCCCGGCTTCACGCCCGTGACCGCCGGGCCGACCGCCGCGACCTCGCCCGCGTACTCGAGGCCGGGGCAGTACGGAGGCTGCGCGACGTGCTGGTACTGGCCGGTGGTCATCAGCAGATCGACCCAGCCGACGGACGCGCTCTTCACCGCCACGACGACGTCGCGCTCGCCCGGCTCGGGCGCCGGCATCTCCTCGATGGTCATCCGCTCGATCGCCTCGAGCGGGGTGTCGGCGAACGACGGGACGACGACTCTTCTTCCTGCGTGCAGGCTCACTCCGCTAGCTTACCGTGCGTGGGGACCTCGCTCGGCACGATCGTCCTCGGCGCCTGCGCGCTCGTTGCGTGCAAGAAGACGCCGGTCCAGAAGGAGCACCGGGTGATCGACGCGGAGGCTCCGGTCGAGGATGCCGGAGCGCTCGTGGAGCTGCTCCACACGACGCCGGCGCTCGTCGCCGTCTCGTCGCGCGTCGACAACCCGCGCGACCTGCCCGAGCTCCTGGTCGACGGGCGCGCGGACACGGCGTGGAACGGCAGGACCGGAGACCTCGTCGGCGGGTACATGGCGTTCCGCGTGCCCGCGGACGCCGTCGTGTCGCACGTGTACGTCCACGCAGGCTTCGACCGCAAGACGGAGACCGAGGACCTCTTCACCGCGAACGTCCGGATCGCGAAGCTTCGCATCTCCCGCGACCGGGCGCCGTTCAGGGAGGTGGCGCTGGACCCGAACGTGCGCGGGCCGCAGCGCATCGACATCGGCGCAGCGGGTGGCGACTTCAAGCTCGAGGTGCGGGAGGTCGTGCCCGGCACGAAGAAGGCCTGGCGCGAGCTCGTCGTGTCCGAGCTGTCGGTGTGGGGCACGCCCGGAAAGGCGAGGTTCGCCAAGCCGGCCGCCCCACTCGTGCGCGTCGGGGGTCTCGATCCGACGACGTCGCGGTGGAGGAGCCAAAGCCGTTCGCGACGGTCGAGGCCGCGTGCGCGGCGTTCGTGCGCGAAACACAGGTGCAGATCGACGCCGCGAAGGCGATCGGCGCGGGCAGGATATCGACGGCCTCGCGGAGTGTCGCGCGGGGAAGGTTCTCGAGGGCGCACATGCTCCGTTCGCCGGCGTGCTCGAGCTCGAACAGCACACGCAGATCCCGACCCTGTACGAGCAGAGGTTCGAGGGCGCGGCGCTCGCGCTGCGCACCGATCGCGAGGTCTTGCCGACCACGGTGCGGCTGCGCGGCGTCGACTCGGCGATCTACTGGACGGCGCGCTACGAGCTCCTCGGGATGACGTGGGCCTCCGCGCCGCGCGGGGACGAGCTCGTCGTCCAGGTCGTCGAGCGGCGGACGACCGATCCCGACGGGTTCGAGCCGGTGCACGGCGAGGACGTCACGCACCACGGGACGATCTGCGAGCTCGCGAGCGGGCACGTCGTTTGCCGCACGATCTCGACCCCGCTCCGGGCGAAGCTCGACGAGCCGCTCGGGCCGTCGCCCGTCCGCACGACGGCCGCGGGCGAGGTGCTCATCGACGTCGCGAAGGCGCGGTGACGAGCGTCATGCCGCCGACGACGCCGATGGGGTCAGCGCCGGCGAGCGCACGAGCGACTCGATGCTCTTGCGCGCGTCGCCGAAGAGCATGCGCGTGTTCTCGAGGTGGAAGAGCGGGTTCTCGACGCCCGCGTAGCCCGCGGCCATGCCGCGCTTGAGGACGATGACGGTCTTCGACTTCCAGACCTCGAGGACGGGCATGCCGTAGATCGGGCTCGAGGCGTCGTCGAGCGCGCCGGGGTTCACGATGTCGTTCGCGCCGATGACGAGCACGACGTCGGTCTTGGGGAAGTCGTGGTTGATCTCCTCCATCTCGAGCACGATGTCGTAAGGGATCCCGGCCTCGGCCAGGAGGACGTTCATGTGGCCGGGGAGACGCCCGGCGACGGGGTGGATGGCGAAGCGCACGGTGGTGCCGCGCTCGCGCAGGGCGCGCGTGAGGTCGTGGACCGCGCTCTGCGCGCGCGCGACCGCCATGCCGTAGCCCGGCACGATGACCACGCTCTTCGCGTCACCGAGGAGGCTCGCGACCTCCTCGTGCTTCATCTCGCGCACCTCGCCCGCGGGCGCCGCCGCGGCGGCCGGCTTGACGTCGCCGGTGCCGAAGCCGCCGAAGATGACGTTCGCGATCGAGCGGTTCATCGCGCGGCACATGATGATCGAGAGGATGGTGCCGCTCGAGCCGACGAGCGCGCCGGTGACGATGAGGAGATCGTTCGCGAGGACGAAGCCCGCGGCGGCCGCGGCCCAGCCCGAGTAGCTGTTGAGGAGCGAGACGACGACCGGCATGTCGGCGCCGCCGATCGCCATGACCAGGTGGATGCCGAGCAGGCCCGACAGCACCGCGATCGCGACGAGGTACGGGAGGCCCGCGGTCCCGTGGGCCATGACCACGGGGATGCAGAGGCCGAGGATCGACGCGGCGATGATCGCGTTGAGGAGGTGACGGCCGGGCAGGAGGAGCGGCTTGCCGCTGATCGTGCCGCGGAGCTTGCCCCACGCGATGACCGAGCCGGTGAAGGTGAGGGCGCCGACCGCGATGCCGATGCCGATCTCGACGAGGTGCACCGTGGCCTCGACCGAGCCGTGGACCGGCGCGCTGCTCGTCGCGGTGTCCGGCGAGAGGTACGACGCGAAGCCGACGAGCACCGCGGCGAGGCCGACGAAGCTGTGGAGGACGGCGACGAGCTCGGGCATGCCCGTCATCTCGACGCGCTTGGCGAGCACGCCGCCGATCGCGCCGCCGACGACGAGCGCGCCTCCGAGGAGGCCGACCGCGACGGCGTTCGAGCCGGTGCCGGAGACGGCGCCGCTCGCCCATGCCGCGGCGGTCATCGCGACGGCGATGACCATGCCGACGATGCCCGAGAGGTTGCCTCGACGCGCGGTGTCCTGCTTCGAGAGGCCGCCGAGGCTGCGGATGAAGAGGACGCCCGCGACCAGGTAGGCGACGGTGATGACTCCGGCGGTTCCGTTCATGGGGGCGTCGTTCACGTGTCCCTCCGGAACATGCGGAGCATGCGATCGGTCACGAGGAATCCTCCGGCGATGTTGATCGCGGCGAACAGCGCGGCGAGCGCGCCGAGGACCGAGGCGGCGTCGAAGGACGACGAGATCTGGAGCATGCCGCCGATGATGATGATGCCGCTGATCGCGTTGGTGACGCTCATCAGGGGCGTGTGGAGCGCGGGGGTCACGCTCCAGATGACCTGCCAGCCGACGAAGCACGCGAGGATGAACACCGTCGAGTGCTGGAGGAAGTCGGACGGAGCGAAGCGGCCCAGCCCGAAGAGCACGGCGATCATCACGAGGCCGCCCGCGGTGGTGCCCCAGGCGCGGCGCGTCGGCGACTGAATCTTCTTCTGCGCCGGCTGCGCCTCGGCCTTCGGCGCCGGGCGCGGGCGCATCGAGGGGCGCGCCTCCTCCGGCGGGATGACGACCACCGGCTGCGAGGGCGACGGCGCCTTCGGAGCGGGGCGGGGGAGGACCTCGCCCGCGTGGATGAGGAGGGCCGGGCGGACGACGTCGCTCTCGCGATCGATCTTCCACTTCTCGCCGCCGCCCATCTCCGTGAGGAGGTGGACGACGTTGTTCGCGAACAGGCGCGAGGCCGACGAGCCCATGCGCGAGGCGAGATCGGTGAGGCCGACGATGGTGACGCCGTCGGCGCGGATGATCTGCCCCGGGACGCACAGCGAGCAGTTGCCGCCCTGCTCGGCGGCGAGATCGACGATGACCGAGCCGCGCTTCATCTTGCGCACGACGTCGTCGGGCACCAGGACAGGCGCCTTCTTGCCCGGCACCAGCGCGGTGGTGACGATGACGTCGACCTCCGCGGCCTGCTGGCGGAAGAGCGCCATCTCCACCTCGATGAACGCGGGGCTCATCTCCTTCGCGTAGCCGCCGCCGCCTTCGCCCTCCTCCACGATCGACACGGTGAGGAAGGTGGCGCCGAGGCTCTCGACCTGCTCCTTGGTGGCCGCGCGCGTGTCGAACGCGCGGACCTCGGCGCCGAGCGCGCGCGCCGCCGCGATCGCGGCGAGACCGGCGACGCCCGCGCCGATGACGAGCACGCGCGCCGGAGGCATCGTGCCGGCGGCGGTCACCTGCGGGCCGAAGAAGCCCTGGTAGTGCTGCGTCGCCTCGATCACCGCGCGGTAACCCGCGAGGTTCGCCATCGAGGAGAGCACGTCCATCTTCTGCGCGCGGGTGATGCGGGGGATGCGCTCGAGCGCGATGACCGACGCCTTGCGCGCGGCGAGGCGCTGGACGATCGCGTCGTCGCGCTCGGGCTGCACCAGCGACACCAGCGCGGCGCCCTCCTTCAGCGACGTGATCTCGTCGGCCGTCGGAGGGCGGACCTTCACCACGAGATCGCTCTCGCCCCACACCGACTTCGCGTCCGCGAGCGACGCGCCGGCCGCCTCGTACGCGTCGTCGGTGTACCCCGATCCTGCGCCTGCGCCTCGCTCGACACAGACCTCGAAGCCGAGGCCGAGCAGCTTCTTCACCGAGTCGGGCGTGGCGGCCACGCGCCGTTCGCCTTCGAGGGTCTCCTTCGGAACGCCGAGCCGCATTTCGAAAAGAGACTCTACTACTTACGGCGGGTCGTTGGGGATCAACGCATGCCGCGATCGTCGATGCGCCGGATCTGCTTGCCCTCCCAGCACACGTCGTAGCTGCGCGTCGTGAGACCCGCCTTTCCCTGGATCGCGTAGCAGGTGAGGCTCCCCTCCTTCTTCGCCTTCGTCACCACCGGCTTCTGGATGTCGTAGAGCTCCATGTCCTTCGTATCGAGGCCCTTCGCGCCGTGCTTCTTCAGGGCCTTGCCGATCGCCACGCCGGTGCCGAACTGCGCGAGGAAGTCGCCCATCTCGGCGGTGAGCTCGACCTTCTCGGGGGCGTTCTTCGGCTTCACCCCGAGACACAGCTTCTCCGCCCAGGCGCGCTGCGCGGCGAGGTTCTGGATCGCACCGGTCGCGCGGACGTAGCTCACGCTGCACGCGAGCGCCTTGTCGTCGGTCGCCGGCACGTAGGTGTGCACCGAGTAGCTCGCGCCCGACGCGCCCTCGGTGCTCACCACGAACGCGTCGCCGACCTTCTCCTTGCGCTTCGGCGGCTCGCCTCCGCCGAGCGTCGCGGCGGCGACGGCGTCGTCGACGCTCGTGGGCATGGCGTACGTCGTCGCGATCGCGATCTCGGGCCCGTCGAACGTGCCGGCGGGCGACTCCCAGCGCTTGGCGTTCGGCAGGGAGAGCGCGCTCTCCTTCCACCCGGGCGGGAGGCTGGCGGTGACGGGGACGTCGTCGACCACGAGATCGGCGGCCTTCGTCTCCGTGGTGCTGTAGTCGATCTGCTTCTTGCCGGCGCACGCGAGGAGCGAGCCGCCGACGACCAAGATGAAGAGGTGCTCGTGCATGCCCGGCAGCGTGAGGCCGGGAGCGATCAACGGCGCGTCAAACGGCGATCAAATGCGCGCTCACTCGTAGCGGTGCCTGAACCGGATCTCCTGGCCGTAGGCGAAGAAGTCCTCCTGGATGCCCGCGCGCAGCCGATCCTGCATCGCGACCCACCACGCGGGGTCGGCGAGCTCGGGATGCAGGCGCACGAACGTCTCGCGCTGGTTGCCGGGCGGAAAGAGGAACGACGGGAACTGCTCGGGGAAGACGTCGTTGACGTCGACGTTGAAGAACGGCTCGGCGCTCATCTCCTCCTCGTCGTTGCGCGGCTTCGGCAGGCGGCGGAAGCGGCAGTCGGTGAGCTCGCAGATCTCGTCGTAGTCGTAGAACAGGACGCGCCCGAAGCGGGTGAGCCCGAAGTTCTTGAGCAGGAGATCGCCGGGGAAGATGTTCGCCGCCGCGAGGTCCTTGATCGTCTGGCCGTACTCGTGGATGGCCTCGGCCGCGCGCATCGCATCGACGTCGCGCAGGTACACGTCGAGCGGCACGAGGCGGCGCTCGATGTAGAAGTGCTGGAGGACGATGCTCTCGTCCTCCTCCTCGATCATCGACGGGGCGAGGCGCTCGAGCTCGGTGACGACCGTGTCGTCGAGGCGCGCCCGCGGGAACGCGACGTAGCCGAACGCGAGCGTGTCGGTCATGCGCCCGACGCGGTCGTGGAGCTTCACGAACCGGTACTTCGCCTCGACCTGATCGCGATCGGTGTCCTTGGGCGGGACGAACCAGTCGCGGATCACCTTGAAGACGTACGGGTACGAGGGGAGCGTGAAGACCACCATGACCATGCCCTTCGTGCCGGGCGCGATCACGAAGCGGTCGGTGGAGTGCTTCAGGTGGTGCTCGAGGTCGCGGAAGAAGAGCGTCTTGCCCTGCCGCTGGAGCCCCACCATCGTGTAGATCTCGGCGCGAGGCTTGTGCGGCACGAGCGACGCGATGAAGTGCACGTACGCGCTCGGTACCTCCATGTCGACGAAGAAGTAGGCGCGCTCGAGGCTGAACAGGCGGCCGATGCTCTTCTCGTCGAGGAGGATGGTGTCGATGCAGATGTGCTGGCCCTCGTCGTCGTCGTGGATCAGCGGGATGACGAACGGCCACGTGACCGCGCCGTTCACCACGCGCCCGACGACGTAGGCCGCCTTGTTGCGGAAGAACATCGAGCGCAGGACGTGGATCTGGAAGTTCGGCCGGCGCTCCCAGCCCATCGGGAAGTGCTCGTTGACCGCGCGCATCACGTACTCGAGATCGCGCTCGAGGTCCCGGAACGGCAGCCGGATGCCGAACTCGGCGAGGGCGGCGCGCAGCGTCGGGCGGAGGTCGTTGCTGTCGGGGTAGTAGCAGCGGTACGACGGCTCGTCGCCCTCGAGGTGCTCGGTCGAGATCGCCGGCCGGTTGAAGATGTACTGGTTGCCGTAGTAGCGCCGTGCGAGCACGCGACGGGCGACCGAGTTGTAGAAGGTCTCCGCGCACTCGGGCTGCTTGTGCTCGAGCAGGAGCGCGATGTACGCGCGCTTGATCGCCGGCCAGAGCGCCTCCTCGCGCGTCCGCTTGGCGAAGCGCTCGCGGATGAGCGCGGCCGCCTCGAGCACGCGGGTGTCGTACCAGTCGTTCCGGGCCTGGCCCTCGGAGCGGATCCCCGCCCAGTCGCAGCGCTCCCAGCGGCCGAGGGCGGTGACCCCGGACTGGCGGAAGTGCCGGTAGTGGGTATCGAACCCGTCGAGGATTGCCCGCGCGATCTCCTCGGCGACGGACATGCGAGGCCGAATCTACCACGGCCCCCGCACGCGCGGCGGGAACCATCGGCCAAGCTGCGCTGTCGAACGGGGTCGGACGCTCATGGTGCGCGGCAGACTCCTCCGCTGGGCGGCGCTCCCGGCCGCGTTCGCGCTCGGATGGGGCGCGCGCGCGCCGGCCGCGGCGCCACGTGCGGCGGCGATCGCCGCGCTTCCGGCCGGCGCCCCGACGAGCTGCATCGATGCGGCCGCGATGAAGGCCAACGAGAACCTCGTCACCCAGCTTCGGGAGCACCGCCGGGCGAGCCACGACGCCGAGCAGCTCGCGCGGGCGACGCAGGCGAAGCTCGCGTCCGCGGTGAAGGCGCGGGCGGTCCCCGCGCGGATCGCGCCGGCGCGCGACGAGTGGGCCCGGATGGCGCGCGAGCATGCGGTCCGCCTGGTGACGCCGTGCGCGGGATGGGACGCGGCGCGGCGCTTCGGCGGCGCGCGCGGAGGCGTCGTGAGCGGCGGCGGCGAGGTCCGCGCGCGGGCGTCCTTGGCCGGCTTCGAGGACGGCGAGCTCGAGGCCCTGCAGGCCGCCTACGAGGCCGCGCACGCGCGCACCTGGCAGGCGATGCGCGCGGCGTGCGAGGAGGGCCCGTTCTTCGCGCAGGCGATCGCCGAGAGCGCGGTGACGTCGGACGCCGATCGCATCGCGATCTGCAAGGCGAGCCTCTTGCCCGAGAACGGAGAGGCCGCGCAGGGCGCGCTGCAGCGCGTGGCCGAGTCGCGCGCCGCCGGCAAGGGCGTCCCCGGCGCGTCGCCCGAGGAGCGGGTCGCGTTCGCCTCGAGCGAGAGCACCGACGTCCTGTTCGAGGAGATGAAGCGCATGCTCGGCGAGGAGAAGGCGACGCGGGCCGTCGACTACGGCGTGCTCTGCACCGACGAGTCCGTGTTCGCGACCGACTCGAACGACGGATCGAGTCGGTGACGATCAGCCGCCGGTGCGGCCGACCGATGCCGGCGGATGCTCCGCGAACAGCATGGTGTGGCAGTCGCGGCCCGAGGCCTTCGCCTCGTAGAGGGCGCGGTCCGCGAGCGCGATCACCTCGGGCGCCGTCCAGCCGCCGATGATCGTCGCGACGCCGGCGCTCATCGTCACGACGCCGCGACCGTCGTTCGCGTCGTGCTCGACCGCGAGCGCACGCACCGAGCCGCAGAGCCGCTCGACCACGAGCCGCGCGCCCTCCTCGCTCGTGTTCGGCAGGACGAGCGCGAACTCCTCGCCGCCGTAGCGCGCGGCGAGCGCCGCCGGCCGGCGCACGAGCCCCTCGAGCACGCGCGCCACCTGCGCGAGGCACGTGTCGCCGCGCGGGTGCCCGTAGCGGTCGTTGTAGCGCTTGAAGTTGTCGACGTCGCAGAGCACGAGCGACAGCGGCTCGCCGCTCCGCGCGGCGCGGGCGACCTCGATCGCGAGGTGCTCGTCGAAGCGGCGGCGGTTCGAGAGCCCGGTGAGCGGATCGGTGATCGCGAGCCGCTCGAGCTCCTTGGCCATCTCGATCCGCTCGGTGACGTCGATGGCGAACCCGCACACCCCGATCGCCTTGCCGTCGGCGCCGTTGATCACGAAGCGCACACCGGCGAAGTGGCGGGGCCCGGTCGGCACGGGGACCGCGTAGGACACGTCCTCGATGGTGCCGGCCTCGAGCACGCGGCGATCGCTCGCGGCGAAGCGCTTCGCCACCTCGGGCGGGAAGAGATCGGCGTCGGTCTTGCCGATCGTCGCGGTCGGATCGATGCCGAACATGCGGAAGCCGTACGGGCTGCCGTACACGTACCGGCCCTCGAGGTCCTTCACGTAGAAGTTCGCCGGGATGTTCTCGAAGATCGTCTCGACGTGCGCGCGCGCCCGCGCGAGCTCGGCCTCCAGCGTCGCGACGCGCGCGCGCAAGCGCTCGAGCTCGTCGTCGTCGCGACCGCCGGCCATGATCCCAGATTACCCATGTTACGGTGGTCACGCGTGAGACTCGTCCGAGCCCCGGCCGCTTTGCTCCTCGCCGCATGCGCCGGATCGAGCGCGCCCCCTCCGGCCGGGCCCGCGCCGCCGGCCTCATCGGATCGGGGAACCGCGCCCGCGCCGCCGCCGCCGGCGGGCGCTCCGGGAGGCACTCTGCCAGGGGGCGTCGCGCCCTCACCACCGGCGGGGCCGATGTCGGTCCCCGAGATCTTCGCGCGGGTGCGGGGCGATCTCGCCGCTTGCTACGAGCAGGGCAAGAAGGCGGTGCCGACGATGACCTCGGGCCGCGTCACGTTCCACGCCGCGGTCGACGCATCCGGCCGGACGACGTGCGTCGTCCCGAGCGACGATCTCGGGCTGACGCAGGACGTCGAGGCGTGCATGCGCGAGCGCCTCGATCGCGAGACCTACCGCGCGAGCGGCAGCGGCTTCTCGACCGCGATCCCGCTCGTGGTGAAGGACGGCGCGCTCGGTCTCGGCGAGACGCGGACCACGCCGCCCGCGATCGAGACCATCGAATCGCACGGGCTCTCCGAGGAGGTCTACGACGTCGTCGAGGCGCTCCTGCCCGAGCTCTACGCGTGCATGCAGGGCCTCGACAAGAGCGCGGGCCTCCGCGTCGTGTACGTCGGCGGGCGCGTGGGCAAGGGTGGGCAGGTCGAGTGCGCGCTCGCGTCGTCGGCGACCGCGATCCCCGAGGACAAGCGCGCGTGCCTCGCGGGCGTGCTCTCCCGCGCGAAGTTCAAGGC
Source organism: Labilithrix sp. (assembly GCA_039809525.1). Classification (GTDB taxonomy): domain Bacteria; phylum Myxococcota_A; class Polyangia; order Polyangiales; family Polyangiaceae; genus Labilithrix. Next base: position 24,950 of record JBDHVD010000006.1, on the reverse strand, counting down.
GCCGAAGAAGGGCTACGGCCTCGTGTCGGTGCCGCTGAACGTCTTCTCGCGGAAGTGACAGCCTGTGCCACGCGGCGCGTCCGCCTGACAGCGCGATCCGCGCCGCGCGCGCAGGACGACGGAATTTCCGCATGGCGCGGGGCTTGCGATGGCCCGGGTCATCATGGCGATGACCCCGCGCGACGTCCGCATCACGAGCCCCTGCACCCTCGACTGGACCAAGATGACGCCGGCGCAGGGAGGGCGGTTCTGCGGCGACTGCAAGAAGGTCGTCCGCGATCTGTCGAAGATGACGGAGCGCCAGGCCCGCGAGCTCCTCGCCAAGGAACGCCACCAGGACCTGTGCGTGCGCATGCTCGTCGATCGCGACGGCAACGTCTTCTTCGGCGGCGACACGCTCGTGTCGGCGTCGCTGCTCAGCAAGGCGAAGCGCGCGGCCGCGGCGGCGGCGGCGATCGCCCTCCCGTTCGCGACCCAGGCGTGCACCGCGATCACCCAGCCGCTCGGCCTCACCCCCTCGGAGCAGACGGACGAGCCGCCGGACCACCAGCCGCTGATGGGCGGCGTGGCCGCGGACGATCAGAAGCAGATCCCGGACGACCAGGACGCGGCGGCGGATGCGTCGACGGAGGCGGCGGCCGACGGCGGTGAGGCGGACGCGGATGCATCGGCGGACGCATCGGCCGATGCCGCTCCCGACGCGGACGTCGACGTCGACGGCGGCGTGCCGTCGATCGATTGAGCGCTGCTCAGGGCGCCGGGTAGCTCGCGAGCTTCGCGCCGATCACCGCGCGTGCGTTCGCGCCCTCCGAGAGGCTCCACAGGAGCGCGTTCTTCTCGTCGACCATGAGGTCCTCGGGCGTGTCGATCCAGCCCGAGGTCGCGCTCTTCTTCCCCTTCACCCGGTAGAGCGCGCCACCCGCCGCGGCGGGCGCGCTCGAGGAGAAGAAGTAGAGCCCGTCCCGGGAGGCGGCGCCCTGCACCTGCTTGTGGCCCATGAGGAAGACCTCGGAGGGCCACGAGGTGCCGGGACGAAGCTTCGACCCGCTCGCGAGCGGCCAGCGGAACACGCGACCGGCGAGCGGGCCGGCGCACGCGCTCGTGCTGCAGTATTCGCCCGAGAGCAGCGACGGCGGCGACGTCGAGCGATCGAGCGAGACGAAGCTGTAGATGGGGTTGCACGCGGACGTGTCGCCGTACGCGCCGATCTGCGGGACGACGTACTTGTAGAGGCCGCCGCGGCACGTGCCGCCGGTGCAGCCGATCTCGTCGACGTCGGTCGCGACCTGGAGGATGCGCGAGAAGTCGAAGACGCGGAAGCCGCGCCCGGTGTCGGCGACGTAGAGCAGGTCGCCGAACCACACGATGCCTCCGGCGTGGATCACCACGGGCGCGAACGTCGGCGCCGCCGTCGTGCCCTTCGGCTCGACCAGGAGCACGAGGCGGTACTTCGGCGCGCCGGCGTTGGTCACGTCGGCGAACGCGAGGCGAACGCCCTTCGTGTCGTGGTACCAGCTCACGACGACCACGCGCTTGCCGTTCACGAGCCCGGTGGCGTCGGCGTCGGCCGAGCCGGTGATCCCTTGCGGCGTCCACGTCGTCGACGCGTCGTCCTCGTCGTCCCAGCCGAACGCGCGGCTCACGCCCGCGGGGCCGCCGGGGACCGAGCCCGCGGCGATGCTCTTGCCGGTGCGGTTGAGATCGCCGAGCACCGCGGCGACCGACGACTTCGTCCCGATGGTCTCGAGCGCGGTGACGAGGGCGGGGTAGGTCCCGAACGACGCCGCCTCCTTCATCGGGAAGGCGCACCGGTCGAGCGCGGTGAGGCCCGCGCCCTCGGTCGTCGTCGTCGTCGGGCACGCGGCCTTCTTCGCCGCGCAGGGATCCGGCGGGAGCGACGCATCCTCGCCCGGCGACGCGTCCGCGCTCGCGTCGGCGCCGCCCGGATCGATCGGCGCGCCCCCGTCCTCGGTCGCGCTCGTCCCTGCCTCGGTCGGGATCGATGAAGGGTCCGGCGTCGCCTCCTCCGATCCGGAGCAGGCGGCGGCGAGGACGAGCGGCAGGGCGAGGCGAAGACGCACGAGCCGCAGCATACCAGCAAGGATGTCGGTCGATTCAGTCTCTCATGGAAGAGTGACGGAATCGTTCCGCCTTGCATCGTCAGAACGTTCCGACCGCGCCGATGCCCGCGCCGCTCCTGCCGAACGAGACCGGCGTGACGTGGACCGTCGGTCCCTGAGCGATGCCGGGCACCGAGCCCCTCGACGGCGGCGGGATGAACACCGAGAGAGCGACGCCGATGGCGCCCACGCCCTGGAGGATGCCGCTCGTGATCATGAGCGTCGTGTCGAGCGCCTCGGCGTCGCACGGCTCGAGGTTGCAGTTTCGCGCGCCGAGCGAGATCCACGGTCCGACCACGGGCACGATGAGCGTGCGCGTGTCGCCGCGACCGGTGAAGCCGACGACCGCCGTCGGGATGTACGTGGCGGCGAGGAGACCGGCGCTGGCGATCATGATCGGCCAGTTGATCTCGACGCCTCTCTTCTCGGCGCCCGGCGGCGGCGCGCTCGGCGGCGTCGCCTCGGCCGAGGTGACCGTGGTCTGGCTCGCGCGCGCGCGCTCCATCTGCTCTTGCTGCTCCTTCGCCTTCTTCGCATCGTCTGCGCGAACGGTCTGCGTCTTCGCCTTCTTCGTGCCGGTGGTGGTCGTCGCGGCTCCGTCGTCGGTCGTCGTCTTCGTCTGCGCGAACGCGCTCGTGCTCGCCGACACTGCGACGATGGCAGCCGTCGCGCCGATCCATTTGCGTGCCCTGTCCATGGCGCCCTCCGCCTCCTCGGGCGGGACGGTCAGCAACCGTCGTGCCGCCGCCGACGCGCGGTCGTTGCCGCGAAGTCGATCGCGCGGCGCGACATCGGCGGCTGCGTCGGGTGATCGAGCATGACGACAAGCCGCGGGTGTTCGCGGACGACACATCTGCATCGCAGGATGGGCTCGATGCCTGCGTGGAGCTCGGACCTCCATCGTTGCGATCGAGCCGCGCGGGGAACGTCGATTGCTTCGTCCGGGGCATGGGCCACATCCACAAGATCCTGGTGCCGATGGACGGTTCGCCTTCGGCGATCGCCGCGCTCACGCAAGCGCTGACGCTCGCCGAGGACGTGGGCGCCGGCGTCGACGTGCTCCACGTGGGCGCGAGCGGGGCGGGGGAGCGCGACATGGAGAGCGCGATCGCGGAGGCGAAGAAGTGGCTCGGCGATCGCCTCGTCCGCCACGACGAGGACGGCGATCCGGTCCGCAAGATCCTCGAGACCGCGTCGGCGGAGAAGGCGGACCTCATCGTCATGGGCACGCACGGCCGCGTCGGGCGCCTCCATGCGCTGCTCGGCAGCGTCGCCGAGTCGGTCGTGCGCAACGCGCCGTGTCCGGTGTTCACCGTGCGGCAGCCGGACGGCGAGGAGGAGTCGTTCTCCGAGCGGATCCATCACCGCGAGCCGATCGGCAAGCAAGCGCCGCCGTCGCGATGACGTGGATCGGCTTCGTCCTGGTCGTGAGCGCGGCGTCGCTCGTCGTCGCCGGCCTGCTCGGGCGGAGGGTGATGGCGGCCGACGCGGGCACGGCGGAGATGCGCGCCGTCGCGGCGGCGATCCGCGAGGGCGCGCACGCGTTCCTCCTCCGCCAGTACCGCACGGTGACCGTCCTCGCCGGCGTGCTCGCCGTGCTGGTGTTCCTGCTGTACCGCGACAAGGGCTTCGCGCTCGCGTGCAAGAGCGCGGCCGCGTTCGGGCTCGGCGCGGCGTGCTCGGCGGCGGCCGGCTACTGGGGGATGTTCGTCTCGATCCGCGCGAACGTGCGCGTCGCCAGCGCCGCACGCACCAGCGTCGATCGCGCGCTCCGGCTCGCGCTGCGGGGCGGAGCGGCCGCGGCCCTCGCGGTGGTCGCGATCTCGATCGGCGGCGTCGCCGCGCTCTTCGTGGTCTTCGGCGGGCTCGCGTCGCCGCGCGAGGTCCCGTACGAGCTCGTCGGGTTCGCGTTCGGCGCGAGCTTCGTCGCGCTGTTCGCGCAGCTCGGCGGCGGCATCTACACGAAGGCCGCCGACGTGGGCGCGGACCTCGTCGGCAAGGTCGAGAGCCGCATCCCCGAGGACGATCCGCGGAACCCGGCGGTCATCGCCGACCTCGTCGGCGACAACGTCGGCGACTGCGCCGGCCGCGGCGCGGACCTCTTCGAGTCCGCCGCGGCGGAGAACATCGGCGCGATGATCCTCGGTGTGGCGCTCTACCCGCGGTTCGGCGCCTCCGGGATCGCGTTCCCGCTCGTGGTCGCCGCGCTCGGGCTGCTCGCGTCGATGGCGGGCGTCTCCGTCGTCCGGATGAGGCACGAGGACGAGGACCCGATGAGCGCGATGACGCGCGGGTACCTCGTCACCACGCTGCTCGCCGCGGCCGGCCTCTGGATCGCGGTGCGCCTCATGCTCGGCGGCAACGTCTGGCTCCTCGCCGCCGGGGGGATCGGCCTCGTCGCCAGCGCGGTGTTCGCGTCGATCGCCCGCTACTACACGTCGGCGCGATCGCGCCCCGTGCGCTCGATCGCCGAGAGCTCGGTCACCGGCGCGGCGACCAACGTGATCACCGGGCTCGCGGTCGCGCTGGAGTGCACCGGCGTGCCGGTGGTCGCGATCGCCGCCGCGCTGCTCGGCGCGTACACGTGCGGGACGCTCGCGCTGCCCGGCGTCGAGGGCGCGGGCCTCTACGGCACCGCGATCGCCACGACCGGGATGCTCGCGCCCGTCGCGTACGTGCTCTCGATGGACATGTTCGGCCCGATCACCGACAACGCGGGCGGCATCACCGAGATGTCGGGACAGACCGCGGGCGCCCGCGAGCGGACCGATCGCCTCGACGCCGCGGGCAACACCACGAAGGCGCTCACCAAGGGCTACGCGATCGGATCCGCCGCGCTCGCCGCGTTCCTCCTCTTCTCCGCGTACCTCGACGCGGTGACGCTCCTCGCGCGCGAGCGGCTCCGAGGCCTCGGCGTCGCGACGTGGGCGTCGTTCCGCTTCGAGCACGTCGACATCGGGAAGATCGCGGTGTTCATCGGCGCGCTCGCCGGGGCGGGCGTGGTGTTCCTGTTCAGCGCGCTCGCGATCCGCGCGGTCTCGCGCGACGCCGGGGCGGTGGTGAAGGAGGTGCGCCGGCAGATGCGCGAGAATCCCTTCATCCTGGAGCGCGGCGACAGACCCGACTACGGCCGCTGCGTGGACGTCGTCACCGTCGGCGCGCTCCGGGGCATGGTCGCGCCCGGGCTCCTCGCGGTCGTCGCGCCGGTCGTGGTCGGGATGGTCTTCGATCGCTTCGCCACGCGCGCGGATCCCACGCTCGGCGCCGAGGCGGTCGCCGCCGCGCTCATGACCGGCACCATCGCCGGGGTGCTGCTCGCGCTCGCCATGAACACCGGCGGCGGCGCGTGGGACAACGCGAAGAAGCTGATCGAGCGGGGCGAGCTCGGAGGAAAGGGCTCGGAGGCGCACCGCGCGGCGGTCGTCGGCGACGCGGTGGGCGATCCGCTGAAGGACACCGCGGGTCCGTCGCTCCACGTCCTCGTGAAGCTCCTCGGGACGGTGTCGCTCGTCACCGCGCCCTTGTTCGTGTGAAGGCCGGACGCTCGCTACGGCCCGATCCCCGCGCGATGGTGCGCGCGGATGCGGGCGGACGACAGCGGTGCGTCGTAGATCGCGAGCTCGTCGATCATGCCGCGGAAGCGGCACGCGGTGCCGCCGCGGCTCGCGCCGATGGTCAGGTCGTTGACGAACGCGCTGATCGGGCTCGGCGACGGCCCCCGGCCGGTCGGCTCGCCGTCGACGTAGACCGCGAGCTCCGTGCCGTCGTACGTCGCGACGACGTGCGTCCAGCGCCCGACCGCGATCGGGTCGCCGAAGACCTCCTCCTCGACGCCGTCGTGGTAGCGCGACGCCTGGATGCGCCCGTCCGTGCCGTAGAGGTACATCGCCCAGCCGTGCTGCGGACCGGCGCCGGGCGTGCCCGTGATGTTCTTCGCGACGACGCACTGGGTGGTGTCCGGTAGCGCGGCGCCGACGGAGATCCAGGCCTCGAGCGAGAACGGCGCGTGATCGAGGAACGCGAACGCCTCTCCGATGCGGACGAAGGTGCTGCCGTCGAACACGGCGGCGCCGTCGCCGTCGCCGGCGATCGCTCCCTTGGCGTGCGGGACGGCGCCTTCGTACGTCCCGTCGTGGGCACCGATCTCGTCTCTCGCCACCGCGCCGGTGTCGCCGAGCCGGTAGTAGGCGAGAGGCCGATCGGCGAGCACGACGTCGCGATACCCCGGTGGCCCGCCGGCGTCGGTCGTCGACGCCGCGCCGGAGTCCACCGGAGGGGCAGGCGCCGCGCCGTCCGACGCGATCTCACGCTCGCCGCTGGAGTACCCGTCCAGCTTCGTGAAGAGGCTGCACGCGGCCAGGGTCGAGAGCGCGAGACCGACGCCGAGCGGCGCGAGGAGAGACCGCACCAGACGAGCATACGCCACGGCGCGATCCCAGCGCACGCCCGCGCGCGTCAGCCCTCGTCGGCGGCGTGGAGCTTCGGGGCGCGGACGCGGAGGACCCCGTCCCGCACCTCGGCGGCGAGGCGCGCGCCGTCGATGGCGTGCGAGAGGCGGAGCTTGCGGGTGAAGGCGCCTTCGTCGGGCCCGGCGAGCACGCGCGCGCACCGGACGACGACGTCGCTGCCCTGCGCCTCGACGAGGACGTCGGCGGTGCTCGCGCCGGGGATCTCGGCTTCGATCAGGTACGCGAGCGGGCTCTCGTGGATGGAGAAGATCGGGACGAAGCGATCGCGCGTGTCGTCGGCTCGGTCGAACATGGTGGTTTCCCCCTTCCTCCTTCGTTCGAGCACCGCTCGTGGCGCGCCGCGAGAGGCCCGATGCCACCCGCGTGTCGATCGCGCGATCGCCGAACGATGCGCGGGGGGATCGCGGCTCGTCCGCCGGCGCAGCGAAGATCTCCCGCGAAACGCCGTGGATGTCGGGTGCCCTACATCGGCTCCGTCCGTGCAGGTGCGGGGCCGGGGCCCTCCCGAAGCTCGGCGCGTGGCCGCTCGTCACCGTCCGGAGCCGCAACGCGCGCCGGGGCCGGCCCCGACGGGCGCCGGTCAGCGGCTCTTGCCGTCGAACTCGGTGATCGTCAGCGACTTCGGATCGACGTCGTCGAGGCAGCGCGCGTTGATCGCCACCATCTCCTTGCCGTCGGGGCCCTTGCCGCTGGCGAACGAGAGGATGCCGCACGTCTTGCAGAACTTGTGGTGGATGACGTGCTTGTTGAACTGGTACTCGCTCATCTCGCCGTCGCCGCTCTTCAGCGTGAACCGATCCACGGGGACGAAGCTGAGGAGCGAGCCGCGCTTCGAGCACATCGAGCAGTTGCAGGAGATGACCATTCCGAGATCGGTCGTGACCTCGTAGCGGACCTTCCCGCAGTGACAGCCGCCGGAATACGTCTTCGTCTCGGGCATGCGAAGACGGTCGATCGCCTCGTCGCCGTCGTCAAGCGCTCAACGCGACAGGGCGTCCTTCACCAGCACGGTCCAGTCGTCGCCGCCGTGGCCTTCGGCGATCAGCGCATCCATGCGCGCTGCGATCGCCGGCAGCACCCGGAGCGGCCGCGCGTGCTCCGCCGCCTCGTCGAGCATGATCCGCGCGTCCTTGCGGGCCATCGCCAGGCCCCACGATGGCTTGGACCACTGCGCGGAGAGCATCCGATCGATGCGCGCATCGATCGTCTTGCCGGGGTTGAAGTGCTCGAACAACGTCGCGGCGACGCGCGGCTCGATGTCGAGCGCCCGCGCGAGCTCGAACACCTCGGCGAGGCCGGTGGTGAAGAACATGAGGAACAGGTTGCCGAGCAGCTTGAACGCGGCGGCCTGTTCGACGCGCTCGCCCAGGTCGACGAGCTTGCCCGTCATCGCCTCGAGACGAGGCCGGACCGCGTCGACGCGCGCGCGCTCGCCGCTCACGAGCATCAGCCCCGTCGACTCGAGCGCGTTCTGCGGGCCCATGAACACGGGCGCATGGACGAAGCGGATGCCCCGCTCGTTCCAGCGGTCCACGCGCGCCCGCGTGCTCGTGGGGGAGGTGGTCGTGTGGTCGATGATGATCGCCGACGGAGAGAGGCCGGGCCGCGCGCGCTCGAGGACGTCGTCGACGGCGGCGTCGTCCGAGAGCGTGAGGTGCACGCGCTCGGCGCCCTTCGCCGCCTCGGCCGGATCGGTGAATGCGCGCGCGCCGTCCGCCTCGAGCGCCTTCGCCTTGTCGGGCGAGCGGTTCCAGACGTGCACCGCCTCGCCGCGGCGTCGCAGCGCGCGAACGAAGCCGGAGCCGAGCAGTCCCATGCCGAAGAACGCGATCATGCGCTCCTCTTAGCACCCTCTATCGGGCGGCGAGGTTCTTGTAGCTCTTCGGGATCGCGAACGACGAGGCGTCGATCGGATGCACGTCGAGCTTCGTCACCGTCATGCGGCCCTTCTCGGCGCCGCTCGCGTCGCGCTCGATCATCCGGAGCGGGAAGGCGGAGCGCACCGCGAGCTCGCGCAGCCACGTGGGCGCCGCGCGGCCCGAGGGATCGACGAACGCGCCGCCGGTGACGACGCACACCTCGTGGCTGCCCTTCGGCTCGTCGACGCGCCACACGTTGCACTCGCGGCCGGCGAGCAGCTCCTTCGCGTCGGTCTTCGTGACCTTCACGCCGTCGAGCGTCGGCGCGCCCTCGAGCGCCGCGGCGGCGAACGTCTTCTTGTCGTCGTCCACCTGGTAGACGCGCATGGCCGCGGCGTCGCCGATCACGCGCGGCTTGCCCGAGCCGGCGGCGCGCACGAGCGTGCCCTTCACGAGGTAGCTCGCCACGCGCGACGCGCCGCCCGCGCGCTCCCACTTCATCTCCACGTCGCCCTCGAGCTGTCCGGGCGCGTCCGGCACGTCGACGTACGAGTCCTTCGGCGCGCCGGCCTCGGCGCCCGGCTTCTTCTTCTTGCGCGCGTCGAGCATCGCCTGCGGGAAGCAGTAGCCGCCCTCGAGCGGGTTGCCGCGGTCGTCGCGCTCGTCGAGCTCGACCTTCACGCACGCGATCCCGGGCGCGCACGCGGCGCCGGGCTCGCACGGGCGGCTGCACACGCCGTCCTCCTCCGCGCTCTGCTTCAGGCACGTGGGCGCCTCCGATCCGCAGCTCACCTTGTACGCGCACGGCTCGCCGAGCCCCGACTTCTTCATCCCCCAGCGGACCCACGCGAAGCCGGCGGCGCACACGAGCGCGATCGCGACCGCGATCACCGTGCGGATCACCTTCGCGCGCGTGGGCTTCTTCGGCTCCTCGTCGTCGAGGTCGACGGTCATCGATGGTCAGTAGACCCGTTCGTCGATCGCGTCGAGATCCTGGAGCGAGAGCACGCTCGCACGTCGCGCGCTGCGCGGATCGTTCACCGGGGCTGCGTCGCACGCCGCGAACAGGATCTGCCGGGTGAGCATCTTGTGCACGCGCGCGTGGAGATCGGCGCCGCACTCCGGGCGCTCCGGTCGATAGGTGCTCGGGCCGAGCCACGGGAAGGCGGGATCCATGCGCGCGACCGAGACGACGGCGACGCGATGCTTGCGATAGGCGAAGGCCCACTGCCACTCCATCGAGCGCAGGTACATGTCGTGGTCGGTGACCACGACGACGAGGTCTCCGGCGCCGGGCTGGACCACCTCGCGTGCGGCCTCCGCCACGTCCTCCGCGACGAGCTGGACGCGCTCGGTGTCGATGAACCGATCCTCCAGCAGCAGCGAGCGCGCGGGCGCGACGTCGACGACGCCCGCCGCGCGGTAGTGATCGGCGATGACGTCGATCGACGCCGCGCGGAGCGGCTCGAGCGCCACGAGGTGCAGCGTCGGGCGCGCCGCGGTGCACGCGCCCGGCAGCGCGCCGAGGGCGACGCGCGCCTGCTCGGCGTGGACGCGCGAGGGCAGGGCGCTCGTGTCGACGACGAGCGCGGCCGCGCCGAGCGCCGCGCCCAGGGCGGCGCGGCGCAGGGCGCGCGCGTGGCTCGCGAGCAGCGGCCCGGCGTCCGCGGGCACGCGCGCGAGGACCGCGCGATCGCCGGCGGCGCGGTAGGGGCCGAGCTCGCCGTGCACCGTGACGATCGCCGCGGTGCAGCCGGGGACGTCGGAGAGCGGGGCGGCGGGGGCCGCGTCCTCGGGGAGCGCGGTGACGCGAAGCGGATGCTCGCGTCCCGCATACACCCGCGCGCTCCACCGGCGCTGGCGCACGAAGACGACGAGCGCGGTCACGGCGATCGCCGTCGCGAGCGCGCCCATGGCGACGCCGACCGCCGGCACGACGTGGTGCAGGTGCACCGTCTCGGCGCCGAAGCGCGTCGCCGCCGCGGCCACGGCGATCCAGACCGCGGCCGGAGCGAGCGCGCGAGCGTCGGCATCGAGCGCCGCGTCGTCGCGGACGCGCGTGGCGCCGAGCGTCGCGGCGAACGCCGCTCCCGCGATCGCGCCGAGCCCGAGGCCGAGCCATCCCGCGGCGCGGGCGACGGCGTACGTCGGAATCGCGACCGCGATCGCCGCGGTGACGACGCCCGCGCGCGCGAGTCGGTCGCTGCGCGAGGCGGCGACGGTCGACGCCATGAGCGACGCCAGGACGAGCGCGCCCGCGACGAACCTCGGCTGGTGCGGCGCGATCGCGTACGCGCCGGTGTAGAGCAGCGGCCAGGCACAGAGCCGCGCGAGGACACCGAGCGTCCCTCGCGCGACCACGAAGCGTGCGACGACCGGGGGCTGCACCCCCTCGATGGAATCAGAAACCCGCGGAGAGCGCGATGCGCCCGGCGCGCGGGATCACTTCTGCGCGACGGGCTCGTCCTTCAGGAGGAGGACGTCGACGCGGCGATCGCGGCGCCAGCCGTCCTCGTCCTTGCCGTCGGCGTCGAGCTCGCCGCGCGAGGTCTTCATCATGTTCTCGGGCTGGACGCCGAGGTTCGACAGGTACGTGTGCACGCTGTCGGCGCGGTACTCGCCGAGCACCATGTTGTACTCGGTGTCTCCGCGCGGATCGGCGCGGCCGACGAGCGCGAGCTTGCGGCCCTTCAGCGGCCCGCTCGTGACGCACTTGGCGACCTGCTCGAGGACGTCGCGGTCCTCGGGGAGGAGCTCGGCGTCGTCGAAGTCGAACTTCGGCGCGCGATCCACGTTGTCGATGTGGATCGAGCACAGACGCATGATGTCGTCGTCGAGATGGACGTTCGCGCGCTTCGCCTTCGCCGCCGTGAGCGGGATGGTGGAGACGTCCTGCGCGGGTTTCTTGGCGCAGCCGACCGCGAGAGCCGCGACGGCGAGGAGAAGGAGGGACGTACGCATGCCCCGGGGGTATCGTCATGCGCACGGCAGGGCCAAATTTCCGAGCTGAGGCGAACTGGCCGCACCCGCGTCTAGCGCTTCGGGAGCGCGCGCCAGCTCACCTCGTAGTTCTGGCCCGGGTTCCAGAGCAGCCAGCCGGTCCCGCCCGACGCGTCGCTCGAGCGGATCTCCTTCTGGATGTACTCCGGGCCGTACGTCGGGGACTTGTGGTTCATCGCCTGGAGCCACGGGCGCACCTTCGCGCGTCCGCCGCCGGTCGCCACCACCTCGAGCACGCCCTTCGTGCCCATGCCGACGATCTCCGGGTGGTCGCCCGGGTTCTCCCAGCCGTTGAAGCCCTCGTCGTAGTGCGAGGGGTAGACCATGGGCGAGAGCACGTCGCAGTGCTTGCCGAGCTCCGCGGGATCCTGGCCGAGGTTCTCGATGTCCTCCCGCCGGCCGAGCGCGACGACGCCGAAGATGTCGAGCGAGAGCCGCACGCCGCGGGCGCGCGTGATCGCGTGCGCACGCTCGACGAAGCGGGTGATGACGTCGACCTTCGCGCGCGGATTCGCCTTCAGGTCGAGGCCGAAGTCCATCAGCTTGATGTTCGTGACCGGGTAGCGCACGTAGTCGAGCTGGATCTCGTCGGCGCCGGCCGCGATCGCCTCTCGCACGAGATCGAGCGTGTACGCCTGCGCGTTCTCGTTCTTCGGATCGAGCCAGCCGTTGCGATAGACGTGGCCGGAGATGCCGCGGACCGCCATGCCGGGGTGCGCCTTCGCCATCGCCTCGTCGTGGAAGCACGAGATGCGCGCCACGACCTCGAGGCCCTTCTCGTGCGCCATGCGGACGGCCGCGGCGTACGACGCGATCGGCGGGCTCTTCAGGATGCCCTCCGACTGCGCGAGCGGGACGCGCGAGGGGTAGGTGAGGAGGCCGTCGTAGTCCTTCACGTCGAGGACGATCGCATTGAGGCCGTGTGCGGCGGCGCGCTCGAGGAACGCCGGGAAGGTCGGACGCGCCGCGGTCTCGCCGCGGACGTAGAGCCCGCGGAAGGCGGTGTCGCGCACCGGGGCGGCCGCCGGCTCGGCCGTCGACGTGCGCCGGAGCAGGGGAGGGTGGCGGCGCGCGTGGGGCTTCCCGGCCGCATCCGAGGCGGCGGTCACGAGCAGCGAAGCAAAGAGAATCCCGGCGAGAGCGGCCTTCTGCATCCGCATCATTGGACGATGGTCGGGAGCAGCGCCGCAAATTCCTGACGTCGGCCGGCGGCGACCTTGACAGTAGTAACTGTAACGGTCATAAGTGACTCATCAAGAGGTGAGTCATGGACTACCACGCCTTCGGCGAGGAGCTCGACGCGCTCAAGGCGCGAGCCGCCGCCAGGGTCGGGGCCGACGACCTCGCGTACGTGAAGCGGCTCGACCGCTTCTCGCGCGCGATGGAGATCGTCGGTCGCGTCCTCATCCACGTGAGCCCGGAGCCTTTGACCTTCACGTGCGGGGTCTTCGCGCTCTTCATCCACAAACAGCTGCAGGCCACCGAGATCGGCCACACCGCGCTGCACGGCGCCTACGACAAGATCGAAGGGAAGGGGGCGGAGCGCTATCGCTCCAAGAGGTTCCGCTGGGACACGCCGATCGACGAGGAGTCGTGGCTGTACGGGCACAACGTCCGGCACCACGGCAACACGAACGTCGCCGGACGCGATCCCGACATCCACTTCGGGCCCGCGCGCCTGACGGAGCAGACGCCGCACGCGCCGAGGCACCTGTGGCAGCTCCCGTTCGTGATCGGCGTCCTGTTCCCGAACTTCGGGTTCCTCATGAACCTGCACTTCACCGGGCTGAACGACGCCTACTTCGACAACGGCCTGCCGTCGCAGCTCGACGTGCTGCCCGATCGATCGCCGGAGAGCGTGAAGAAGGCGTGGAAGAAGACGCTCCGGAAGTACGCGCCCTACTACCTGAAGAACTACGTCTTCTTCCCCGCGCTCGCCGGGCCGATGTTCTGGAAGGTGCTGCTCGGCAACTGGCTCGCCGAGACGATGCGCGACGTCTACTCGGCGGCGACCATCTTCTGCGGCCACGTCGGGCCGGAGGTGAAGAGCTGGCCCGAAGGGACGCGCCCGAAGAGCCGCGGCGAGTGGTACGCGATGCAGGTCGAGGCGACGAACGACTTCGAGGTGCCGCGGCCGATCTCGATCCTCTGCGGCGGGCTCGATCTGCAGATCGAGCACCACCTCTTCCCCCAGCTCCCGCCGGAGCGGCTGCGCGCGATCGCGCCCGAGGTGCGGGCGATCTGCGAGCGCCACGGCGTGGCGTACCGGAGCGAATCGTGGGGACGCACGCTGCGCCTCGCGCTCTCGCACGTGGCGCGCCTCTCGCGTGAGGGCGTAGAGTACCGCGCGACGGGATGAGCGAGACGGAGCCCGACCAGCACACCATCGACGAGCTCGCGACGATCGCGCGCGTGCCGAGCCGCACCATCCGCTTCTACCAGTCGCGCGGGGCGCTCATGCCTCCGTCGATCCGCGGGCGCGTCGCGTACTACGGGCCGAAGCACCGCGAGCGCCTCGAGCTCATCGCGAAGCTGCAGGACCGCGGGCTGACGATCGGCGCGATCCGCGATCTTTTCACCAGCATCGACAAGGGCGAGACCGATCTCGCCGAGTGGCTCGGCGTCGAGCAGCAGCTCCAGGCGTCGTGGGCGAACGACCATCCGCGCACCGCGACCGAGGAGGAGCTCTACGAGCTCGCCGGGACCAAGCGGCCGGGCCTCATCGCCGACCTCGTCCGGGCGAAGCTCGTGTCGCGCAAGGGCGAGGTGCTGCTCCTCGAGAGCCCCGCGCTCCTCGGCGTGGCGATGAAGCTCGAGGCCGCGGGCATCGATCTCGAGACCGCCGCGTCGGCGGCGGAGATCGTCCGCAAGCACGCGAGCCGGATGGCGAGCGACCTCGTCGACTACTTCGTCAAGCGCGCGACGAGCGGCGCGCTCGAGGCGTCGGACGCGGCCGACCTGTTCCGCGAGCTCCGGCCGACGGGACAGGAGGCGGTGCGCGTGATCTTCGGGCGCGAGATGGAGCGCGCGCTCCGCAAGCTGCTCGAGTCGGGGAAGGTCACGAGCCTCCCCGGTCGCGTGAAGAAGAAGCCGAAGAAGCGCTAGCGCTCCGGCGCACGACGCCGAGCGTCTTCTCCTTCGACGGCGCCTCGGGGAACGCCGCGTTCTCGATCATCGCCGCGAGCAGGGTCCGGTGACAGCGCGCGGGGTCGACGCAGGCCGACGAGCACAGGAGCGTGATCGTCTCGCCGCTGCGGACGCGCTTGGCGAAGCCGTCGATCCAGAAGCGCTGCCGTGCCATCTCCTCGCGGTAGCGGACGGCGTACGCGTCCCACGCGATCGCCTCGCCGGACTTGCCATAGGCGTCGGCGTGGAGCTCGACGCTGGGTGCGAGCGCGCTGCACCACGCGTCCCACGGCTCGTCGTCCTTCTTCACGCCGCGCGGGCGATACCGGCACACCAGGAGCCGGTAGCCGTCCTCGGGCTCGGGGGGATCGTTCCAGCGCTTGGTCCGGATGGGCACTCCCTCAAGATAGTGCTTAAGTCAGTCGTTCCCATGAAGCTCCCCGTTCACGTCTGGTCCGACGTCGTGTGCCCGTGGTGCTGGATCGGAAAGCGCCGGCTCGAGAACGCGCTGTCGCGCTTCGAGCATCGCGACGCGGTCGAGCTCACGTTCCACTCCTTCGAGCTCGATCCCGCACGCGCGCGCGAGCCCGAGCGCGAGAGCCACGTCGAGCGCATCGCCAAGAAGTACGGACGGTCGCTCGCCGACGCGCAGCGGATGCTCGACGACATCACGCGGCTGGCAGCCGAGGACGGCCTGGCGATCGACTTCGCGAAGGCGAAGCGGACGAACACGTTCGACGCGCACCGCGTGCTCCACCTCGCGAAGGAGCGGGGCGTGCAGGCGGCGGTGAAGGAGCGGCTCATGCGCGGCTACTTCGCCGAGGGCGAGGTGCTGAGCGATCCCGAGGTGCTCGCGCGTCTCGCGGCCGAGGCCGGGCTCGATGCCGAGGAGGTCCGCGCGACGCTCGCCGGAGACGCCTACGCCCGCGCGGTGCGCGCCGACGAGGAGGACGCGGCGGAGATCGGGATCACCGGCGTGCCGTTCTTCGTCATCGGACGCTACGGCGTATCCGGCGCCCAGCCGGCGGAGCTCCTCCTCCGCGTGCTCCGCGACGCGTCGGGGGAGGCGGCGTGAAGAAGAAGGGCTACCCGCACGCGGTCCGCACGATCGACGAGCTCGGCATCGCGCTCGTCTACCCGATCGCGAACCGCGCCGAGCCCCCGTCGCTCTGGAGCGCGATGTATCCGAAGACGCCGATGAGCTGGAGCTGGGACGGCGACGCGGACGGTCGCGTGGTCGATCTCTGGCACCTGCGCGCGCGCCTCGCGGAGTCGCACGACGTCGCGTACGGCAAGTGGTTCAAGGGACGCGCGACGTTCTTCTCCCTGCCCGTGTTCCACGCCCTGCTCGGACGCATCGCGCAGACCGGCGATCCGTTCGCCGATCTCCCGCGCGAGGCGCACGACATCCTCGCGCTCCTCCGCGAGCGCTCGCCCCTCTCGACGAAGGAGATCCGCGCCGAGGCCGGCCTGCGAGGCAAGCCGCACGAGCGCGCGTTCAACCAGGCGATGAAGGCGCTCTGGTCGCGGCTGCTCGTGGTCGGCGTCGGCGAGGTCGACGACGGGGCGTTCCCCTCGCTCGCGGT
This sequence comes from Labilithrix sp., assembly GCA_039809525.1. GTDB lineage: Bacteria > Myxococcota_A > Polyangia > Polyangiales > Polyangiaceae > Labilithrix. The sequence continues at coordinate 8,790 of JBDHVD010000006.1, read as the reverse complement.
CGGTGCGACAGAGCTGCTCTTCGAGGACCTCTGGACGACCAGGCACGACGTTCCGGTCGCCTCGCGGCGGCGCCTCGATGCGGCGCTCGAGCGGTCGAAAGCCTTCGAGAAAGAGCACGATCGCGTGCTCGGCGAGCTGCGCGCGGCGACGCGGAAGAAGGCGGTCCCCGCCAGGCGCGTCTACGCCTACGACGACCTCTGAGCCATCCCGCTCGGGCTAATCGCGTTCGCGTCTCAGCACGCATTCGGGCCTTCGCCCCGCGAGGGTCTCGTCTAACGTCCAGGGCATGAGCGGGCGGGCCGAGGACACGACGCCGGGCGAAGAGGAGCTGATCCCTCGCAGCGGCGCATCCACCGTGCCGCCGGTGCAATCGGGCTTCGTCCGTCGCGATGCGCGCGCGTCCGACGTGCCCACGCGCCACATGGAAGGCGGCGTCGCCGGCTTCGTGTCGCGCATCGACGAGATCCGCCGGCTGTACGTCGAGGGCGCGACCGACGAGGCGCTCCTCCTCGCGGGCACCGTCTCGCCGCCGCCGCAGCTCGGCTGGTCGCTCTCGTCGGTGCCCGTGCTCGCGCGCACCCACGAGGAGCTCCTGCGGATGCCGCTCGATCATCGCGCGGGCTTCTTCCTCGCGCACGTGGACGGCGCGTCGACGCTCGAGACGCTGCTCGACATCGTGCCGATGCCGGAGAACGAGGTGCTCGCGCTCGTCGAGTCGCTCGTCGCGCTCGGCGTCATCCGCCTCGACACGCGCGGCGCGCTCGCGACGCCGTGATCAGGCCCCGTGATCAGGCGCCTCCGCCGAGCGAGTCGTAGAACTCCCAGGTGACGCGCTCGTAGAACGCGCGCGCGGGCGGCGACTCGAGCAGCATCTTCACGTGCGGCCACAGGAGCTCCGCGATCCGCTCGAGCTCGGGCCGCGCGACCGCGCCCGTCGACGCGAGCCACTCCCCGAGCGGCACGTCGCCCTTCTCTTCGAGGAACTTCTCGAGCTCGGCGCGGAGCCGCTCGCGCGGATGATCGCGGCGGAGCACCTCGAGGGCGATCGCCTCCGCGGCGGTGTCGACCGCGTCGCGCGCGTCGTCGTCCACCGTCTTCGTGACCTCGGCGAGGGTGCGCTCGTAGAAGAAGGCGACCACGCTCTTGCGGAGCGAGACGAACTTCGGGTCGGCGCTCTTCGCCACGACGAGATCGGCGATCTTGCTCTTCGACTGGCGCATGAACACGAGGAGGAACTTGCGGATCTCGGGCTCGAGGCGCTTGTCGAACTCCGCGCGGACGGCGCCGATCGACTTGAGCACCGCTCCCGATCCGATGGGCATGAAGCGCTTCAGCAGCCCGGGGAGGCCCCATTCGGCGAAGAACGGGTTGACCGAGTCGTTGAACTCGACGAGCGCGTCGTAGAGGACGTCGCGCAGCACTTCCTCGGTCGCGTCGTCCTCGAAGACGCGGTGGATGAGGTCCTCGGGGATCAGATCCGGGCGGGCGATGAGCGCGTCGATCGCCTCGCGGGCCTCCTTCGTCACGTAGTCGCCGAGGCGCGCGTCGTCCGCCTTCAGCGCTGCGACGGTGCGGCGATGGACCTCGCGCACGACCGGGGCGGCGAGGCCGCGCACCGTCTCCGCCGTGGCGACGTCCGTGAGCAGCGCCGCGGCGGCCGCCGGATCGACGAGCTCGCGCAGCGGGCGCGAGAGCACGTGATCGTAGGCATTGGCGAACGAGCGCACGAAGTCTCCGCGCGCGCGGTCGTCGGTCAGGCGCGCGGCGAGGTACGCGATGTGCTTGGCGCGCAGGGCGGCGACGGTCGCGGGCGGCAGCGAGATCTCGGTCATGCAAATCGACTCTCTAGCAGGTACCGTCGGCCCATGACGACGGCGATGGAGACGGTCCAGCTCCGCGACGCGGGCGCATCGGTGTGGCTCGCGCCCGCCCGCGGCGGGATGGTGACGCGCTTCGAGGTCGACGGGCGCCCGGTGCTCTACCTCGACGAGGCGACGCTGCTCGACGCGACGAAGAACGTGCGCGGCGGCAACCCCGTGCTGTTCCCGTCTCCCGGCCCGCTGCCGGGCGATCGCTTCACCTGGCGCGGTCGGTCCGGCGCGATGAAGCAGCACGGCTTCGCCCGCAATCGCCCGTGGCGCGTCGTCGCGACCACCGAGAACGAGGCGGTGCTCGAGCTCGCGTCCGACGACGTCACGCGCGGAGAGTACCCGTGGGACTTCGTCCTCCGCTTCCGGCACGTGCTCGCGGGCGCGCGGCTCCGGATCGAGCAGCGCATCGCGAACACGGGCCAGGAGCCGATGCCGTTCGCGGCCGGCTTCCATCCGTACTTCCACGTCGCGGACGCCGACAAGCCGCGGACGCGCGTCCCCACCGGCGCGACGCGCGCGTTCGACAACGTGACGAAGTCCGACGTCGACGTGCGGGGGCCGATCGATCTCGCGCAGAAGGAGGTGGACCTCCACCTCGCCGACCACCGCGCCGGCGAGGCGATGCTCGAGCGCGCGGACGGCTCGCGCGTCATCGTGCGCGCGCATCCCGACTACCGCCGCTGGGTGATCTGGACGCTCGCGGGCAAGGACTTCGTCTGCCTCGAGCCGTGGACCGCCGGCGGCGGCGCGCTCGCCCGCGAGGACGACGTGCTCGTGGTCGCGCCCGGCGAGGCGCGCGACCTGTTCATGGAGATCGAGCTCGCATGAAGGCGCGCCTCCTCCCGTCGTGCGTCGCGCTGGCGATCGCTGCCTGCAGCTCGCCTCCTCCTCCGAAGGCCGCCCCGATGACCCCCGAGACCAAGCAGCCCGACATCGTCCAGATCGGCCGGCCCGTCCTCCGCGCCCGCGCGAGCGAGGTGCCCGCGGAGAGGCTCGGCACCCCCGAGCTCCGCGATCTCGTGAAGCGGATGATCGCCACGATGCGCGCGGCGCCCGGCGTCGGGCTCGCGGCGCCGCAGATCGGCGTGCCCTGGCGCGTGATCGTGCTCGAGGACCGCGCCGACCTGCAGGCGAAGCTCACCGACGTGGAGAAGCAGGAGCGCGAGCGCGTGCCCTTCGAGCCGCGCGTGTTCGTCAATCCGGTGCTGCGGACCGTCGGCGACGAGCGGGCGACGTTCTTCGAGGGGTGCCTCAGCGTGCGCGGCTACGTCGGGATGGTCGAGCGCGCGCGCGAGGTCGAGGTCACCGGGGTCGACGAGAACGGCGCGCCGCAGACGTGGCACGTGCGCGGCTGGCCGGCGCGCATCCTGCAGCACGAGGTCGATCACCTCGACGGCACGATCTACGTGGACCGGATGATCACCCGCTCCTTCACGAACGCCGATCACGCCAAGGAGCTCTACGCCGGCAAGCCCGTCGCGGAGGTCCGGCGCTTGCTCGGGATCTGACCGATGAGCAAGGCGTTCACCAAGGAGGACGACGATGCCGGCTTCGCGCCGCCGTCGAGCGCGGCATCGGCGAGCATCCCCGAGGGCCCGTTCCGGGTGACGGCCGCGGGCGCGCGCCGGCTCGCGCCCGAGCTGCTCGCGCGCGCGGAGGTGCTCCCGCCGCAGGTGGAGCCGGTGCGTGCGGCGCTCGGCGTGACCGTGCGGGTCCGCACCGCGGAAGGCGAGGAGCGCGCGTACCGCCTGGTGACCGCCGAGGAGTACGCGCTCCTCGGCGACGGCGTGAGCATCGGCTCGCCGCTCGGGCGCGCGCTGCTCGGCGCGGAGGTCGGAGACGTACGCGAGCTGCGCGCGCCGAAGGGGCGCGAGGAGCTCGACGTCGTCGCGCTCGAGGGCGAGTAGCGAGGGTCAGCTCGCCGCGTGTCTCGTCGTCGCATCCTCCGCCTCGCTCGCGCGGCGGAATGCCCCCTCGAGATAGACTGCGCCGAGGCCGTTCGCCCAGTAGACGAGGTCCGCACGGTTGGGCTGCGTGGTCTCGCGCAGCGTGCGAAGGGGAGGCGTCCCGTCCTCCCGCTCGAACTCGATCCAGCCTTCCCACAACCCGTCGGGGCGGGCGCGGCCGCATGCGCGCGCGATCCAGCGCGTGCCGTCCGGATCGACGAGGGAGCTCGGGTACTCGACGAGGGTCTCGGCGTGCATGTCGAGACGTGATGCAACGCGTGTTCCCGGGTATCCTCGCGAGGGTGTCGGCGATTTCCGCGATCGAGCCGGGGTTGCTCCTTGCCGCTCCGAGCCTCGGGGACAAGAACTTCGAGGGAACGGTCGTGCTGCTCGGCATCCACGACGACGACGGATCGCTCGGCTGGGTGCTCAACGGCCCGACGATCGCGCCGGCGGAGACGATCATCCGCGCGACGGAGCTCGTCGATCCGAGCGAGCGTCTCCCCGACGGCTTCACGCGCGCGGCGCGGCGCGGCGGTCCGGTCGCGCCCGAGTCGGTGTGGATCCTCTACGACCGCCGCGGCGCGGGAGAGCCGCTCCCCGGCTCGATCCTCGTCGGCGACGAGATCGCGGTGACCGCGACGGCCGAGGCGCTGAAGGTGCTCGTCGCCGGCGGAGGGCCGCCGACGTTCCACCTGCTCGTCGGGTACGCCGGGTGGGGCGCGGGGCAGCTCGCCGGCGAGATGGCGCGCGGCGCATGGCTGCCGGCGGCGGCGAAGGCGCCGCTCATCTTCGAGGAGGAGCTCGGCTCGCTGTGGCGCCGTGCGTATGCGGACGCCATCGGGACGGTGCCGGGCGCCTTCGTCTCGACGACCCGCGGGAGCGCGTGAGTGTTCGATCCCGCGGGCCCGACCTTCCTCGAGCTGATGCGCCAGGCGCTCGCGTCGACCGAGCGCGGCTACGATCTGCTCGCGCCGAAGTTCGATCACACGCCGTTCCGCACGCCGGACGCGGTGCTCGAGGTGATGGCGCGCGAGATCGGCGGTCCGCGCTCGATCGATCGCGCGCTCGACGTCTGCTGCGGGACCGGCGCCGCCATGCGCCACCTCCGTCCGCTCTGCCGCGAGAAGGTCGTCGGCCTCGACTTCAGCGAGGGCATGCTGGCCGAGGCCGAGCGACGCCTGCAGGGCGCGCCCGGCGACGCGCGGATCGAGCTGGTGCGCGGCGACGCGTGCGAGCTGCCGTTCCGGAGCGAGATGGACGTCGTCACCTCGGTCGGCGCCTTCGGCCACATCGAGCGCGACGACGAGGACCGCTTCGTCGCCGGCGTCGTCCGTGCGCTGCGCCCCGGCGGGCGCTTCGTCTTCGCCACCGGTCCGATGCCGAGACCGAACGAGCCGTGGTTCTGGATGTCCCACGGCTTCAACGCGGTCATGCGCGTGCGCAACGCGCTGCTCCGGCCGCAGTTCATCATGTACTACAACACGTTCACCTGGCCGGAGGTGCGGCCGCTCCTCGAGCGGCACGGCCTGTCGGTCGAGGCGCGGACGGGCATCTGCCCGGCTCCGTACGAACGCGCGGCGATCGTCGTCGCGACGAAGGGGGCTCGATGAAGATCGATCGCGGGAAGTTCCTCTTCCTCACGTCGGCGCTGTTCGCGTGCGGGAGCAAGACGGAGCCGGTGAACGATCCGGGCAGCGCGGTCACCATCCCCCCGCAGCCGCCGCCGCCTCCGGCCGCGTCGCCGACCGCGGACAAGAACGCGGAGGCTCCGGAGGCCGACGCGGGCACGTCGCGCGACGTGCCGGTCGCGGTCTCCGACGACGAGGACGAGGAGCCGTACGAGCCGTGGCCGGGGACCGCGCAGCCGCCGCTGGCGAAGACGGTGCACGCGCAGAGCTGCGACGTGGCGGAGAACGCGAAGGGCAAGGCGGTCGCGTGCACGCTGAAGCCCGCGCCGGGGCCGACGTGCGAGAGCTTCGGCGAGACGCGTTCGGACTGCCCGAAGCTCTCGCGCTGGCTCGTCCCGAAGGTCGCGGAGAAGGCGGCCGCGTGCCTGAACGCGAAGAGCGGGAAGAAGGACATCTGCCTGTTCAACGTCGGCCCGTCGTGCGTGATCGAGGCGCTGTCGAGCGCGTGCCTCGACCCGTCGCCGAAGGTGGCGTCGTCGTGCGAGCGCGTGATGTCCCGCTGCGCGAGGGTCGACCGCAAGCACCGTCACATGACCGCGGATGCATGCAAGGCGGCGATGAGCGCGATCGTCCCCGCGAGCCAGACGAAGTTCCTGAGCTGCGCGGCGGAGAGCTGCGATCTCGTCCCCTGCATGTACGCCGCGCAGCGCTGACGCGGCGCGGATCAGTCGTGGCCCGCGTCCGCGATCTGCACCGGCCCGGTGGCCGGGACGCCGGGGCTCGCCGGTCCGCCCGTCGTGTTCCAGGCGCTCGCCGGGCTCGCCGGCGCGCTCGCGCCCGGGCTCTCGTTCGGCGTGGAACCGCGCCCACCGCACGCGGCGGCGAGCACGAGCGTGATCGCGATCAGGATCTTCATGCCGCGACACGGAGCAACGATCCTGCCAGCCGCGTTGGTACATTCTCCGCGTGGAGGTCGCGCTCGTGCTCGTCGCGCTGGTCGTCGCCGTGCTGGCGATCCGGTCGGCCACGGCAAACGCGCCACGCCTCGGGGCGGCGGCGATCGCCGTGCTCGTGCTGGCCTCCGTCGCGTCCGCCGTGCTGCTCCGGCCGAAGGCTCGGGCCGCGCCGCCCGCCGAGCGCCCGCGCGCGGACGAGCGCTCGCCGTACGTGTCCTCCGCGGCATGCCTCGGCTGCCATCCGGGCGAGCACGCGAGCTTCCGGCGCTCGTTCCACCGGACGATGACGCAGGACGCGGACGCCCGCACCGTGCTCGCGCCCTTCGAGCGACGCGGCGACGAGGTCTGGGCCGACGGCAAGCGCGTCGTCCTGACGACGGGCTCGCATCGCGAGCAGGCCTACTGGGTCGCCGGCGACCGGCCGGGCGAGCTGTCGCTCCTCCCCTGGGTGTGGATGGTTCGGGACGCGCGCCTCGTCCCGCGGGCGGAGGCGTTCCTCACGCCGCCGGACGCGCCGCTCGGCGAGACGCACTGGGCCTCGAACTGCATCGCGTGCCACGCGGTGGCCGGCCAGCCGCGCCACGATCCGCTGCACGACGCGTTCGACACGCGCGTGGGGGAGCTCGGCGTCGCGTGCGAGGCATGCCACGGGCCGGGCGCGGCGCACGTGGCGCGCCACCGCGACCCGGTCGAGCGATACGTGCAGCATGCACGGAACGAGGCGGACCCGACGATCGTCCACCCGAAGCGGCTCCCGCCCGCGCGGTCGGCGGCGATCTGCGGACAGTGCCATGCGTACGCGTATCCGCGCGACGAGGACGAGTGGTGGTCGCGCGGCTACTCGCGGACCTTTCGCGCGGGCGACGCGCTCGAGCCGTCGCGCCACCTGCTCGCTCCCGACACCATGGGCAAGCCCGGGATGCCGCGCATCGAGGCCGCCGTCGAGTCGCTGTTCTGGAAGGACGGCACCATCCGCGTCGGCGGCCGCGAGTACAACGGCGTGGTGGCCTCGAAGTGCCAGGCGACGTGCCTCTCGTGCCACGCGATGCACGCGGGCGATCCCGCCGGGATGATCGCGCCCGACCGCACGGGCGATCGCGCCTGCACGAGCTGCCACGCCGCGGCCTCGTACGGCGCCGCGCACACGCATCATCGCGAGGGCTCGCCCGGCGCCGCCTGCGTCGGCTGCCACATGCCGAAGACGAGCTACGCGCTCCTCTCCGCGGTGCGCTCGCATCGCATCGATCGCCCGAGCGCGCGAAACACGATGGACACCGGCCGGCCGAACGCATGCAACCTCTGCCACCTCGACCGCTCGCTCGCCTGGACCGCCGATCGCCTCGCGGCCTGGTACGGCGCGCCCGCCGTGGCCGTGGACGAGCGGCGAAAGGACGTCGCCGAAGGCGTGTTCGGCGCGCTCGCGGGCGACGCGGCCGTCCGGGTGATCGTCGCCGACGCGCTCGGCTCCCCCGAGGCGATCGCCGCCACCGGGCGCGCCTGGCAAGCGCCGCTCCTCGCCGAGCTCGCGCGCGATCCCTACGCCGCGGTGCGCTTCGTCGCCGAGCGCTCGCAGAAGGCGGTCGACGCCGCGGCCCCGCCCCTCGATCCGGCCCTCGTGCAGGCGCTGCTTGCCGCGCGCGACCACCACGCGATAACGATCGCCGAGTGACTCGACGCCACCTGCGCGCTGGATGGTGGGGCCTCGCGCTCTACGTGGTGCTCGGAGCCGTGCTCGAGCTCCTGCACGCCGTGAAGTCGCCCGTGTTCGTCGACGCGGGCCGCGAGACGACGCGCATGCTCCTCCGCCTCGCGCACGCGCACGGCACGCTGCTCGCCGTGGTGAACATCGCGTACGCCCTCACGGTGAAGGCGCAGCCCGAGGCCGCGCGCCCGCTGGCGTCGGCGGCGCTGCTCGTCGCGCTCGTCCTCCTGCCGGCCGGGTTCCTCGTCGGCGCGATCGGGGCGCACGGCGGCGACCCGGGGATCGGCGTGCTCCTCGTGCCCGTGGGGGCGCTCGCCATCCTCGTCGGCGCCGCCCTGACGGGGCGCTCGCTCGACGGCTCCGGTCGGAGCTGAGCGGGGGCGCGAGGCCTCGGCCGGACGCCAGCGCGGCGAAGAAGCGCGCCCGGCCCTGGCACGGGCCACCCCGAAATCGGCCCGGGCCACCTGATCCGGCCCGGCTCCGGCTCTCCCGCGGTCCCGGGCGCCGGGGGCGGCTTCCGTCACGTGCTATGAAATCGCCCGGCGATGTCGAAGTCCGGCCCGTCCTCCTGGACGCTCGCGAAGGGCGTGGTCTGGGCGCAGAGGCGGAAGCTCGCGGTCGGGCTCGCGCTCCTGTTCGCCGACCGGGCGGCCGGCTTCGTCGTCCCGCTCGCGCCGAAGCTC